>JAEWIJ010000197.1 GCA_023387235.1 Pseudomonadota bacterium
CTTATGCCGCAGACGGACCGCTTGTATCGCGAACCATCCTTCCCTCAACGCATCGTCTTTCCAAGGAGCCCATGAGCACTCAAACCTCGATGTCCTGGCGGACAGCTCTTCCCCTCTGGTCGATCGCACTGCCCGTCCTGGGCGTCGTGCTCGTTCTCGTGAACATGGCAAAGATGGGCTTCATCGGCTCATTCGTCGCAGGAACGGTCCTCATCGGTTCCGTCATTGCCGCTGTCCACCACGCCGAGGTTGTCGCTCACCGTGTCGGCGAACCCTTCGGTACGCTGGTCCTGGCGATCGCGGTGACCGTCATCGAGGTCTCGCTGATCGTTTCACTCATGCTGTCCGGCGGTGCTGACGCGTCGACACTGGCGCGCGATACCGTCTTCGCCGCCATCATGATCATCCTGAATGGCATCGTGGGCATCTGCCTCCTCGTCGGCGGCGTGCGCCACGTCGAACAGCGCTTCACCCTCCAGGGCGCGAGCGCCGCGCTCGGCGTGCTCGTGGCGCTGGTGTTCCTCGCTCTCGTCGTGCCGAGGACATCGGAGAGCGGCCCGTTCTACAACAACGCGCAGTTGATCTTCCTCGCGATCGAGTCCCTCATTCTGTACGGCACGTTCGTGATGGTCCAGACCGTCCGCCACCGCGACTATTTCCTGCCGCAGGACGAGCCCGAAACACACGATTCCCATCTCGACCCGCCCGACAACACGGCCACCTGGAGCGCCTTCGGCGTCCTGCTGATCGCTCTTGTTGCCGTCGTATTTCTGGCAAAGGGGCTTGCGCCGACCGTCGAAAGCGCAGTCATCGGCGCGGGCCTGCCGCTCGCGGTCGTCGGCATCGTGATCGCGGCCGTTGTTCTCGCTCCCGAGAGCCTTGCGGCCCTCAACGCCGCACGCCGCGACCGCATTCAGACCAGCCTCAACCTTGCTCTCGGCTCGGCGCTGGCCACCATCGGCCTCACCATCCCGACGGTCGCCGTCATTTCGGTGATGCTCGGCATCCCGCTTTCGCTCGGCATCGACATGAAGAGCCTGACGCTGCTGGCGCTGACGCTGTTCATCGCGACGCTGACGCTCGGCACCGGTCGAACGACGGTGCTTCAAGGCGTGATCCACCTCGTGATCTTCGCCACCTACCTATTCTCGACGATCGTACCCTAGGAGCCCGTCGCAAGCAGCCACACGCCGCGCGCCAGATAGACGACGCTGATGCCGACGACGATCCAGCGGCTCCAGCGTCGGAAGCCCTCATTGGTCATGCCGAGGAGGACCTTCGCGGCGAGCGAGGTCCCTGCAATCGCGAGCGCGACAGCGCCGACGTACTGCCACGTGGGGAGCGTCATATCCCAGGCAGCCGCGAACGTGCCGAAGTAGGCGATGCGCGCGACGTGACCGAATGTCTGGCACACAGCCTTCGTCGCCACGACGGCGCGGCGGTCGAGCAGGCTCTTCTGGAAGAAGAGATCGAGGATGTGACCGGCAGCGCCCGCCAGGAGCTGCAGCGTCATCACGACGAGCCCTGCAATGGGCGGCGCCCAGCGGCGCGTGATGTCGGGCGTGAAGCTCTTCGGCAGCAGATCGACGATGAAGACGATCGAGCCGAGCATGAGGTAGACCACGGCCTTGTCCGGGATGAACGCGATCAGGCGCATGAGAACGAAGGCCGTACCCGCGCCGATCAGATAGCGCCGCACGATGTGCCACTCGACGAGCCGCCACCAAAGCGTGGCGCGCCATCCGTTGGCGCCGAGCTGGATGATCCCAAAGAGGACCATCGCCGGCGCAACATCGAGAAAAACGAGCAGGATGCCGAGGAGGATCAGGCCTCCGGCCATGCCGAACACGCCGGAAATGAAGGAGGTGACAAGGATCGAGAACCCGATGATCCCCGCCGTCGCTGCGCCGATCATGCCTGCGCTCCGGCACGGCAAAACGCGCCGGCCGCGCACGGCGACCGGCATCCGGCTCCAAACGTGCTATCCGCCCCCCGCACCGCGGCTATTGCTGGCTACTGGAACTTGCGCAGAAACTGCGCGCGCGCGGAAGCGGCCTGCACGAGCAGTGGCAGGTCGTTGCCGCCGAGAATGAAGCGCGCGCCGAGGCCGACATACTTCGACATGCCTTCGTCGGTGTAGACGCCGCCCATGCCGAGCCATTTGCCGTGCTTCTTGCAGCCGGCCGCGGCCGTTTCGTAGGCCTTCGTGACGTCGGGATGCATGAGCTGGCCCGGCAGTCCCATCTCCATCGTCAGGTCGCTCGTGCCGATCAGCAGGACATCGATCCCCGGCACGGCTGCGATGGCCTCGGCGTTGGCAATCGCCGTCGGCGTCTCGAGCATGACGACGATCAGTATGTTGTCATTGACGAGCTTGCTGGCTTCGGCCGGCGGGAGGGAGGCGAAGCCGAGCTGCGGCATGGCGCCGGCAATCGATCGGTGCCCGACCGGCGGATACTTGAGCCGGTCGACGACCGTGCGCGCTTCCTCCGCCGTATCGACGTGCGGCATGACGATGCCGAAAGCGCCGCCGTCGAGCACGCGGGTCGCCATGTCGTCCTGGCCGTTCGGCACGCGCACGATCGGCGAAATGCCAGCCGCGTTGGCGGCGACCGAGATCTGCACGGCCATGTCGAGCGTCATCGAATTGTGCTCGAGGTCTATGAAGAGCCAATCATAGCCGGCCTGAAGCATAATCGGCGCGATGTCGACGGTACGCGCCTGCCGGAGGCCGATGCCAAGCGCAAGCTCGCCCTTCTGAAGGCGCTCGCGCGCGGGATTGCGTACCGTCACCTTGCCTGCGGCCATGGCTTCCTCCTGGGGTTTCGTCTTATGGGCCTCGACGCGGGCGCGGGAGGCGGTGGGCCTCATTCGCGCAAATTGCGCGCCGCTTGTCCAGACACGCGAACGCATGGACAGGGCAGCTATCCCTTCGCCGCGAGCCAAACATATCCCTTCTCCCCGTCCTTACGGGGAGAAGGTTAGGATGAGCATCTGTGATGGCGGTCAAGGTGTTTTGGGCGCCTCGGGAAGCCAGGGACGATTTTCGGTCAGCAGCGTGTTGGCGAGTGCCACGATCTTTCGCATGACGGCCGT
>JAEWIJ010000096.1 GCA_023387235.1 Pseudomonadota bacterium
CGGGAGGGGCAGGGAGGGTGTCCCTCCCTGTTGGGGCGTGGGGCGAAAGCCCCACTCGCGAAGCGAGCTTCTATGAAATCACCCCCGCCGCCTTCGCGCGTGCGATGACTTTCTCCGCGAGCACGAGATGCGGCTTGTCGAGCATCTTGCCGTCGAGGCTCGCGACACCGGCCGCGCCAGCGAACGCGGCAACGACCGCGCGCGCGTGCGCGACCTCCGCGTCGGTTGGCGTGAAGACGGCGTTGATCGGTCCGACTTGATCAGGATGGATGGCCATCTTGCCCGTGAACCCGTCGCGTCGCGCCTCGCGCGTTTCTGCTTCAAGGCCCTCGCGATTGCGGAAATCCACGTACACCGTGTCGATCGGCTCGACGTTCGCCGCCGCGGCCGTGATGAGACAGAGATCGCGAACGAGACGATAGGGCGACGTGAACTGCCCGCTCGCATCGCGGTTCGCGAGCGAGCCGACGACCGCGCCGAGATCCTCGGCACCCCAACTCATGCCGATCATGCGCGTGCTGGCACCGACGTACGAGCGCAGGTTCAGCACGGAGATCGGCGTCTCGGTCACGATCGGCAGAATACGCGTCGCGCCCGACGTGATGCCGGCCTCGCTCTCCGCGTGGCCAATCGCGATGGACAGGCGATGCACGTCCTCGCCCGAATTCGGCTTCGGCATGATGAGGCCGTCCGGCCTCGCCGGCATGACCGCCTCCAGATCCGCTTCCCAATCGCTGCCGTCGATCGGATTGATGCGCACATAGAGGAGCGGCGCGTTCGCGCCCGATCGTGTCTCACGCACGAAGGCCGCACTGAGCGCGCGGGCCGCGGGGCGATTGTCCGGTGAAACGGAATCCTCAAGATCGAGGATCAGCGCGTCGGCGCCGCTCGCCAAGGCCTTGGCGAGCTTTCTTTCGCTGTCGCCGGGAACGAAAAGCAGCGAGCGCATGAGCCTCTCCTCGACGCAAATGATGATCCGGCGACGCGCGCCACGATGCGAGGCTCGTATAGCTCTCCGCGTACCGGCGATCCAGCCCTGGAGTGGACTTTACGCGGCCGCCGGCGTCTTGCGCATGAAGCCCGCGCGGCGACACTCCGCGACGAGCGCGCCGTCCTGGTTGTAGGCGCGGTGGAGGAACTCGACGATGCCGGCATCCGGACGCGAGCTGCTCTCGCGCATGGAGACGATCTCCGTCGTCACACGCAGCGTGTCACCGTGAAAAACCGGATGCGGGAAGCGCACGTCGGTCATGCCGAGGTTGCCGATCGTCGTGCCGAGCGTAGTGTCGGCGACGGAGATGCCGATCATCAGCCCGAGGGTGAAGAGACTGTTGACGAGCGGCTTGCCCCACTCGGTGCTCGCGGCGAAGTGATGATCGATGTGGAGGGGCTGCGTATTGAGCGTCAGGCAGGAGAACATCATGTTGTCCATTTCCGTGACGGTTCGCGTGATCGCATGCTCGAACACGCGCCCTATCTCGAACTCCTCGAAGTACAGTCCCGCCATGGGTGTCTCCGTCCCGAATCATTCTTGTGCCGGCTTGCAATGGCGTGCGCCGGCACGCGCGGCAAGCTGCAGGAATTCGTTCCTAATTCCTTGCTTAATGCTGAAGCCTGAGCGCGCTCCGCATTAGAGCCTCGCGATCGACGCGCCACCAGCACGATCAATAGCGAAACTGCTCCGATAAAATGCGCTCATCGAGATCATGGCCAGGATCGAACATCATGTAGAGGTCGATGTCCGATGCCTGCGAGATCTCGACCTCGACGACGGAACGAAACTCGACGTTGTCGGCGACCGCGCTCACCGGCCGCTTCTCGGGCTCCTGGATCGCGATGCCGATGCGCGCCGAATTGGCGATGAGGGCGCCGCGCCAGCGCCGCGGGCGGAACGGGCTGATCGGCGTGACCGCCAGGAGCTGGGCATTGATCGGGATGATCGGCCCATAGGCCGAGAGGTTGTATGCCGTGGAACCGGCCGGCGTCGCGACCAGCACGCCGTCGCAGATCAGCTCCTGCAGACGCTCCTGGCCGTTCACCGACAGCGCGAGCTTCGCCGCCTGATGCGTCTGGCGGAAGAGGGCCACCTCGTTGATGGCGAGACCCTGATGACGCTGCCCCATTGCGTCGACGGCCGTCATGGCGAGAGGATGGATGCACGTCACCACCGCTCGCTCGAGGCGCCCGATGAGATCGCTCTCGCTGAACTCGTTCATGAGGAAGCCGACCGAGCCGCGGTTCATGCCGTAGATCGGTATGCGGTCGCGCATGAAACGGTGCAGGGTCTGCAGCATGAGGCCGTCGCCGCCGAGCGCGACGATCGCGTCGGCCTCGCCCGGCGCGGCATTGCCGTAACGCGCGGCAAGGCGGTCGAGCGCGCTTTTCGCCTCGGCAACGTCGCTCGCCACAAAGGCAATCCGCTCGAATTTCGGGGCGCTCGCGGCCATCGGCTTCCATCCACGCGCCAAGACTTCTACCATGCCGGCAGCGGCAAGAAGGGCGCGCGGCGCACTTTAGAGGGCGCGGGAAGGCGGGCGCAAGCAATGGAACAGGATAGACCTATTCTGGTAAAAGATGCGCCAATCCTGGTATATGCGACCTTCCCCTCGCGGGCGGAGGCGGAGCGGATCGGCGGCCGCCTCGTCGATGACGGGCTCGCCGCCTGCGTCAACATCCTGCCCGGGATGGTCTCGATCTACATCTGGGAAGGCAGGCGCCAGCAGGACGAGGAATGCGCGATGATCATCAAGTCGCGTGCGGGCCTCGCCGAACCGATCATGCGGACCGTGCGCAGCCTGCACCCGTACGAGAACCCGGCGCTGGTGGTCCTCGACGTCGCCAGCGGCGCGCCGCCATTTCTCCAGTGGATCCTGGATCAGACGGCCGCGCCGAAAGCCGGTGCGCCCTGAGGATATTGTGCCCTGGACCTATTCCGCCGCCTGCGGACGCTCGGCTGGTGTGCCCTCCCACTCGACACCGCTGCGGCGCATGTAGTCCGTGAACCAGACAGGATCGGTGCGGAACTCCGCGCGTCCGTCGGGGAAGATGCGGGCAGTCGCGCGGCGCGACGAGAGGCAGAACATGTGCACGCTCATGGGCATGCCGCCCGTGTGACAGTAGCCGACCTCGATGTGGCAATCGACGACCATGCTCGAGCCCATGAAGCCCATGGCGCCCATGCCAATCGAGTTGCCGATCTCCTTCAGCTCCTCCTCGAGCACCGCAATCTTCGGATCGGGATTGCGGTCGCCGACCGTGCGCAGGCACGCAGCCTGCTTGCCGAGCACGACGGAGATGTCCTTCGAGCCGCCGAGACCCACGCCGACGATAGCCGGCTGGCAGGCGAGACCGCGCTTGCCGAATGCGATCAGCGTGTCGAGGTAGAAGCGCTTGATGCCGTCGATGCCGTCGCCCGGGAAAAGCATCCGGTAGTCGGTGCCGAAGAGACCGCCCTTGTGCACGGTCGTCAGGTCGATCCAGTCGCCCTCGGGATGGAACGAATACTCGATCTCAGGGGCGCCGATACCACAGTTGTTGTCATGGTCCGTGCGCCAGAGCGGGTGCACGCGGTTGGGCCTCAGAGGGATGGATTGCGTCGCATTAGCTGTCGCCCGGCGCAGCGCGTTCTCGAGCGCCACCGGCCCGCCCTCGACGCGTGCCTCGTTGCCCATCTTCACGTACCAGCGCGGCACGCCCGTATCGCCGCACATGGCGCGGCGGTCTTCCTTCGCGGCCTCGTAGTTGTCGAGCATGGCCTGGATGACGAACGACGACAGGTCCCCCTTCTCGGTGTTCGCGCACTGGCGCAGGCCGCCCAGATAGTCGTCCGGGATCTCGATCGCGGCCTTGGCCATGAGAGCCTCAGCGGTCTTTTGCAGAGCAGAGATCGGGGTCATTTCCAGCTCATGTCGTGTTCATCGTGGCACGGTGGTCGCGCCGGGCATCCTTGGCCGCGTTCACCGATTACAGTTGGCCGCATTCTGTTCTCCATATTGTGGGCCCTTGCATCCGGCGCAGCAAGGCCATGGATGCATGGCGCCACGGCGCGCCCGCGACGGATGCCCATCGCACCTCGGTTACGCCCCGCATAGCCGCCCTGCGGCAGGGGGCTTGATCACGCAGCCTTTGCGGCACGGATTTGCGAGCGCAGCCGCTGCAGCGTGCCGCCGCCCTTTACCGAGCCCGGTAGCGGATGGCCCACGACATCCTCGGCGAGGAGCGCCGTCTCGACTAGCCGCTCAAGATTCACGCCGGTCGCGATGCCCATCTCCTCACACATGAAAACGAGATCCTCGGTGCACACGTTCCCTGCCGCGCTCTTGTGCGCCGCGAAGGGGCAGCCGCCGAGCCCGGCAACGGCCGCGTCGTAGATCGCCACGCCCATCTCGAGCCCGGCATAGGCATTGGCGAGCCCCATGCCGCGCGTATCGTGGAGATGCAGCGCCAGCTCGAGGTCCGGCCACCGCCCCCGCACACCGCCAACGAGGCGCTTGATCGTCGCCGGTGTCGCCCAGGCCATGGTATCGGCAAGCGACAGCGTCTTGATCTTCAGGTCATGAGCGGCGGCGATCTCGAAGATCTGCCCGACGAAGCCGAGCAGCCGCTCGGTCGGCATGTCACCCTCGAAGTTGCAGCCGAAGGCCGCCATGATCGAGGCCTTCTCTACGGCGAGGCCATGGCCCTTGTAGAGCGCGATCGAGGCCGACTGCGCGTCGTAGTTCTCCTTGAGCGTGCGGTTCTGGTTGCGCTTGACGAACGTTTCCGAGGCCGTGAGCGAGATGCGGCCCGCCATGTCGTAGCGGCCGGAGGCCATGGCCCGCTCGAAACCCTTGTCGTTGAGCCACAGGCATGTGTAGCTCACGCCCTCGCGCTCCCCGAAGCCGGCGGTGACGGCCTCGGCATCGGCCCAGCCGGGCACATTCTTCGGATTGACGAACGACACGCACTGGATCTGCCGGAGGCCCGTCTCCGACAGGCTGTCGATCAGAGCGATCTTGCGCGCCGTCGGGATCGGCCCTTTCTCGATCTGGAAGCCCTCGCGCGGGCCCTCCTCGTTGATGCGGACCGACTTCGGCAGATCACTCATGATGCAACTTCCCCGGTGGCTCACGGCGGCGCGCGACCGCCGCATCACCTTGCGCGCTCAGTAGCGCCGGATCAAGCCCACGAGGCGTCCCTGCACCTCCACCTGATCAGGCCCGAAGTGCCGTGTCTCGTAGTTCGGATTGGCCGCCTCGAGCAGCACCTCCCCGCCCTGCCGGAAGATGCGCTTCAGCGTCGCCTCCTCCTTCTCGACCAGCGCGACGACGATCTCGCCGTCGCGGGCCGTGTCGGCGCGCCGGACGATGACCGTATCGCCATCGTGAATGCCGGCGTCGATCATGGAATCTCCGACCACCTCGAGCGCGAAATGCTCGCCGGAACCGATCATGTCGGGCGGGCAGAGCACGTCCTGGCTATGGTCCTGGATGGCGCTGATCGGCACGCCAGCCGCAATGCGCCCCATCATCGGCACGGCCATGCCCGCCTCGGTCGGTGGCAGCGACGGCGGCGCGCCGAAGCTGCTGCTCCGCCCGCCTTCGATGACCTGTGGCCTGAAGGCCGGCCGCTGGGGCGGCGCCGAGACCTCCTCCAGAAGAGCCTCGGGCAGCTTGACGATCTCGAGGGCGCGCGCGCGATGCGGCAGCCGCCTGATGAAGCCGCGCTCCTCGAGCGCCGTGATCAGCCGATGGATCCCCGACTTCGATTTGAGGTCGAGCGCCTCCTTCATCTCCTCGAACGAGGGGGGGACACCCGTATCCTGCACGCGATGATGAATGAGCAGGAGCAATTCCTTCTGCTTCGCGGTCAGCATGAGCTCTCCATTCCAATGCCGGTACGGCGTCCGCCTGGGAACCGCACACCGCGGCAATCCAACACCTGCAGTACGACGACACGAACGTACAAACAGGGAACACCATAGATGTTCTAGGGTTGTTCCGCAAGCCCCCTTCAGCACGCCTCGATCGACCCTGTGCAAACCCTCTCCCGCGCGTTTCGATCCCGGCGCGAATAGAGGGCAGTTCAGCCTGCATTCATGGCACTTCTCATAGGGTGCGCGAACGGCTCCAAAGTCTTGCGTCACCGATCATTCGAGGCTGCGTTGCCAAGTCTCCGGCGCCCGTCCGCGGGCCTCGGGGCCAGCCATTCAACTCATGCTGCGCGCTCCCGCCCAAGGTGCAGGCGTGCATCGGCGCCACAAATTTCCAGGACCTGCTCAAGACCTTTTGCTCCCGACCCCGATGCCGCTGGCATAGTTATGGGCGACGCCCTACTTGGTGGGTGTGCCCCAGAACAGGCTGACTGATGAGACGCGCCGCGCTGATTGCCGCCTTCCTCCTCCTGCTGCCATCGACGGCGATCGCCGAGTCGCCGCGGCCGCCCTCAGCGGCGCCGGCCGACGAGGCGCCGTTCGTCATTGCCGAGGCCTCCTGCGCGAGCCTCTGCCGCCAGCGCCACAACCAGTGCCGGATTTCCACGCGGGGCTCTCCGCGCTGCGACGCCGAGCTGCAGCGCTGCCTGAAGGGCTGCCTCGCAACGAAGGCGCGCTGACGCGGACGCCTGCCCTTGCGGCCGGCGCGGACGGGTGCGAGGCTCCTGCCGACGCCATTGCGGGGAGGCCACCATGCCCGCACTTTTTTCGACGCACGAGGTGACCAACCAGTCGCCCCCGTTCGAAGGTCGCAATCTTTTCGCGGACGATGCACCCTTGCGGGATGCGGTCGCGCGCCATGCGCCGGATGCTGCCGCCGCACTTCACGATCTCGGCGCCGCGTTCGGCAGCCGCGAGGCCTTCGATCGCGGCCGGCTCGCCAACGAATACCCGCCGCGCCTCAGGACGCACGACCGCCAGGGCCGGCGTCTCGCCATCGTG
>JAEWIJ010000211.1 GCA_023387235.1 Pseudomonadota bacterium
ACACCCCGACCGGGGGCCCCCCGGAACCCCCGTCTTTTTGAAACTTGGAGCGAGCGGCTAGTGCCCCTCTTCTCCCTCTCCCCGCTTGCGGGAGAGGGTCAGGGTGAGGGGCAGCGGCATACGCCAACAGCTGCGCAAGCTCCCGCCCCTCATCCTAACCTTCTCCCCGCAAGCGCGGGGAGAAGGGACCTGTCGGCGCTCGCGGCGATCTCAGAGCCTCCCCCCCCGCGGGCATAGCACCACGGCGGAATGCGTCAGCACCTCTTCCCAGCAGCCCGCGGCACTAAAATAAAGAAGGCCGGTACTCATCCCACGGATGCGCGCGCTCGAAGATCGCCGCCGCGCGCAGCAACGCGGCGTCCGCACCGCGTCGCCCGATGAGCTGGATCGCCATCGGCAGCCCGTCCGAATGCAGGCCCGCGGGCAGCGTGACGGCGGGATTGCCCGTGAGATTGAAAGGATGCGTGTACGGGTACCAGGCTTTGCGGATGGAACCTGCGCTCTTCCCTTCGATCTCGATCGGATCGAACAACTTCTCCCGGATCGGCAGCGCCGTGCGCGAGAGCGTCGGCGTCAGGATGATGTCGTAGCGATCGAACCAGCCCTGCACCTTGCGATAGATGGCCGTGCGCTGGAGATTGGCGCGCGCGAGCATCTCGGCCGTGTGCTGGCCGCCGCCGGCCATCTGGCGCACGAGTGTCGGGCTCATCTTGTCGCGCCATTTCGGGAGCTGGTCGGCGAAGCGCGCGTTCCAGAGCGCCGTCGAGACCACGAGCCACATGGGCTCGGTCGGCTCCATGTCATCGCCCATGGGCTCGACGATGGCGCCGAGATCGCCGAGCGCATCCGCGACCTGATCGCAGCGCGCGAGCACCTCGCTGTCAACGATAGTGTTGCCGACATAAGGCCGCCATCCAATGCGCACGCCGTCGAGTGTGCCCTCTCCGCGCGCGGCTGCGACGAGCCCTTCCGTCGACGCGCCGAACGAGTGAATGTCGCTCGGATCGGCGCCGCCCATGGCCTCGAGCATGAGTGCTGTGTCCATCACCGTGCGCGTCGTCGGCGTGATGTAGGACATGTTGCCGAACGTATCGGGCGCCATGTCGTGCGGCACGAGGCCGAGCGACTGCTTGAAGCCGACGACGCCGCAACACGCCGCCGGAATGCGCGTCGAGCCGCCGGCATCCGTCGCGATCGCGAGCGGGCCGACGCCCGAAGCAATCGCCGCCGCCGCGCCGCCCGATGAGCCGCCACACGTGCGGCTCGCATCGTAGGGATTGCAGGTGCGCCCGAACAGCGGCGCTTCAGTGAAAGGCATGTGCCCGAACTCGGGCGTCGTCGTCTTGCCCATGAGGATGGCGCCGGCCGCCTTGAGCCGAGCGACGGAGACCGCATCGGCCGCGGGAACGTTGTCGGCGTACATGTGCGAGGCGAATGTCGTGCGCACGCCCTTCGTATTTACGAGATCCTTCACATGCAGCGGCACACCGTGCAGCGGTCCGACCTGATCGCCGCGCGCGCTGGCCTCGTCCGCGGCCTTGGCATCGCGCAGCGCATCATCGGCGCAGATGGTGATGAAGCAATTGAGCGCGGCCTGCGCTTTCTCCGCGCGCGCGAGTGTCGCCTGCATGACCTCGAGCGCGGAAGCCTTGCGGTCGCGGATGAGAGCGGCGATCTCGGCAGCACCGAGCCAGGCGAAGTCATTGGACATGTGCAGCGGCTTTCCTCGAATTTCGTGGTGCGCATTCGGCGAGCACCCATGATCCGCGCATCGGCGCCGCGGCATCAACCATTTTAATTCGGCCCCTGCCCTGCGAACTCATTGCCCCTTGCCAGCCCCCCCATTTTGCGTACAACGAGCACAGCACATCAAAAAGGCTCGGCGTGGATCCGTATGCTGCGTCCGGGCCGATAAAAAGCAAAGCACGCCACCGGCGCAGCTTGCCGTTCTCGGGAGGAACGCAATTGAATGAAATGAACGGTGCCGCCCGCGCGGCTGCTCAGCCGTTGCGGGGCGCCAAAGACGTCATTGCCGTCGATCGGCTCTCGCTCACCTACGGCTCGGGAGCGAGCGGCGTCCTTGCACTTTCCGACATCAGCTTCTCGATCGCCGACAAGGAGTTCATCTCGATCGTCGGCCCGTCGGGTTGCGGCAAGTCGACCTTGCTGAAGATCCTGGCGGGCCTGCTGCCCCCTAGCGAAGGGCAGGCCAGCCTCAACGGCACGCCGATCAAGGGCGCGCGACGCGATATCGGCGTCGTATTCCAGACACCCGTGCTCTTTCCCTGGCGGACCGTCCTCGGGAACGTGCTGCTGCCCGCCGACGTGCAGGGCCTCGACAAGGAGAAGATGCGCGCGCGCGCCATGGACCTCATCCGCCTCGTCGGATTGGAAGGGTTCGAAAATCGCTATCCGCGCGAGCTGTCCGGGGGCATGCAGCAGCGCGTCGGCATCATCCGCGCCCTCATTCATGATCCCGCAATCCTGCTCATGGACGAGCCGTTCGGCGCCCTCGACGCCATGACGCGCGAGACGATGAATGTCGAGCTCCAGCGCATCTGGATGGAAAGCGGCAAGACCATCCTCTTCATTACGCACTCGACCTCGGAGGCGGTCTACCTTGCCGACCGCGTGATCGTGATGACGGCACGTCCCGGCAAGATAGGCGACGTGTTCGACGTGGACCTGCCGCGGCCGCGGCCGCTCGACGTCATGAATACGGAGAAGTTTGGTGCCTACGTGAAGCGCATCCGCGTCGCGCTCAATGCCGATGGAGGGCTGGACTGATGGGTGGCCCAAAAAACTTCGCTCTGAGACTGCTCCTGATCGCGGCCGTGCTTGCCGTGTGGGAGTTCCTGGTCGATCTCACCGGCGTCCCCGAGTACATCCTGCCGCCGCCGTCGAGCATCTTCCGCGCCATGTACAATGGCATCATGACCAACGTCTATCCGATCCATTTCTGGGTCACGCTCACCGAGACGCTGCTCGGCTTCCTCGTCGGCACCATTCTCGCCTTCATCCTCGGTACGGTCGTCGCGCTGAGCCGCAAGGTCGAATACTTCCTCTATCCGTTCATCGTCATGTTTCAGGCCATGCCGAAGGTGGCGCTCGCGCCGCTGATCATCGTGTGGTTCGGCCTCGGGCTCACGTCGAAGGTCATCAACGCGGCACTCGTCGCGTTCTTCCCCCTGATGGTGAACACGATCGTCGGTCTGCGCTCGGCGGAAGAGGACCGCATCAATCTCATGCGGTCGCTGGCCGCCTCGCGCACGCAAATCTTCTTCATGCTGCAGCTTCCGAACGCGCTGCCGTACATCTTCGCGGGCCTCGAGATCGCGATGATCTTCGCGCTCATCGGCGCGATCGTCGCGGAGTTCGTCGGTGCCGAGAGAGGCCTCGGCATGCTGATCCAGAGCATGAACTTCAACATGGATGTGGCAGGGCAATTCTCGATCCTGCTGATCCTGTCGCTGCTCGGCCTGGTGCTGAACGGCATCGTTGCGCTGGCCCGTCGCCGCCTGCTGTTCTGGGAGACGGTCAACACGGGCGAAGAAACGTCAAACACGTCACAGAAGGGAGGTTCGGTATGAAGAGAGTTCTAGCATTGGCTGCCGGCGTGGCAGGCCTCGGCAGCCTGCTCGCGGTCACCGCCGCTGAAGCGCAGACGACCGTGCGCGTCGGCTGGTGCGCCCGCACGATCAGCTCGGCGGCAGCACCTTTCGCCATCGCCACCAAGATGGGCTGGTATGAGAAGATGGGCGTGAAGGTTGAGCTGGTGCCGCTGCCCGGATCGGGCGATTGCGCCAAGTTCGTCGCGACCGGCGAGACGCTGCTCGCGCTGCCGTCCGTCGAGCCCGTCATCGTGATGCGTGCGCAGGGCGCGAAGATCAAGACGTACTACACAGCCTACCTCGGCAACATCTACGGCCTCGCCGTTCCTGCCGAGAGCAAAATCGAGAGCATGAAGGATCTCAAGGGCAAGAAGATCGGCGTCATCGGCATGGCCTCGGCAAGCGCGATCATCGTCCGCGCGCTGGCCAAGGAAGAGGGCATGGACCCCGACAAGGACATCTCGGTCGTCGTCGCGGGCGAAGCCGGGCAGACCGCGGCGCTCATGCGTAACGGCTCCGTGGACGCCCTCTCGCAGTTCGACACGCAGTACGCGCTCGTCGAGAATGCCGGCGTGAAGCTCCGCCGCCTGAAGCATCCCTCGATCGACAAATTCCCCTCGAACGGCTTCATCGCGCTCGAGAGCACGCTGAAGGACAAGCGCAAGGAAGCCGTCGCGATCGCCCAGGGCTACGCTATGGGCACGCTGTTCGCGCTCAACAACCCGGAAGCAGCGATCCGCATCCTTTGGGATATGTGGCCGCAGACCAAGTCGACCAGCAAGGACGAGGCGACCGCTCTCAAGCAGGATATCTCGACGCTCAATGCGCGCGCGGTATCGTGGCGTCTCGAGTCGGTCGGCGCGAAGAAGTGGGGCGAGAACCTCGTCTCGAACTACCAGGCCTATTTCGACTGGCTGCTCGCGAACGGCACCGTCAAGGAGAAGGCTTCCGCGGAGGACGCCCTCGACAATTCACTGCTCGACGACGTGAACAAATTCGACCAGGCCGCCGTGATCAAGGCCGCCAAGGAGTGGAAGCCGAAGTAACGCGCTGCATCCTCGCAACTGACGAAGGGGCTGGAAGCTCACCGCTTCCGGCCCGTTTCATTTGAGCTCGACGATGATCACGTGCGTCGGCGTGTAGCCGACATTGGCGCCGATGTGCGTCTGCCCATCGGAGTACAGGACGTCGCCCGCCTTGAACTCGCGCGTAAGAACCTTGCCATCCGGCAGCGTTATCGTGCGCTTGAATGGCCCTAGCGCATAGAGAACGAACGCAGGATGGTAGTGCTGCTTCGTCACCTGCCCCGGAAGGTCGCGGTATTCGAGAACGCGCACCTTGTCGTTTTCGAACTTGAGCTTGTACTTGTCTCCATCCGTCTTGAGCGGATCCTGCGCAAGAGCCGGCGAACACGAGAGCGCCAGGAAGCCGAGAAGTGCCGCGCGCCAATTCATGACTCGACCTTCCTCCGCAATCCATCACAGTCAATGTATCGGCGCCGTGCCCCTCAATGCGCCATGAGCACGGGAATCTGCGCGTGCGCGAGCAGGTGGCTCGTCGCGCCGCCGAAAATCATATGGCGCAGCCGGCTCTGCGTATAGGCACCCTTGATGATGAGGTCGGCGCCGAGCTTCATCGCCTCCTCCATCAGCGCATCGCCGGGCTTGCGGCCTCCGAGGCCGAGCGTCAGCTCGCGTGCATTGATGCCGTGCCCTGCGAGCCAGTCGCAGCACTGCTCGCCCGATGGGCCGGGCACCGTGATGCCTTCGATGGTGAGCACGACGACCGTCTTGGCGAGTTTGAGAAGCGGCAGCGCATCGGCATTGGTGCGCGCCTGCTCCGTCGAGCGGTTCCAGGAGATGACGATCGTATCGCCGAACGATGCGACCGGCTTCGGCGGCGCGATGAGCACGGGGCGGCCGCTCTCGAACAGCACGCCCTCAAGGGTGGTCATGCGCGGACCGGTGGCCTCCGCCGTCGGCCGGCCCAGAACGGTGATGTCGTAGACGCGCGAGAGCGAGCCAAGCCCAGCATCGTCGACGGAGGCGCCCGCCTTCCAGCGCCGCCGCGGGGTCTGGCGGCCAGCGAAGTAGCTGTCGAAGCTCTCGCGGGCCTTGGAGACGTAACCGCCGTCGTTCCAGTCCGCGGGCGGAAACGTCACGGCCACGATCGGATCCGGCGCGACGATCTCGACGTGCACCGGGCGCAGCGCGATGCCCTCGATCAGGCTCTCGAACTTGCCTGCAAGGAGATCCGCAGCCGCCAGCACGGACGGCATACTGTCGCTTTGATCACATGGCACGAGGATCGTTTTCATAGCCCCTCCATTTCTGGTCAGGGCCCAGGGCGAAAGAGCTTCGCCTCCAGGCCATGCCTCCAGCCCTCCGGGTCCGTTTCCCCGCCGGAACGACGGACGAATCAGTGCCCGTTCAGCGGGCTTATGATGCGAGCCTAACACGATAATCGGGAATGTGGGCAGGGGGAGTTTGCGCATGCGGAAAGCACGGCTGGCAGCCGCCGATGCGGGCGGCTGCCACGAGGTAAGGTGTCAGGCCGCGCGCAGGCGACCGGCCAGGCCATCGGCAATGAGCTGCCGCGTTTCGCGAATGCCGTAGAGGGCGATGAAGGAGCCGAAGCGCGGCCCCTGCGATTGGCCGAGCAGCACTTCGTAGATGGCGCGGAACCAGTCGCGAAGCGTGTCCTTGTCGTAGCCGTTCGCCTTGCCTGCTTCGTAGACGATATTCTGCAGGGTTTCCGCATCGGCATCGGCCGGTGCTTCGGCGAGTGCCGCATCGAGGGCCGCAAGGGCCGCCGCCTCGGCCGACGTCGGCTCGCGAAACTTCTTCTCCGGCTTCACGAAGTCCTCGTAGTAGCGCACGGCATAGCCGACGAGCTTATCGAGGAGCGGATAGCGCTCGGGGCTCGCGCCGGGCACATGGCGCTTGATGAAGCCCCACAGCACGCCCGCATCGTGCGCGTTCGACGCCGAGACGAGGTTGAGCAGCAGCGCGAACGAGATCGGCAGCTCGGCAGCCGGCGGATGGCCCGAGTGAATATGCCAGACGGGATTGTCGAGCCGCTGCTTCGGTGCTTCCGCGGGGAACTTCGCGAGGAACGTGAGATATTCGTCGACGGCGCGCGGAATGACGTCGAAGTAGAGCCGCTTCGCCGTCTTCGGCTTCTGGTACATGAAGAGCGACAGGCTCTCCGGGCTCGCGTACGTCAGCCACTCCTCGATGGAGAGGCCATTGCCCTTGGTCTTGGAGATCTTCTGCCCCGAGTCGTCGAGGAACAGCTCGTAGTTGAAGCCTTCGGGCGGCGTGCCGCCGAGCGCGCGGCAGATCTTCGAGGAGAGCGTCACCGAGTCGATGAGATCCTTGCCGGCCATCTCGTAATCGACGCCGAGCGCCATCCAGCGGAGCGCCCAATCCGCCTTCCACTGGCACTTGACGGCGCCGCCCGTGACCTTGGTCTCGACCTTCTCGCCCGTATCGGGATCGACGTAGACGACGGTGCCGGTCTTGGGATTGCGCTCGATCATCGGCACCTGCAGCACGCGGCCCGTGCGCGGCGAGACCGGCAGGAAGGGCGAATAGGTCGCGCGCCGCTCCGGCCCGAGCGTCGGCAGAATGATGTCCATGACCTGATCGTAGACATCGAGCATCTTGAGCAGCGTCGCGTCCATGAGCCCCGACTTGTAGGTCGCGGTCGCCGACATGAACTCGTACTCGAAGCCGAACTGATCGAGGAATGAGCGGAGCCGCGCGTTGTTATGGTGCGCAAAGCTCTCGTGCGTACCGAAGGGATCGGGCACGCTCGTCAGCGGTTTTTCGAGATTGGCCGCAAGCAGATCGCCGTTCGGCACGTTGCCCGGCACCTTGCGCAGGCCGTCCATGTCATCGGAGAAGCACACGAGCCGCGTCTTGCGGCGCCCCTCGGTCAGCACCTCGAAAGCGTGGCGCACCATGCTCGTGCGCGCGACCTCGCCGAACGTACCGATGTGCGGCAGGCCCGAGGGGCCGTAGCCGGTCTCGAACAGCACGGGCGTTTCGGGATCGCGTTTCAGCCGGTCGAGGCGGGCGATCAGGCGGCGCGCCTCCTCGAAGGGCCAGGCGCGGCAGGCGTGGGCAACGGCGATCTCGTCGGGATCGATCCCGAGCGGCGTATTCGGAATGCTCATGGCGGCTTGCGGCGGCGCAGCAGGCGCCACCCTCTCTTTCAGACCTCGGACAGGTGGCGAACCTATGGACCTCGCTCCAAGGCGTCAACGGCCGGACGGAGTTCAGCACAGACGAGCGACATTTTTCCCGAATTTCGGGGCCTGTGCCGCCTGACCCTGCCGTAGAGGGAACATCAGCCCATACCCGACGTTAGCCCATGAAGGTAGTCCGCGCGGAAAGCGTGGGAACGAGCGCTCGCAGCGCTTTGGCAAAAATTCCAGCCGCACCTCGCAATCGAAGGAGGATCATCGATGAAAGTACGCGAAACCATGACCCCGAACGTGGCCATCGCCCGGCCGGACCATACGATCGCCGACGCCGCGTTGCTGATGGCCGAGCATGACTTCGGTGTTCTGCCCGTGGGCGACGACGATCGCCTCGTCGGCATGATCACCGACCGGGATATTGCGCTCAGGGCGGTCGCTCGCGGCCTCGGCCCGGAAACGCCGGTGCACGCGGTCATGACGCCGGACGTGAAATACTGCTTCGACGACGAGGACACGGCGCATGTCGCCAAGAACATGGGCGATCAGCGCGTGCGGCGCCTGCCGGTCGTGAACCGCAGCAAGCAGCTCGTCGGCATTCTGTCTCTGGGCGATGTGGCCGTGAACCAGGCGCAGCCGGCCGGCAAGGCGCTGGCGGGCATATCGCAGCCGGGCGGGCCGCACTCACAATCCGATGGCCAGCTTCTTTAAGGCGCGACCCTGAGCTTCTATGCGCCCGGCAGCAGTGTCCCTGCTGCCGGGCGTTGTCATGCGGGTAGTTCCTCCGGCCCGCATGAAGCTCTAAAGTCGAGAGCAGAATGGCAAAGGCGCGCAAGACGCCGCAGTCCACCCGGAGGAAATCCATGCGCGACTACCAGACCGCTCATCGCACGACATCGCTCGAGAGCGCCGAAAAGGAGCTGCTGCAGGGCGGCCTCAATACAGGAATAAATGCCGCGATCGAATGTTGCGACCGCTGGGCCTCGGATGATCGCGTCGCCCTGGAGTGGATCGGTCGCGACATGCAGCGCGAGACCGTCACCTTCGCGGCCCTCAAGGCGGATTCCGAACGCTTCGCGAGCCTGCTGGGGAAGAGCGGCATCGGCAGAGGCGACATCGTTGCTGGGCTCCTACCCCGCATTCCGGAGCTGTTGACGGTCGTGCTCGGCACGTGGCGTGCCGGCGCCGTCTATCAGCCGCTGTTCACCGCGTTCGGGCCCAAGGCCATCGAAACACGCATCACGGGCGACAGCGGCAGCGGGGCCAAGCTCGTCATCACCGATCGGGCCAATCGCTCGAAGCTCGATGACGTGCAGGATTGCCCGCCGGTCATCGAGGTGGATCGGACCGGCGTCACGCCCGCCACGCTTCCGCGCATTCTGGCCGACGAGGCGACGGGCATCGCACCGGTCATGCTCAAGGGCGACGATCCATTCGTGCTCCTCTACACATCCGGCACGACGGGCAAGCCCAAGGCCGTGCTCTATCCGCTCGCCATGCTGCTTCCCGTCGGCGTCTACATGCGTGATGCGATCGACCTGCGCCCCGAGGACAGCTACTGGAATATCGCCGATCCAGGCTGGGCGTACGGGATGCTCTACGCGTTGATAGGCCCGCTCCTGCTCGGCCACATGACGACATTCTACGAGGGCGGCTTCACGGTGGACGCTACAGTACGCATCGTGCGCGACTTGGGCGTCACGAACTTCGCGGGTGCGCCGACGGCCTACCGCATGCTCATGGCGGCCGGGCCGGAGGCGGCAAAAGTCGCGGCCGGCACGCTGCGCGTCGCGTCGAGCGCCGGCGAGCCGCTCAATCCGGAAGTCGCGCGATGGGCCAAGGCCGCCCTCGACGTGCCGCTCAAGGACCACTACGGGCAGACCGAGACCGCCATGCTGGTCAACAACCATCACGCGGTCCGTCATCCCGAGAAAGAGGGCTCGGCCGGCTATGCCATGCCGGGTTTCCATATGGAGGTGCTGGGCGATGACCTGCAGCCGGTGCCGGCAGGCAAGCCGGGCATCCTCGCGGTCGACATGAGCCGTTCGCCGCTCAATACCTTCAAGGGCTACTGGCGCGCGGACACGCCTGCCATTCAAGGCAAGTGGTACCTCACCGGCGACACCATGATGCGCGATGCCGATGGCCACTTCTTCTTCGTGGGGCGCAGCGACGACATCATCACCTCGTCCGGTTATCGTATTGGTCCCTTCGACGTCGAAAGCGCGCTCATCGAGCATCCGGCCGTCGCGGAAGTCGGCGTCATCGGAAAGCCGGACCCGGAGCGCACGGAAATCGTCAAAGCCTTCATCGTGCTGAAGGCCGGGCACGACGGCACGCCAGAGCTGACGGGGGAGCTGCAGGAGCACGTGCGCCGCCGGCTCGCATCGCACGCCTTTCCGCGCGAAATCGCCTACCTGAGCGAGCTGCCGAAGACCCCGAGCGGCAAGATCCAGCGGTTCGTTCTGAGGCAGATGGGATAGATTTCCTCAAGGGTTGTGCCGACGACCTCGCGCAACCGTCCGTGCCGGCGGCGCGTTCATCAACCATGGCATAGCGGCCTTCCGGGCGCGCCCTTGCGCCTGCGCAGGGCTTCGCGGTATGGCTCTGCCAGAAATATCGCCGCGCAGTCGGAAGCGCTTTCTCGGCATTTTCCTGCCTCCGTTGTGCAGCAGGCTGACCAGCGTCTGACCGGCGGCGTCGGCTGCCGACTTCTCTTCAACCTTCGCATGAGCGGGAGATTTCCATGGCCGTAAAAGTCGCAATCAACGGGTTCGGACGGATCGGGCGCAATATTCTGCGCGCCATCGTCGAGAGCGGCCGCAAGGACATCCAGGTCGTCGCCATCAACGATCTCGGCCCCGTCGAGACGAACGCGCACCTCATGCGATTCGACAGCGTGCACGGCCGCTTCCCCGGCGAGGTGAAAGTCTCGGGCGACACGATCGATGTCGGCACCGGTCCGATCAAGGTGACGGCCGTGCGCAATCCGGCGGAGCTGCCGCACAAGGATCTCGGCGTCGAGATCGCGCTCGAGTGCACGGGCATCTTCACCTCGAAGGAGAAGGCCTCGGCGCATCTCACCGCCGGCGCCAAGCGCGTCATCGTCTCCGCGCCTGCCGACAACGCCGATCTCACGGTCGTCTATGGCGTGAACCACGACAAGCTGACGAAGGACCATCTCGTCATCTCGAACGCCTCGTGCACCACGAACTGCCTCGCCCCCGTCGTGAAGGTGCTCAACGATGCCGTCGGCATCGAGAAGGGCTTCATGACGACGATTCACGCCTACACGGGCGACCAGCCGACGCTCGACACCATGCACAAGGATCTCTATCGCGCGCGCGCCGCAGCGCTCTCGATGATCCCGACCTCGACGGGTGCTGCAAAGGCCGTCGGTCTCGTGCTGCCTGAGCTAAACGGCAAGCTCGACGGCGTGTCGATCCGCGTGCCGACGCCGAACGTGTCGGTCGTGGATCTCAAGTTCGTCGCCAAGCGCGCGACGACCGTGAAGGAAATCAATGAAGCCGTGCAGGCCGCCGCCAAGGGGCCGCTCAAAGGCATTCTCGCCGTCACGAGTCAGCCGAACGTCTCGATCGACTTCAACCACGACCCGCACTCCTCGACCTTCGCGCTCGACCAGACGAAGGTCATGGACGGCAACCTCGTGCGCATCCTCACCTGGTACGACAACGAGTGGGGCTTCTCGAACCGCATGAGCGACACCGCGGTCGCCATGGCGAAGCTGATCTAGCGATTATCTTCTTCTATCCAATACCGCTGCGTTTCTAATCGGCGTGCGATCATCCCACGGATGGTCGCACGTTTTGTCTTTCGGGCCCATCGCCAGACGACGCAATCAGCCTGAAAACACGGCATTCGTCCCGTATCGGGCTGCTGGCGCCTAGGCGGCTCGATCGCATGATTGCTGCGCCGCACAAGCCGGGCGGTCCGCGTGGCCGGAAAAGCCGGCGCTTGATCGGACAACAAAATAATGAGACCTTTCTTCTCGCATCGCAGACCATCCCGGTGAGGACGGGAGCGACGCGCCATAAATGATCGCGCAGGAGCAAGCCAGCACCACGAGAACGCTGGTTATGCGCAAGCTGGGAGGAAAATACCAATGACAATCCGCAACTGGGCGGCGGGAACTCTTTGCGCGCTCGCTCTTGGTTCAACGGCCTTCGCGCCCGCTGTCCTCGCACAGGACAAGCCGATCAAGATCCGCATCCAGTCGGTGATCCCGACCTCGGCGGACGAAGTCACCATGCTCAGGGACTTCGCCGCGGACGTCGCTGCCTTGACGGGCAATACCGTTACCATGGAGGTTCTGCCCGCCGGCGCCGTGGTCGCGGTCAATGACACGCTGGATGCCGTGGACAAGGGCCTCATCGAGGCCGGCTTCGCTTGGACCCACTATTGGTCGGGCAAGCATCCGGCCGCGACGCTCTTCGGCTCGCCGGCCGCCGGCTCCGGGCTCGGCCTCGACAATCTCGCCTGGGTTGCCTGGTTTCAATACGGTGGCGGCAAGGAGCTCTATGACGAGCTCTGGAAGGAGATGAAGGTCAACGTCAAGGGCTTCGTCCTCCAACCCGTCGGCCCCGAGGCACTCGGCTGGTTCAAGGCGCCGATCAAGGACATGGCCGACTTCCGCAAGCTCCGCTTCCGCACACCGCCCGGCATTCCCGGCCAGATCTACCGCGACATCGGCGTCGCCTCTGTCTCCATGGGCGGCGGCGATATCCTGCCGGCGCTCGAGAAAGGCGCACTCGACGCCGCCGAATGGTGCTGCCCGAAGCCGGACATGGTCTTCGGTTTCCAGAAGGTGCTGAAGCACTACTACCTCGAAGGCCTGCACCAGAACGTCGTCAACGCCGACATGTATCTCAACGGCGATGTCTGGAAGAAAATGTCGCCGCACCAGCAAAAGGCGATGGAGGTAGCTGCCAACGCCGCGCTGCTCAAAGCACACTCCTATCGCATTGTTGAGAACGGCAAGGCGCTCAAGGAGCTGACCGAGAAGCACGGTGTGCAAGTCCACCCGACGCCCGACGCCTACTTCAAGGAGTACGGCGACGCTGCGAAGAAGGCCTTCGAGAAGCACGCTGCGGAGAACGCCTTCTTCAAGAAGGTATGGGACAGCCAGAAGGCCTTTGCCGACAGCGCCATCCCGTTCTGGGCGCGCGCCCAGAAGGCTAACGCAGGCATCACCGGCGCCTACGCAGCATCTCTCGAAAAGAAGTGACCTCACGATGTCGGCTGCGGGTCGCCTGCAGCCGACATGTTCCAGACAGCGATGATACGGGTGCGAGCCACGAGCGGCTCACCGTGAGGGGGGCGGTCGAATGTCCAGCGAACAGGGGCAGACGCCGGAACTGACGGACGAGCTGATCGCTGCCCGTCGCGAGACCGGCGGCCGAATGCCGGACGACATGCCGCGCTGGATGGCCGGCACGATTACGACAATCGACACGCTCAATTTCTGGGCCGGACAGGTTTTCGCGTGGCTCACCGCGCCGCTGATCTTCGCGGTGATGTACGAGGTCATCGCGCGCTACGTCTTCACCGCGCCGACCATCTGGGCCTATGACGTGAGCCGCTTTCTCTACGGCGCCATGTTCGTGCTCGGCGCGGGATATGCCCTCTCCAAAGGCGTGCACATCCGCTCGGACTTCCTCTATCGCGACTGGTCGGTGAGAACGCAGGGCAGGGTCGACGTCGTGCTCTATCTGCTTTTCTTCTTCCCGACGATGCTGATCCTCCTGTGGGTCTGCGGCGACTGGGCGCTCACCTCGCTCATGCGCGGCGAGCGCGGCAGCGACACGGCGTGGGCACCGCTGCTCGGCCCGGTCCGCATGGCGCTTCCAATCGGCATCGCGCTGCTGACGATCCAGGGCATCGCCGAGACGCTCAGGGCCACCTACGCGGCGAAGACCGGGCGCTGGCCATAACGGTCATAATCGAACGAACCTTGGCACCGGACACTAGGTCGGGACACTCCGTATGAGCCCAGAAATCATCGGCCTGCTCATGATCGCGGCGATGCTGTTCGCCATCATGATCGGCTTCCCGATCTCGTTCACGCTGCTCTTTCTCGGCATCGTCTTCGGGTACTGGGGCTTCGGGCAGCTCGTCTTCTACCTGCTGACCCTGCAGTTCAACGCATCCATGATGGAGCAAACGCTGGCGGCGGTACCGCTCTTCGTCTTCATGGGCGTGATGATGGAGCAGTCGAACCTCATGGAGCGGCTGTTCAGCAGCGTCCAGAGGCTGCTCGCCAATCTCACGGGCTCGCTCTTTCTCGCGGTCATGTTCGTCGCCACGATCTTCGCCGCGGCAACCGGCATCGTCGGCGCCTCCGTCACCATTCTCGGCATCATGGCCGGCCAGCAGATGATCCGCTCGGGCTACGACACGCAGCTCTCGGCGGGCCTCATTGCTGCCGGCGGCACGCTCGGCATCCTGCTGCCGCCGAGCATCATGCTCGTCGTCATGGGGCCGGTGCTCGAAGTGCCGGTGACGACCCTCTTCGTCGGCGCGATCTTCCCCGGGCTGCTGCTGGCCGTGCTCTTCACCGGCTACGCCATGATCCGCTGCTGGATCAATCCGGCGCTCGGACCTCCCTTGCCGATGGAACTGCGCGCGGGAAGCCGGCGCGAGGCCTGGGCCGACTTCTTCGCCGGTCTCGTGCCGCCCGCGGCGCTCGTCATGTTCGCCCTCGGCAGCATCGTCTTCGGTTTCGCGACACCGACCGAAGGTGCGGCTTGCGGCGCATTCGGCTCGCTGGTGCTCGCGGCAGCCTATCGGCGCCTGACGTTCGCGAATTTCCACGCGGCACTCGTCAAGACGCTCGAGATCTCGGTGCTGATCCTGTTCCTGGTGGCAGCGTCGAACTTCTTCGGCGCAGTGTTCGCGCGTCTCGGCACGCCGACCATGCTGACGGAAGCGCTGCTCGGGCTGGAGCTCAATCGGTATGTGATCCTCGCCATCATCATGGCATTGATCTTCCTGCTCGGCTGGCCGCTCGAGTGGGTGCCGATCGTGCTGATCGTGGTGCCCTTCCTCCTGCCGCTCGTCGAGAAGCTCGGCTTCGACAAGGTCTGGTTCGGCATTCTGGTGGCGGTGAACCTCCAGACGGCATGGTTGTCGCCGCCCGTCGCGCTATCGGCCTACTTCCTCAAGGGCGTCGTCCCGCAATGGTCGCTGAGCGACATCTACAAGGGCATGATGCAATTCATGGCACTCCAGGTCGTGGGACTGATCCTCGTGATCATTTTTCCCGCGATCGCGCTGTGGCTGCCGGAAGTGCTGTACGGCCACTGATCCGCCGTTGTCCGCCGGCGTTTGCGACAAGACCTTGACTTCGCGGGGCAAAACACGCCATCGATCGGTCCGAAACCGGACCTATACTCATGAACCTATATTAGCTCGGAGCGCTGCCGGCCGGTTCCTCGTGCAACCAGCCGTCGGCGCACGCGTTTCCGACGAGGACAGAGACTTATGATGTTGCCGAAGCCCCGCCCCGACCTGAAGCCCAATACCGTCGATTTCGAGCGCCTCCCCCTCGTCAAGCCGACGGGGTTTCGCGAGTACGATGCACGCTGGCTGTTTCCCGACGAGATCAACCTCATGGGCCTCAATGCCATGGGGCTCGGGCTCGCGGCGCTCTTCCGTCGCCGCGGCGTGCCGCTGCGCATCGTCGTCGGCCACGATTTTCGCTCGTACTCTGCTTCGGTGAAGCAGGCGCTGATCACGGGGCTGCTCGCCGGCGGCGCAGAGGTGCATGACATCGGCCTCGCGCTCTCGCCCATGGCCTACTTCGCGCAGTTCGAGCTGGATGTGCCAGGCGTCGCCATGGTCACGGCGAGCCACAACGACAACGGCTGGACCGGCATCAAGATGGGTCTCGCGAGGCCGCTCACATTCGGGCCGGACGATATGAGCGAGCTGAAGGACATCGTGCTCAACGGCGACTATGATGCGCCGGGCGGCGGACATTACATCTTCGTGCCGGACATGGCGGAGCGCTATGCGAAAGCGCTCTCGAACCGGCCGAAACTCAAGCGCAAGCT
Organism: Pseudomonadota bacterium; assembly: GCA_023387235.1. Taxonomy (GTDB): domain Bacteria; phylum Pseudomonadota; class Alphaproteobacteria; order Rhizobiales; family Hyphomicrobiaceae. The sequence continues at coordinate 15,888 of JAEWIJ010000211.1, forward strand.
CAAGGTCGTGTGCGCGTGCGGCAACGGCACGGCCGGCGCGTTCGCGCCGCAAGTTCTCGAGGCCGTCGGCTGCGAGGTCGTGCGCCTCGACTGCGATCTCGACTACACCTTCCCGCGCTACAATCCGAACCCCGAGGACCTCGAGATGCTGCACGCCATGAGCGCCGCAGTCATCGAGCACAAGGCCGATGTCGGCCTCGGCTTCGACGGTGACGGCGACCGCTGCGGCGTCGTCGACAATGAAGGTCACGAGATCTTCGCCGACAAGGTCGGCGTGATGCTCGCGCGCGATATCTCGGCCCTGCACCCGAATGCGGTCTTCGTCGCCGACGTCAAATCAACCGGCCTGTTCCTGACCGATCCCGTGCTCCAGAAGAATGGCGCCAAGGCGCTCTACTGGAAGACCGGCCACTCGTACATGAAGCGCTACACGCACGAGCAGAAGGCGCTCGTCGGCTTCGAGAAGTCGGGCCACTTCTTCTTCCAGCCGCCGCTCGGTCGCGGCTACGACGACGGGCTCGTCGCGGCGCTCGCCGTTTGTGACATGCTCGACCGGAGCCCGGACAAGACCATGGCCGACCTGCAGCGCGACCTGCCGCAGACGTGGCAGTCGCCGACCATGTCGCCGCACTGCGCCGACGAGAAAAAGTACGGCATCGTCGAGCAGATGGTCGAAGCGTACAAGCAGGCACACGCCAAGGGCGAGAAGGTCGCCGGCCAGTCGATCCGCGACCTCGTCACCGTGAATGGCGTGCGGGTGGTGCTGGAGGACGGCACCTGGGGCCTCGTGCGCGCCTCGTCGAACAAGCCGGAGCTGGTCGTGGTCGTGGAAAGCCCGACCTCGGAGGCCGCGCAGCGCGCCATTTTCGCGGATATCGACGGTCGCCTGCGGAAGTTTCCCGAGGTCGGCGAGTACAATCAGAAGATCTGAGCGGCGTCGGCCAGACCGCCCCGTTCGAGGTCACAACTTCGTGCACACCCCGCCGGCTGCCGGGACCGCAGAGCAGCTTAGCGGCGCACGCCCTTGTGAGCGGGTCAGGCAATCGTGTAGCAACAAAGGATCATGGACCACACCGCCGCGCGCGCGACACTGACCACCCTGCCCAACGTCCTGACCTACGGGCGGATCGTTGCGGTGCCCCTGATGGCGGCCTGCTTTCTGCTGATCGAGCGGGACGCCGGCCGCTGGGCCGCACTGGCGATCTTCACACTGGCCTGCGTCACGGACTGGCTCGACGGCTATCTGGCCCGCGTGCTGGCGCAGCAGTCGACCCTCGGCCGGATGCTCGACCCGATCGCGGATAAGCTCCTGGTCGGCACGGCGCTCCTGCTGCTGGTGAACGATTCGACCATCGACTACGTCACCATCTGGGCGGCAATCATCATTCTTTGCCGCGAGATCCTGGTTTCGGGCCTGCGCGAATATCTGGCCGAGCTCAATGTGAAGGTGCACGTCACACGCCTCGCCAAGTGGAAGACCACACTTCAGATGCTGGCGCTCGGCGTCCTGCTGGCGGGGCCGGCTGGCGACAAGGTCGTGCCGGGTGTGACCTTGACCGGAACAATGCTGCTCTGGGCCGCGGCCCTGTTGACGCTCTGGACCGGCTACGACTACCTCAAGGCTGCGGTCCGCCACGCCATGGACAACTAGTATTCCCTCACCCCGTTCTTACGGGGAGAGGGTTAGGGTGAGGGGCGGCGGCACACGCCAACGTCGGCGCAAGCTCCCGCCCCTCATCCCGACCTTCTCCCCGTAAGCACGGGGAGAAGGAGAAGAGAAGCAGATGACCATCACCCTTCGCTATTTCGCCTGGCTGCGCGAACGGATCGGCCGATCCGAGGAGGTACTCGACGTGCCGCCGGCCGTGCGCACGGTTGGCGATCTCATGCAGTGGCTCAAGGCACGCGGCCCCGAGTACGCGCACGCCTTCGAGCGCGCCGACGTCATTCGCGCCGCCATCGACCACGCGCACGTTAGCCGTGAGACGCAGATCGCCGGCGCGCGCGAGATCGGCTTCTTTCCTCCCGTAACCGGAGGATGAAACCGTGAGCGTCGCCGTCCAAGCCGAGGATTTCGACATCTCGCGCGAGGTCGCCGCGCTGACGGCCGGCCGCACGGACATCGGCGCCATCGTCACCTTCACCGGCACCGTGCGCGACACGAACGGCGGCGCAGCCCTCAGCTCCATGATGCTCGAGCACTATCCTGGCATGACCGAAGCGGAGCTCGCGCGCGTTGAAGCCGAGGCGCACGCGCGCTGGCCGCTGCAAGGTTCGCGCATCGTCCATCGCATCGGCGAGCTGAAACCGGGCGACAACATCGTGCTCGTCGTCACCGCGTCCGCCCACCGGCACGCCGCTTTCGAGGCGGCGGCCTTCCTGATGGACTATCTCAAGAGCCGCGCGCCCTTCTGGAAGAAAGAGACGGACGCGAACGGCGCCGGCCGCTGGGTCGATGCCCGCGAAAGCGATGATGCTGCGCTGGAGCGGTGGAAGGGGCGATAAAGTCCAAAAAAGGAGGGGGTCCGGGGGAAGCTTCCCCCGGGCGGGGTTGAAGGGGCGGCAGCCCCTCTCGCGCCGCAGGCGCGACAGTTCAATTAGCCCCTGCCACGCGATCAGGCACGAGATTGAGCATCGGGCCAATGCGCTGGATGATGCGGGCGGTCGTCGGCGCGGCATTGAGGCCGGCTGTGATCTTGCCCTTGGTCTCGGCCGTACCCTCGGGCTCGAAGAGCGAGATCAGCATCACGTATCGCGGCGCCGTCGCGGGTAGCACGGCGAGGAACGACGAGATCACGGTCTTGTCCCTGTAACCGCCGCGTCCCGGCTGCTCGGCCGTGCCTGTCTTGCCGCCGATCTCGTAGCCTTCGAGCTCCGCGCGCCGGCCCGTGCCGTGCGAATCCGTGACGACGCGGCGAAGGGCCTCGCGCAGAGCCGCACTGGTTGCCGGCGAGACGACGCGCGCCTCGCCCGGCGGTACCGTGTCCTGCTGCAGCATGGTCGGCCGCACTTTCACACCGCCGTTGACGAGCCCCGCAACGGCCGTCGCGAACTGCAGCGGCGCGACCGCGAGCCCATGACCATAGGCGATGGTGACGCCTTCGAGCGGCCCCCAGCGCTCAGGGATCTGTGGCTTTGCCACCGGCCCCGCTTCGGTGCGCATGGACTCGAGCAGACCGAGCCGGTCGAGGAAGGCGCGCTGGCGCGGTACGCCGGCTTCCATGGCAATGAGGCCGGCGCCGACGTTCGACGAACGGATGAGAATCTCCGCGAGCGTGATCGGACGGCCGGGCGGATACTGCTCGGCGATGTTGTAGCGGCCGAAGCGCAGCGGCTCACGCGTGTCGTAAATGCGCGTGAGCGCGGCGCCGAGATCGTCGAGGGCAAGGCCGAGCGTGAGAGTCTTAGCGATCGAGCCGAGTTCGAACGTGCCGGCCATCACGCGATCCTTGCGATCGTTCTCGTCCGCGCCAGGGAACTTCTCGGGGTCCTCGTTGGGCAGCGAGACGGCGGCGACGATCTCGCCGCTCGCGGCGTCGACGATCACGCCGGACGCGCCATCAGCCTTGTACTGCTTCATGGCTTCGGCAAGCGTATCGGCCACCGCATTCTGCACGCCGAGATCGATCGAGAGGCGAACGGGTGCCCGGCTCGATCGGCGCGGCGCCGTCGCCGCGTCCATCTCGCCGATGTCGTCGATGTGCTTCTCGATGCCGGCGATGCCGCGGTTGTCGACATCGACATGGCCGACGATGTGCGCCGTCAGATGGCCAGTCGGATAAACGCGGCGCGGCTCGCGGCGGAAGCCGATACCGGGCAGGCCGAGGTCGTGCGCCCGCTGCGCCTCGATGGGTGTCAGGCCGCGCTTGATCCACATGAAGCGGCGCGTGCTGTCGGCGAGATGGTGGCGCAGCTCAGCAGCCTTGAGCTCGGGAAATGTCGCTGCCAAGCGCTCGGCCGTGAGATCGACGTTGCGCACCATGGCCGGATCGGCGAACAGCGAGGCCGCATCGACGTCCGTCGCCAGCAGGTTGCCGCGACGATCGACGATGTCGGGGCGTATGTAGGTCTGCCCGATCGGCTCGGCGCGCGAGAGGCGCGTCTCCTCCTCACCGCTCGCGGCGAGCCGCACGGTCTGCCCGGCAATGGCGATGAAAACCGACGCGATGGCGGCATGCATAAGCCAAGTCCGCCCGCGCGGCAGCTCGACGCGAACAGCTTGGGCTCGTTCGCGTGGCGCGGCCTTGGCGCCCTTGCGCAAGACCTGCGGCCGCGCTGCCAGAACCGGCCCGACACGCAGCGGCTCGGGCCGTCGTTTCATGGCTTGCGCCCGCCTGCCGGCGGCAGTGCCTCGTACTGGCGCGGCTCGATGGGGGCGAGGCCGATCTTGCGCGCCAGCTGATCGATGCGCTCGGGGCGCGCGTGATAGGCCCGCTCGGCCCTGAGCACGGCGATGTCGAGACGCGTCTTCTCGATGGTCCGGACCTGGGCGGCGACATGCTGCTCGAGCCGCCGCGTCTCATAGGTCACGGCGTAGAGCACGAACGCCGAGGCAACCGCGAGCAGGACCGTGCCGACTGCGGCGAGACGAAACATGGGCGCACCGCTCCTCAACGCTGGTGTGGTGATCCAGAAATTCGCTCGATGCGGTGCTGCGCGATCCGGCGAATTTCTCGATCAGCAAACGACGATTCGCGTGTCCCTTTTGAGTCCGAGCCTCGCTCGGGACACTAGCGGCGGAAGAGATCCTGAGGGCGCATCACGCCGAGCGAAGCCTCATCCGCCGGAGGCACCGCCGGTGCCGAGGTGCGCTCGGCGACCCTGAGACGCGCCGAGCGCGCACGGGGATTGGCGGCAATTTCCTCAATGGATGGGGTTAACGGGCGTTGGTTAAGAATTCGGTAACGCGGTGCGGATGCGGCCATCGCGGCAGGCGGCAGATGGCGCGAGCCCGCAGGATTTCTGCCGCTCGCGTCCGTCAGGTAACGCTTGACGATGCGATCCTCGAGCGAATGGAAGGTGACGACGACGAGGCGTCCGCCGGGCTTCAGGCAACGCTCGGCGGCCGCGAGCGCGTCCATGAGCTGGCCGAGCTCGTCATTCACGTAAATGCGGAGCGCCTGGAAGACGCGCGTCGCGGGATGCTTGTCGTCGCCTTTGGCGCGGCCGAGTACACGCTGGACGAGATCGGCGAGCTGGCGCGTCGTCGTGATGTCGCCGCTCTCGCGCGCCTTGCCGATCGCACGCGCGACGCCGCGCGAGCGCCGCTCCTCGCCGAGGTGGTAGAAGATGTCGGCGAGCTGCTCCTCGGACGCCTCGCGAATGACGTCGGCCGCGCTCGCGCCGGACTGCGACATGCGCATGTCGAGCGGGCCGTCGGCCATGAAAGAGAAGCCGCGCCCGGCTTCGTCGAGCTGCATGGATGAGACGCCGATGTCGAGCACGACGCCGTCGACTGCGGGAAAGCCGGCTTCCGCCGCGATGCGATCGAGGTCGCCGAAGCGGCTCTCGCTCAGCACGAGCCGTGGCGCATACTTCGCGACGAGCGCCTGGCCCGCCGCGAGCGCATCCGGATCCTGGTCGATGGCGATGACGCGCGCGTCGGCAGCGTCGAGAATGGCCGACGTGTAGCCGCCGGCGCCGAAAGTCCCATCGACGAAGACCTCGCCGGCCCCGGGTTTCAGGGCGGCGAGGACTTCATCCAACAACACGGGAATGTGGCGGGCCGCACCCTCAGTGGCGCGTTCCCCTGGGCGCGCCCGGCGGCCCGCCATCATTCCCGCGCCCCCTGCTGGCCGCCGCCGGGGTCGCCCCCGCCGCGCCGGCCCGCGCCGAACAGTTTGAGGTGCTCGCGAACTTTCTGCTGAGCTTCGGCACGCCGGCGCTCGAACTGGCCCGGCTCCCAAAGCTGAAATTTTTCGCCCAGGCCGACAAAAGCGACCTGGGTCGTGATGCCGGCGTGCGCGCGGAGGCTCTCAGGAAGCACGATACGTCCGTCCTGGTCGATCGAGAGGACCTGGGAGATACCGTAAAGCGCGACAGAGAGCTCGTCGCGCTCGATCGAATAGTCCGGCAGGCCTGCGAGAAGCCCGTCGATCGTGCGCGCAAGTCTTTCGCCGCCTGCATCGACCGCAGGACTGTCGAGCGCGGGGTAGCAGTAGACGTGGCCTGCACCGCCCTGCTGGAACCCGTCGCGCTCGAGAATGGCGCGAAAAGGTGCCGGAACGGAAACGCGCCCCTTGGCGTCGATCTTGTTGATGAATGTCGAGACAAAGCGGTCCATTCCTTCAGTCGAAGCCCCGTCGTTCACACATCACACGACAACCGCGACTGAAAACCCGCTTCACTCACTCAATTCCCGCACAGCACCGCCTCGAACCACTCGGCATCTCGACGGGTTGCAGATCCCGTTGGAACCGGCCGGAGAGCGGGCGGTCGCACGGTTCAAGCCCTCTGTAGAACCGGCGCCACGCCCCACATCTCCTGCCCGGTGCGGACGGGCATTAATGGGATTACATGGGAATTAATGGGCGTCAACGGGAAACTAAGGAAGAATTATGGTTTGAACAGGAATTTGATCGGAAATCGGGAAGTGCGGGCCATGTCCGGCCTCGAAGCGCTTTGCGTGGTAGGCGCCCTGGGGCGAATCGGGCATAGGCGGAGACGCCCTGTTGCATGGGCCTCGCGGCGTGCTATCGCCGTGATGATGCGGCCTGATCTCCCTGAAGGCCGCGCGAACGGAGGGCCTCGATGCCTCGGGATCTCATCATCGCGCCGTCGATCCTTTCGGCGGACTTCGCCCGCCTCGGCGAGGAAGTCGCGACGGTCGATGCCGCCGGCGCCGACTGGATCCACCTCGATGTCATGGACGGCCACTTCGTCCCGAACATCACGTTCGGCCCGCCGATTATCAAAGCCATCCGCGGCGCCTCGAAGAAGGTCTTCGACTGCCACCTGATGATCGCGCCGGCGGACGCCTATCTCGCCGCCTTCGCCGAGGCCGGCGCCGACATCATAACCGTGCATGCGGAGGCCGGCCCCCATCTCGACCGCTCGCTGCAGGCGATCCGCGCGCTCGGCAAGAAGGCTGGCGTATCGCTGAACCCTTCGACGCCGGAGAGCGTCATCGAGTACGTGCTCGACCGTCTCGACCTCATTCTGCTCATGACGGTCAATCCCGGTTTCGGCGGCCAGGCCTTCATTCCGGCCGTCGTCGAGAAAGTGCGCCGCGTCAAAGCGCTGGTCGGCAACCGCCCGATCGATATCGAGATCGACGGCGGCGTCACGCCGGAGACAGCACCTCTCGTCGTTGCGGCCGGCGCGAACGCCCTCGTCGCGGGCTCCGCCGTCTTCAAGGGCGGGACGAAGGATAGCTATGCGAAGAACATCGCGGCCATCCGGGCGGCGGGCGAGGGCGCGCGCTGAGCGCCTCCGGGGACGCAACGAATCGTTAGTGCCTCTTAACAAGAACTAAGCGCGCGAAATGCCGTGCGGGCTTAAGGAAATCGCAAGGGCGGGGCGTTCTAATCCGGGACACATGTTCATCGCCTGCCGGGGTCGGTAGCGCGGTCCAACACAAGTGATCCTCATGCGTAACTCGGCTCGATTGGCGTCCGAAGAAATTGCCGTCATGTCGCTTTGGTCAGTGCTGATGCGCTCCTGGCTGCGCGTGCTGATCGTCGCAGGGTTCGCGGGCGCGGCCGTCTTCGCCGCCCTGGCCCTGGCGCCGGCGCGCTACGTCGCGAGCACCGAGATCCGCTATTCCGGGCCGCCCTCATCCGAGCAGGTGGCAACCGCAGTCGCGAACCTTCGCTCGGCCGATCTTGCCAGCAAGGTCGTGGCGGATCTCGATCTCGCACGGCTTCCCGCCTTCAATGGCGCGCACCCGATGCACGACATCGCCGGCTGGCTGGATCGCGTGTCCGGTCGCAACGCCCGCTCAGAGCCCGGCGCGCACGACGAGCACGTACTGGCTACCTTCATGCGCAGCCTGGAGGTCGCGCCATTGGCCGAGGGGCAGGGCATCGGCATCCGCGTGACGGCGCCCACGCCCGAGCTCGCCGTCCGCATTGCGGACAACCTCGCCGCGCGCCAGATCGAAGCGGGTGCGCGCACGAGCGCCACCTCGTCGGCGGACGTGCACACGGCCTCCACGAACAGGCAGGAGCGTCTTTCCAAGGACCTCGCCGCCATCGAGGGCGAGATCGCACACCTCAAGGGCCTCCCGGGAAATCCTGCCGAGGATCAGCAGCGCAAGGATCTCGCCGAGGCCCTGGCGCAGGCGGAGCGCGAGCGCGGCAGTGCCGTTTCGCAGGCAGAGGCCGTGCGCGCGCTCCTCGACAAGGGCAAGGTCGAGGCCATCGCCGAGCTGCAGACCTCGCCGACGTTCCATCAGCTCATCGCCGAGCGCGTCCGGATCGAGGTGCAGAAAACCGGCGCGGAACGCACGCTGCCGTCCGATCATCCGCGCATCCGGGACCTCCAGGCCCGGCTCAGCGAGCTGCGCTGGCAGATGTTCCGCGAGGCCACGGCCATCGCCGAGAGGCTCGACAAGGAGGCGAAAGCCGCTACCGAGCGCGAGACGGAGGCGCGTGCGCGTCTTGCCGGTATCGACGCACGCCAAGAGGCGCCGGCCGTGACGCCGTTCGATGCCGAGCGCATTGCCGCCCTCGAGAATGACGCCGCCGAGAAGCGTCGCGCGCTCGAAAGCCTGAGCCCCGGCAAAGCGGCCGTCCCGGCGATGTCTGCACGCGTCTTGCCGGCACAGGCCGTCGCCATTCCCGCATTCCCGCGCCGAGGCCAGCTCGGGCTGCTGACGGCGGTGTCCATCCTCATGATCGGGTTCGTGGCCGTCATCGTTCGCGTGCTGCTGACCAGCCGACGCCGTTCGCCGGCCGAGAACGGCTTCGCCGACCTCGCCACAACGGCGCGCGACCGCGCCGACGTGAGGCTCGAGCCGCAGATGACCGACGTGCGCCTGACCGAGCAGCGGAGCACCATCGCCGAGGAACATGCGCCGAATGCGGCCGCCCAGGCGGGAAAGGCCCCTCAATTCCAGACGGCGGAGCCGGGACAGTTCGTCATTCTCTCGACGATGGCCGTTTCAGCCCGTCACCTCGCCGGCCGGGCGAAGGGACGCAAGGGTTATCGCACGCTGCTCGTTGCAGACCGCATGGACGGCGCGGCAGAGGCGCGCGATCTCGTTTCCGCGCTCGCCATCGCAGGCAGGCGCTGCGTGCTCGTGGACTGGTCGCGCGACGGCCGGGGCGTTGCCGCAAAGCTCGGTGCCGCCAGGCGACCGGGCATGAACGACCTCCTCGACAATCGAGCCAGCTTCGACGATGTCATTGCTCGCCTTCCCGAGAGCGATGCGCATTTCATCGCAGCCGGCGCTTCAGGCGATCCGTCGCGGCCGCTCGACACCGACTGGATCAATCTCGTTCTCGACGCGCTGGACGAAGCCTACGACCACATTGTCGTCGTGGCGCAGACGGACGAGGCGAGAAGCCTGTTCGAGAC
>JAEWIJ010000245.1 GCA_023387235.1 Pseudomonadota bacterium
GGTGAGGGGTGGCGGCATACGCCGACGTTTCAGTAGGCTCCCGCCCCTTATCCCGACCTTCTCCCCGTAAAGGACGGGGAGAAGGGGAAGAAGGTCACTCCACCGGTGGCTCGACGGGTGGCGCCTCTGATGCGCGTGTGAGCGCTTCGGCAATGCGGACGCTGTCGAGGTCGTCCTTGTGGATCACGTCGACGGCGCCGGCCTTGACCAGCATGGCACGCCGCAGACGATCGACCTGGCCGCTGACGACGATGATCGGTCCCACGTACCCGCAGCGGCGCAGGAAGGGGATGGTGTGCGTCGCGTTGTCGGAGGGCTTCAGATAGTCGTCGAGGAAGATCAGCTCCGGCTGGCGCTCGATGACGCAATCGAGCGCAGAGCCGAGCGTGCGCGCGCGGCGCACTTCGAGCGTGTAGCCGAACATGATGTGAAGCGTGGCGCGCAGGCGATCGGCGTCGAAGTTCTCGTCCTCGACGATGAGCACGTCGGAAGGCCGCGCGCCATCCCGCTGGGACTTGACCGCATCGCTCTTGCGGGTGAGGAACGTACCACCGCGCCCCTTCACGTCCTCGGCCATCGCCTGAATACCTCCGTCGCAATGCCGGCCACGAGGCGCACCCGCCCGACCATCACCTAGTCTTGCAATCTGATTGAGGCAAAAAGGTCAACAGCCTTGAAGGCGCAATCGCGTTCTGCCGCCCGCTGCGCGGAAACGGCATCCTTTCGATTCGAAAGGTAAACGGGCTCAGGTGGTCGTTCTTAGGTGGCCATGTACTGGCCGCCGTTCGCGTCGAGGCAGGCGCCGGTGATGAAGCCCGCATCGTCGGAGGCGAGGAACACGACGCAGCGCGCGATCTCCTCGGCATTGCCGAGCCGCCCGACCGGGATCTGCGGGATGATCTTGGTGTCCAGGATCTCCTTGGGCACCGCTGCGACCATCTCCGTATTGATGTAGCCGGGGGCGATCACGTTGGCGGTGATGCCCTTGGCGGCACCCTCGAGCGCGATGGCCTTCGTGAAGCCGACGAGCCCCGCCTTGGCGGCCGCATAGTTGGCCTGGCCGAACTGACCCTTGCGGCCGTTGATCGACGAGATCGAGATGATGCGGCCAAAGTTGCGCGACCGCATGCTGTCGATCACGAGCCGTGTCAGGTTGAAGGCGGAGTCGAGGTTCGTCCGGATGACGTCGCCCCAGTGCGCGCGCGTCATGCGGTGGAGGGCTGAATCGCGCGTGATGCCGGCGTTGTTCACGAGAACGTCGACGGGGCCGAGATCGCGCGTGATCTGCGCGACGGCCTTCTCGCAGGCGTCGTAGTCGCCGACGTCGAACTTGTAGACCGGAATGCCGCTCTCGGCCTGGAACTTCTGCGCGGCGGCATCATTGCCGGCGTAGGTCGCGGCGACGCGAAAGCCCGCCTTCTTCATGCCGATCGAGATGGCTTCGCCAATTCCGCGGGTACCTCCGGTAACGACTGCTACGCGCGCCATACTACGCTTCCTCTCCCCAACAGGCCGCACCGAGCGGCGACCTTATGTATGCTTTTGCACCGAATGCGTTCTTTGTTCTCGCTCAAGGGACAGGCGGCCCGCAAGAAGCCGCCTGCCTTATCGTTTACGAAGCTCAGTCGCGCTGGACGCACATGGCGACGCCCATGCCACCACCGATGCAGAGCGTCGCGAGGCCCTTCTTAGCGTCGCGGCGCTGCATCTCGTAGAGGAGCGTCGTCAGCACGCGCGCGCCCGACGCACCGATCGGATGACCGATGGCGATCGCGCCGCCGTTCACATTGACCTTCGAGGTGTCCCAGCCGAGGCCCTTGTTGACCGCGCAAGCCTGCGCCGCAAAGGCCTCGTTCGCCTCGATGAGATCGAGATCCTGCACCGTCCAGCCCGCCTTCTCGAGCGCCTTGCGCGACGCCGGGATCGGACCCGTGCCCATGATCGAGGGATCGACGCCCGCGTGCGCCCACGAGACGATGCGCGCGAGCGGCTTGATACCGCGCTTCTTGGCTTCCTCGAGCGACATCAGAACGACTGCCGCAGCGCCGTCGTTGATGCCCGATGCGCTGCCGGCCGTGACGGTGCCTTCCTTGTCGAAAGCGGGGCGGAGCTTCGAAACGGACTCGAGCGTCACGCCGTCCTTGATGTACTCGTCATCGGAGACGACGGTCTCGCCCTTGCGCGACTTGATCGTCACCGGAACGATCTCGTCCTTGAAGCGGCCGGCTTTCTTCGCGGCCTCGGCCTTGTTCTGCGAGGCGACGGCGAACTTGTCCTGCTCGTCGCGGCTGATCTGCCACTGGCGCGCGACGTTCTCGGCGGTCGTGCCCATGTGATAGCCGTTGAAGGCATCCCACAGACCGTCCTTGATCATGGTGTCGATCATCTTCGTGTCACCCATCTTCGTGCCTTCGCGAAGATGCATGACGTGCGGCGCCTGGCTCATGCTTTCCTGACCGCCGGCGACGACGATCGATGCCGAGCCGTCCTGGATCTGCTGAGCGCCGAGGGCGACGGCGCGCAGGCCCGAGCCGCAGAGCTGGTTCATGCCCCAGGCCGGCGCGTCGACCGGAATGCCGGCCGCGATCGATGCCTGCCGGGCTGGGTTCTGACCTGCGCCCGCTGCAAGGATCTGGCCCATGATGACTTCCGAAACGTCGCCCGGCGCGACGCCGGCGCGGTCGAGTGCGCCCTGGATGGCGGTCTTGCCGAGCTCGTGCGCCGGGAGGCTGGCGAGCGCCCCGTTGAACGAGCCGACCGGCGTGCGGGCGGCGCTCGCGATGACAATTGTTGCGGAATCTGCGCTCATCGTCGTCTCCTGAGTAGGGGATCGCGCCCTGTCCCGTGCGACCCGTGAGGTACCGGCAACGCCGGCTGTTGCATCAGATGTAATCGTACGATTACCGCCGATCCAGGGGGGCGGCAATCTGATCGCGCGGCAACCAATCTCTTCATCGGGCGGCCGGATCCGTGGAATCCCATGTTTCCTGCCATGGGGGGAGCGTGGTAACATTGCCATATGTCAAGCATTGGGAGGCGGCCCAAGTTATGCTGAGCAAGTCTGACGCTGCCACGGGAAAAAAAGAGCCGGTCGTCATTAAGAAGTACGCGAACCGGCGCCTTTACAATACCGAGACCAGCACGTACGTGACGCTGGAAGACCTTGCCCAGATGGTGCGCTCGGAGCGCGACTTCGTGGTTTTCGACGCCCGCACGGGCGACGATCTCACCCATTCGGTGCTCACACAGATCATCGTCGAGCAGGAGAGCCGGGCCGGCGCCCAGACCCTTCTCCCGGTGCCCTTCCTGCGTCAGCTCATCCGCTTCTACGGCGGCGCCATGGAGCGCATGGTGCCGAGCTACCTGCAGGTCAGCCTGGAGACGCTCACGCGCGAGCAGGACCGCTTCCGCAAGCAGTTCGCCAATGCCTTCACGCCGCAGGGCGCGCTCGAGGCCTATCAGGAGCAGGCTCGCAAGAACCTCCAGCTCTTCGAGCAGGCCATGTCCATGTTCAGCCCGTTCGGCACGAACAAGCCGGGCAGCAAGGGCGATGACGGCGCACCGAAGGGCGACAGCGCCGAGGCAGGCCCCGCGCGCGACAAGATGCCCGTCGTGAAGCCGGCCGTTGCCGAGGATGCGCCCGAGAGCGACGAGCTCACCGCCATGCGCAACGAACTTGCTGCCATGCAGGCGCGCATCGAGAAGATCGCCAAGACCAAGAGCTGATTCCGCTCCAGAAAATGCATGTGCCACCTCGGAAAGCCCGTGATGGGTTTGCCGAGGCGGTCTTGCGCTTGCCGATGTTTGGCGTCATCTTTTTGTCAAACACGAACAGGAGGCGCCCGTGAGCGATGCCGAGCCAATAAGCCTTTATCCCGGCTATGGTGCGGCCGGGGCGACATCGCTGCCCCAGCGTGCATCATCGCCGGTGCCGTCCGTGGTGGTCTTCAACCGGCGCGAGTTGTCGGCCATCCTGGATGTCTACGGGCGCCAGGTCGCCGCCGGCGAGTGGCGCGATTATGCGATCGACCATGGACGGGAGACGGCTTCCTTCTCGATCTTTCGCCGTACGAGCGAGGTGCCGCTCTACCGCATCGAAAAGACACCGAAGCTCGCGCGCAAGCAGGGCGCTTACAGCGTGGTCAGTGCCACCGGCCTCATTCTCAAGCGTGGCAACGAGCTCGACCGCGTCCTCGCCGTGATCGACAGGAAGATGCGGCTCGTCGATTGATGCCAAACGGACTGATCCCAAACGGACTGATCCCATGAGCGCCGAGATCATCAACTTCCGCCAGGAGCGCAGGCGGCGCCAGCGCGAGGCCCGAGCAGCCGAGGCCGCCGAGAACCGCGTGCGCTTCGGGCGTACGCGCATCGAGCGCGAAACGGACGCCCTGCGCGAGAGCCAAGCCCGCCGGAGCCTCGACGGCCATCTCCGCGAGGAGGGTGCCGAGCCCGCATCTGCGGAGCCGTCGGGCGACATCACTCCCGGGAAGCCAGCCCCAAAATCGCCGTGACCCGGCCGATCAAGCGCTCTTTCTCGATCGACGGGCATCGGACGTCGATCTCGCTGGAGCCGCCCTTCTGGACGGCCCTCAAGGATGTTGCCGCCAAGGAGCGCCTACCGCTCGTGCGGCTTGTTGCCTCGATCGATCAAAATCGCGGCGAAGCAGGGCTTTCGAGTGCCGTACGCATATGGCTTCTGAGCTACTTCCGTTCGCGCTCAGATGTCAGATCAGACGAAGGCGGACATTCAGCCTAAGCTGATGATATTTCCTCAAAGTCTCCATGCGGTGGCCCTAAAAAAGCCCGCAAGGCAGGTCGACGGTAGCGCCGGGATTGCCGGGTACGAGGGACCTTCAGATAACCAGCGGCTTTTTGCCGGGCGCCGTCCGATTGGGCGGGGCGGATCAGTTGTGTCCGCAGTCCGGTGAGGTGGCAACGGCATCCCGAACGGGGAAAACGGACCCAGTAGCCGGATGGCGGGTCCAAACGGGGAAGCGGAGAAGAAATAGATGACATCTCGCGCACGTCACAGGATGGCAGTGCTGACGGCTGTTGCGTGCCTCGTCGGGCTCGGCCCGCTCGCGGCCAGTGCCCAGGATGGATCGCCGCCCGTGCGCGAGAAGAAGATTGCGCAGTCGAGCACGAGCAAGGCCAAGGCGAAGAAGGCGGAGACGAAGCCGGTCGAGAAAGTCCACAAGATCGCCATTCAGGTCGCCGAGAACAATCCCCAGCTGATGAACCTCGCGCTCAACAACGCGAACAACATCATCACCCACTACAAGAAGGCCGGCGAGAAGGTGATCGTCGAGATCGTGACCTTCGGCCCGGGGCTGAACATGCTCCGCGACGATACGAGCCCGGTGAAGGCGCGCATCCAGACGATGTCGCTCGAGAATCCCGAGCTGACCTTCGCCGCTTGTGCGAACACGCAGGCGAACGCGTCGAAGCAGGAAGGCAAGGACATCCCGATCATGAGCGAGGCCAAGATCACGCCATCGGGCGTCGTTCGCCTCGCCGAGCTGCAGAGCCAGGGATACGCCTACATCAGGCCCTGAGCCGATGACGCCGTGCGGCTGCCGGTGCGCAAGAGCGCGCGCCGCCGGCACGGGAACGGAAATGCGCCGGATTGCGCGCTTCGGCGCGCACCGACAGCCGGATCGCGGGACGTGCGCATCGACGCGCGTCCTGATGATGGGCATTGGCCCCAGAACAGCTTGCGTGGCGGCGCCCGAGGCCTGCCCGTCGCGGTCGTATGAACGGAGGTATCCATGATCGTTTCGCGTTGCAGCAGGGGGCTCATCGGGGCGCTGCTGACCTTGGGCATTCTCGCCGCGCCGCTGCTCGCGCGCGTCGATGCGCAGGAGATCGTCGTTGCGCAAGCCAATACCAAGCGCGCCAAGCAGGCGCCCGCGGCCGCCCCCTCGACCGAGCAGCGGCGCAAGGAGGCGATCAACTCCTGGACGGTCGGTCTCGCGGCTGGTCGCACGGAAGGCGCGCCGCTGCAGTTCGCGGCCGAGCTTGCGCGTGTCGTCGACGATGGCGACAATATGCGCGTCCTGCCGATCGTTACGCGCGGGCCGTTCGACAACGTGTTCGACCTGCTCTACCTGCGCGGTGTCGACGCGGCGATCGTCTATGCCGACGTGCTCGAGCACTTCAAGGAAAACGCCGAGATCGCGGGCATTTCGAAGCGCATCAACTACCTGATGAACTTGTTCCCTTCCGAGCTCCACATCTTCGCGGGGCCCGGCATCAACTCGGTGAAGGACCTCGAAGGCAAGGCCGTCAACTTCAATACGATCGGCACGGCCGCCGCCTACAGCGGACCGATCATCTTCAAGCAGCTCGGCATCAAGGTGGACGCCCAGTTCATCCCGCACAGCGAGGCCATGGCCTCCATGCGCAAGGGCGAGTCCAAGTTCGCAGCGACCGTGTGGGTCTCCTCGAAGCCGCTCGCGCCCTTCCTCAAGGGCGGCTTCCCCGAGGGCTTCAAGTTCCTGCCTGTCGAGTACAACGACAAGCTCGAGTACTATCTGCCGGCCTACCTCGAATCGAAGGACTATCCCGCCCTCATTCCCGAAGGCCAGCGCATCGAGACGATCGCGGTGCCGGCCGTGCTCGCGGTGTACGACTGGCCGCGCGAGACGGATCGCTTCCAGCGTGTTTCGCGTCTCGTGGACTACATCCACGACCGCCTGCCGCGCCTGCAGAACGAGCCCGGCTATCATCCGAAGTGGAAGGACGTGAACCTCGCCGCGAAAGTCCCCGGCTGGACGCGCTTCCAGCCCATGCAGGACAAGCTCGACAAGATCGTGCGAGCGCCGGCAGCGCCTCCCGCTTCCCGTGCCAAGATCGACCATGCCCTTGCGCGGGCGCAGGCGGCGCGCGCGGCGCCGGACGATCCGACCGAGCAGGAGCGACTCTTCCAGCAGTTCATCGAATGGACCAAGCAGCGACAGAACTGATGGCTCGGCGGCGGATGGCCGGCGCGGGGGTCGCGCCGGTCACGCTTCTGCAGCCCAAGGGGGCCACATGACCATGACGAGGAGGCGGGTGCCGATCGGCGGCATCCTGATGGGCGCAACCGGTCTTTGCATCGCCACGCTCGCCGCGGGCGGCCTCCAGCCTGCTGCTGCGGTGCCCGCCGTTCACGGCACGGTCGCCGTCTCCAGCGTCGATGACGACGACAGCGTGCGCATTCAGGTCCAGGCCCAGCTCGACCAGAAGCCGCGCATCAACATCGGCAAGGTCGTGCTCGTCGAGCCGGCCAGCGAGACCGCGATGCCGATCCAGATCGGTCCCATCGACGCCATCCCGCGCAACAGCTTCGTGCGCATTCGCGGTGTGCCGCCGGCAGCCGTACTCTCGGAGGGGCACTCGATCGCGCCCGGTTCGTGGGCGGTGCCGCTCTCCGTGCTCCCGAACCTGCGCATTTCAATTCCGGTCGGCGTATCGGGAAAAGCCGACATTACCATCGCGCTCGTGCAGATCGACGGCACGGTGCTCGCCGAGGCGCGCGCCTCGCTCGTCGTCGCGGCGGCCGAGCTCATCGCGCCGCAACAGCCTTCTGCGCCGCGTGAGCGCAGCGTCGCCTCCGTCGGCAATCCGCCCTCCCCGCTCGAAGCGTCTCCGCCGCCCCCGGCTCAGCGGCCGCCAGCGCCCGCGGCGGCTCCCCCGCAGCCCAAGGAGCCGCGAGAGCTCACGGAGGATCAGAAGCGCGCTCTCGCCTTCGTCATTCGCGGCCGCGCGCAGGCCCAGCAGGGCAATATCGCCGCCGCGCGTCTCTTCTATCGGCGGGCGGCCGATGCCGATCTGGCTGAAGGCGCTCTGGCGCTCGCGGGGACATACGATCCCGTCGAGCTCGCCGCCATGGGGGTTGCGGGCGTCCAGCCGGATGTCGCCGCCGCCCGGCAGTGGTACGAGAAGGCCCGTGCTCTCGGCGCGCGTGAAGCCGAGGAGCGCCTGCGGCGCTTGAGCTCGAGATAACTTTTTCTGCCGCCACCTGCTGGCAAGGGGTGCTTGGCGTGGTGCTATGGCGGCGGTCGCCATGCGGACAGGTTCTACATGGGCGGCAATCGATCCGCCTCGACGCCGCGCTGCGTCCAGCGTCCGTACTGCCACGGCGCGAGCCAGCGGCGCTCGCCACGGATATCGGGTGCGGGATCGTAGCCCGAGGTGCCCCAGGGATGGCAGCGACACACGCGCGCGCCGGCAAGCCAGCACCCGCGCCATGCGCCATTCAGCTCGATGGCATCGAGCGCATACTCCGAGCATGTCGGCAGATGGCGGCATTCATGACCGAGCAGCGGCTTCAGCGTCCAGCGGTAGAGCCGCACCGGCGCCTTGGCGATCTCCTTGCTCGCACGCTGGAGCGTATTCGCCATGCTCGTCGAGCCTTGCTTCAGTCGCGTGCGGCGACGGTCTCGTGCGCGCCGCGTTTCTCGGCGATCTGATCGAGCGCGCGCACGACAGCCTCGAAGGCGAGCAGCGTCGAGGCATGCCGCCCCTTCACCTCGCGCACGGGCTGGAGCGCTGCGAGGTCGGCCCAACGCCCGCTCGGTGGCGGCCCGTCCTCCTTCAGCATCCGGCGCATTTCGGCCGCGACTTGGCGCAGCTCCGCATCGCTCGCGCCGACGACGTTGCGCGCCATGATCGCCGCCGATGCCTGACCGAGCAGGCACGCCTTCACGGTCTGCGCATATTCCTTCACGCGATCGCCATTCATCGCGAGCTCGATCGCGATCGTCGAGCCGCAGAGCTTGGAGTGGGCCGAGGCCGTGGCGTCGGGCGCGGCCAGATGGCCGGCCGGCGGAATTGCCGCGGCCAGCTCGATGATGCGCTGGCTGTATAGGTCACTCAGCTCGGTCATGATCCTGTAGCCCCGACCTTTAAGGCTGTTCTTTCGAGCGTTCCGGACGACGGTTGACCGCCTTGGCGGCTGCCAGATACGTTGACAGACGAGTTCTGCTCCACCTTGTCGCGATGATCGTGCCATCACACATGAGTGGGAGCAAACTCCGACAGATGGCCGCCGCGATGCCGTCCATGCGTTCTGTCGGATATATCGCGCGCGGGCGGACCGAATTCAAGCGCGGCGCCCCAAAGCCGAGCCATGAAGCCGAGCAATACCGAGGGATACAAGCCCGGCCAAACATGATAAGCGCTCAACCAGCGCTCATCCGAAACGCTCCCCGGAAGGTCGAACATGGAGCCGATGATCAAGAATAATGGCGCCGCACGCCTCAAGCTCACGGAAGACAGCAAGCCCGCGAGGCCCTCGCGCGCCGAGGCCGAGGCAGCCGTTCGCACGCTCCTGGCCTGGGCCGGCGACGATCCCGACCGCGAGGGCTTGCGCGACACGCCGAAACGCGTAGCGGCCGCTTTCCAGGAATATTTCGCTGGCTATGGCGCCGATCCCGTGGAAGCGCTCTCGCGCACCTTCGAGGACGTCGGCGGGTATGACGACATGGTCATGCTGCGCGACATCCGCGTGCAGAGCCACTGCGAGCATCACATCGCGCCGTTCGTCGGCGTCGCCCATATCGCCTATCTGCCGGGAAGCCGCGTCGTCGGTCTCTCGAAGCTCGCGCGCGTCGTCGAGATCTTCGCGAGCCGCCTGCAGACACAGGAGAAGCTCACGGCGGAGGTTGCCGGCGCCATCGAGAAGGTGCTCGCGCCGCGCGGCGTCGCGATCCTCATCGAGGCGGAGCATCAGTGCATGTCCATGCGCGGCGTCCGCCAGCACGGCGTCTCGACGGTGACGACGCGTTTCAGCGGGGTGTTCGAGAGCGATCCGAGCTACCGCGACCGCTTTCTCCAGATGGTTCATGCGGGCCAGCGAACCTGAGCTGAGCCACTTCCCGGCCGGCCTCAAACAGCGTCGTATTGGAACGCATCATGAGCACGCCTGCATCAGGACCATTTGCCGGTCGCGGTTCGGCCGGCGACATCGAGGAGGGCCTCGCCTTCGCGCCGAAGTTCGACGAGGCCGGCGTGCTCGCGGCGGTCGCGACGGATGCCGACACGGGCGAGGTGTTGATGTTTGCCTGGATGGATGCGGAGGCGCTCGCCCGCACGATCGAGACGGGCCAGGCGCACTTCTACAGCCGCTCGCGGGGGCGGCAGTGGAAGAAGGGCGAGGAGAGTGGCAACATCCTCGAGGTCGTCGAGATGCGCACGGACTGCGACCAGGATGCCATCTGGCTCAAGGTCCGGGTCGCGGGGGCCGGCGCTGCCTGCCACACCGGCCGCAAAAGCTGCTTCTACCGCGCGGTGCCGCTCGGCCCGGGCGATCCGGGAAGCCTCACCATGCGCCCCGTCGGCGGGGCACCGCTCTTCGATCCGGCCGCCGTTTACTCAGGCAAATCCAAGCCCGGCAAAGCGCCCTGATCGCCCTATCCTGATGCCGAGGGCATATCTGGTTCCCTCCCTATGCAACGAATGGCGAAGGCTCTCACCCAGCACAACGATTGATTTCGCAGATCGAGACAAGCGATACTCGGCCAAACACCTGTCCTAGAAGAGGCCCATGACGAACAGATCGCAAAAGCGCCCCGCAAATGGCGCGCCGCGCTCCCGATCGACCGCCGACCGCGACAAGGGTGCCGATGGGACGCCGCTCGGCGCCAGCGGTAAGGCGCTCATGATTCTGGAGCTGGTCTCGGCCGCGCGCGAGCCGCTCTCCATGGCCGAGCTCGTCCGCCGCTCGGGGCTCACCAAGCCGACCGCCCACCGCATCACGGCCGCGCTTGCCGAAATGGGGCTCATCGAGCGCGATCACTGGAAGCGCGGCTATATCGAGGGCCCGCGCCTCATCAAGCTCGCCTTCGATACGCTCGGCGCCGCCGCGCCGCGGGCGCTGCGCCATTCCATCCTGCAGGCGCTGTCGCAGGAAGTGGGCGAGACCTGCAATTTCGGCGTCCTCTCGGGCTCCGAGGTCATCTACCTCGACCGCGTCGAGGCGAAATGGCCGCTCGGTCTGCGCTTCGAGGCCGGCAGCCGCGTGCCCGCGCACGCCTCCGCGATCGGCAAGCTGCTGCTCGCGCTGCAGCCGCTCGATCAGCGCGCCGAGATCATCGCCGCGCTGCCCCTCATCCGACACACGAGCCGCACGCTCACGGACGCCGCGCGGCTCAGCCGTGCGCTCGACAAGATCCGCGAGAGCGGCATCGGCACCGACGAGCAGGAATTCATCGACGGCGTCGTGTGCGTCGCCATGCCGGTTCTGACGGAGAGCGGCGATCTCGTCGGCGCGATTGCGATCTCGGCGCCGAACGCGCGTCTCGGTCTCGAACAGCTTCTCGAATTCAGGCCGGTGCTGCGTGATGCCGCGACCCGCATGGGCGCGACCTTCCGCCTCGATCATGAGGAGCGGCGCGCGCCGGCGC
>JAEWIJ010000112.1 GCA_023387235.1 Pseudomonadota bacterium
CCCTCATCCTAACCTTCTCCCCGTAAAGGACGGGGAGAAGGGACCTGTTGAGTTCGCCGCTTGCGCCAAATCATAAAAAGGAGGGGGTCCGGGGTCTCCCCGGTTGGGGTCAGGGGCGAAAGCCCCGTCGCGCCGCAGGCGCGAATGCAGGCCACTTGCTGATCGTGCGCCCATTTGCTTCCCTCGTCGCAACGTTGAACGCAGGGAGAAACGACGATGCCGACAATCGGGCTGGTGGGCGTGGGGTTGATCGGCCGCGCATGGGCGAATGTGTTCTCGCGCGCGGGCTGGTATGTCGTGATGTGGGACGCGAATCCCGATGCAACCGCCGCAGCGCCGCGACTCGTCACGGAATCGCTGCACGATCTCGCCCGGCATGGCCTCGTCACGGATCCCGAGAAGGCTGCCGCACGCCTCAGCACCGCGCCGACGCTCGAAGATGCCGTGAAGGGCGTCGATCTCGTGCAGGAGTCCGGGCCGGAGCGTCTCGAAGACAAGCTCGCCATCTGGCAGCGGCTCGATGCGGCAGCGGCACCGGAGACGGTCCTCGCCTCCTCCACGTCCGCGATTGTCGCCTCGCTCTTCACGGAGAAGCTCGCGGGCCGCGCGCGCTGTCTCGTCGCGCATCCGGTGAACCCGCCGCATCTCGTGCCGATCGTCGAGTTGTGTGGCACACCGTGGACGACGAAGGAGACGATCGCTAAGGCGCGCAGCTTCTATCAAAGCGTCGGGCAGGTGCCGATCGAAGTGAAGAAGGAGATCGACGGCTTCATCCTCAATCGCCTGCAGGTCGCGCTGCTGACGGAAGCGTTCCGCCTTGTCGACGAAGGCTATGTCACGCCGCAGGATCTCGATCACACAATCGCGGACGGGCTCGGCCTACGCTGGGCGTTCATGGGGCCGTTCGAGACGATCGAGCTCAATGCGCCCAAGGGAACCGCCGACTACTGCGAGCGCTACGGCGACTGGTTCCGCCGCTACATGAAGGACCTGCCGAAGCCCTCCGTCTGGGAGGAGTCGAGCTGGCGGCGCGTTTCCGAAGCGTGGGGCGCACCGCCCGCGCCGGAGAAGATCGCCGAGAAGTCGCTGTGGCGTAACGAGCGCCTCGCCGCGCTTGCCGCTCACAAGAAAGGGCAAAAGAAATTCCAGCAATGAAAGCCACTTAATGAGCACGGCCGGCAAGTTCGTGACCTTTACCTCGCGCGTCATTGACAGGTGACTAAATGGTCACCTATAGTTCAGACGTGACCGACGACGACCTCGTATTCAAAGCGCTTGCTGATCCGACGCGTCGTTTCCTTCTGGACCTGCTCTTCCAGCGCGATGGCCGCACGCTGAAAGAGCTCGAATCCGGGCTGGAGATGACCCGTTTCGGCGTCATGAAGCATCTCAAGATCCTGGAGGACGCGGGCCTCGTCGTCACACGCCGGTCAGGCCGGGAGAAGCTCCATTTTCTCAATCCCGTCCCAATTCGGATCATCCATGACCGGTGGATCGACAAGTATCGCGAACGGCAGGTCTCGGCGCTTCTCGCGCTGAAGGCCGAGCTCGAGGAAAAGGATGGATCATGACGGACAAGGCATCGACGACGCTGGTCTACAAGATCGTCATCAAGGCCAGCGCACAGGCGATCTGGGACGCGATCACCAAGCCCGAGTGGACCGACCGCTATGCGTACGGCGGCCGCGCATCGTATGAGCTGAAGCAAGGCGGCAAATATCATCATGAGGCGAGCGCGGAGATGAAGTCCTTCGGCTTGCCCGACAAGATCATCCTCGGCGAGGTCATCGAGAGCGATCCGCCGAAGAAGCTCGTGCAGACGTGGCACCCGCAGTTCTCGCCCGAGATGATCGCCGAGCCGCCGACGCGCCTCACCTACGAAATCTTCGAGAGCCCGAGCGGCGTCTGCACGGTCGTGATGACGCATGACGTGACGAACGCACCGCTGGTCGCCGGCATGGTCCCCGGCAACAACAATCCCGTCGAGAGCGGTGGCGGCGGCTGGCCGTGGGTGCTCAGCGATCTCAAGTCGCTGCTGGAGACCGGCAAGCGGATGTAGGGATCACACGACGAGCTTGAAGGCCTCACCGTCGCGCACGACGTGCCCGGCGGTGGGGCCGGCGAAATGCGTGCCGATGACGAGCACCGGCTCGCCCGCAAGTTCCGCGAGGATGCGCCGCCGCGTAACCTCGCCGGCCTTCTGGTCGTAGTCGGCCGCCGAGCACCACTCCGGATGCGCGAACTGACAGGGATGGTGCGCGAAGTCGCCCGTGATCATCGCGCGCTGTCCCTTCGACGTGATGAGCACACTCGCGTGGCCCGGTGAGTGGCCCGTGCTCGGAACGAGGCGTATTTCCGGGCATAACTGGTGATCCAGCTCGACGAGATCGGCGAGGCCAAGGTCGAATATGGGCTTCACGCTGTCGGCGATGACAGGATGCTGATCGGGCCGCGCCGTCTGCGTCGTCCAATACTCGTACTCAATGCGGCCGAAGAGGTAGCGCGCCTTGGGGAAGGTCGGCACCCACTGGCCATTTACGAGCCGCGTATTCCAGCCGACGTGATCGACGTGCAGATGCGTGCAGAGCACCGTGTCGATGGTCTCCGGCGCGAAGCCGGCGGCAGTCAAATCATCGAGGAATGGCCCGCTGCGCTCGTTCCACGTCGGAATGCGGCGGTCCTTCTTGTCGTTACCGAGGCAGGTGTCGACGATGATGCGCCGGCTCGGCGCCTCGACGAGCAGCGCGTGGATGCTCATGCGGAGGCGGCCGTTCTCGTCGGCGAAATGCGGGGCGAGCCACGAGATCGGCCGGACGGCTTCAGGCGTCGCGTCGGGCAGGATGAAGCGGCTGCCGCCCGTCATCTCGAGCTCGACGATCTTCGTGACCGTGACGTCGCCGATCTGCCATTTCATGCGCGCTTCCTCGCGTGTGTTTTGGACAGGATAGCTGCGTGCGCACCTAAAGTCGCGCGGCGATGAACGCGCCGGCTTCCTGCCAGTTCGCAGCGACGTGCGTCGCACCGGCCGCGCGCAGGCGATCGGCATGACCATCCTGAATATGCGCGGCTGCGCAAAGGCCCAGCACGGTCATGCCGGCAGCCACGCCCGCCCGCACACCGCCGGCACTATCCTCGATAACGAGGCACGCCCCAGGCGCGACGCCGATCTTGTCGGCCGCATAGAGGAAAATATCCGGATGCGGCTTGCCGCGCGGCACGAGATCGGCACTGAAGACGCGATCGGCAAAAGCGTCTGTGAGCCCGATGGCGTCGAGGCTCACACGCAGGCGCTCGGCCGAGCTCGATGAGGCGATGCAACGCGCCAGTTGCGCATGGCGCCGGATGAAAGCACCAGCGCCCGCGACTTCCTTCAACTCGCGGCGAAAGCGTTCGAGCGTCGCCGCGCGCAGATCGTCCGTAAAGGTGGGGACGATCGTCCGCCCCAAAGCGCCCTCGATCGCCACGACGATCTCCGCCGCCCTCTTGCCCATGTAGCGATCGTAGGACTGCTGAAGCGTCGTCGGCAGGCCGAGCGCCGTCACCGCCTCGGCCAGAACGATATTGGCCAGCACTTCGCTATCCGCGATCACGCCGTCGAAGTCGTAGATGATGCCTTTGATCAAGCCGCCCCCCGCCGCCCCCAACCGGTTCATTCCACGGCGGCGCATCCTATCCGCGTGACGCTCTCTTGACACCGCCTCATTCGCCATGCCCTTAAGGCGCCGGAGCCCGCTCCGAGCCTTGATGCCCATCCGTGGCATCGGCACATTTTCACTTTATGTTCCGGGAGAGCCGCGGCAAGGTCCGCGGACCGGCACCAACCTCCAACCATGGACCCGCGCATGTCGAAAGCCTTCGTCTTTCCCGGCCAGGGCAGCCAGACCGTCGGCATGGCCAAGGAACTGGCCGAGACCTTTCCGGCCGCTCGCGCACTGCTCGACGAGGTGGACGAGGCCCTCGGGCAGAAGCTCTCGGCCCTCATGTTCGAGGGCCCGATCGAGACGCTGACGCTGACCGAGAATGCCCAGCCGGCGCTGATGGCCGCCTCGCTCGCCGTGATGCGCGTGCTGGAGAAAGAAAAGGGTTTTTCGCTGAAGGATCGCGTGGCGTTCGTCGCCGGCCATTCGCTCGGCGAGTATTCGGCGCTTGCCGCAGCGGGCGCGATTTCCGTCGCGGACACGGCGCGGCTTCTGAAGCTGCGCGGCCAGTCCATGCAGAAGGCCGTTCCCGTGGGCGTCGGCGCCATGTCGGCGCTGCTCGGCGTCGGGCTCGACGTTGCGAGGAAGATCGCCGCGGATGCCGCTCAGGGCGATGTCTGCGATGTCGCCAATGACAACGAGCCGGCGCAGGTCGTGCTCTCGGGCCACAAGACGGCCATCGACCGCGTGCCGGAAGTGGGCAAGGCGCACGGCCTGCGCCGCGCGATCCCGCTTCCTGTTTCCGCGCCGTTCCATTGCCGCCTGCTGAAACCCGCCGCCGATGCCATGGCCGAGGCGCTCGCCAAGGTCGAGATCAAGGCGCCTGTCGTACCGGTCGTCGCGAACGTGCTCGCAGCCCCGATCAGCGATCCGGCCGAGATCCGCGCGCGCCTCGTCGAGCAGGTGACGGGCACCGTGCGCTGGCGCGAATGCGTGCTGGCAATGGCGGGTGCTGGCGTCACGGAACTCTACGAAATAGGCACGGGCAAGGTGCTGAGCGGCCTCGCCGGCCGCATCGACAAATCGCTGAAGGCAACGCCGGTCGGCACACCCGCCGACATCGAAGCCGTCGCCGCGCAACTGATGAGCTGAAGGATACGATCATGTTCGATCTGACGGGCAAGACCGCGCTCGTGACGGGCGCCACGGGCGGCATCGGCGGCGCCATTGCCGAGGCGCTGCACGCCCAGGGCGCGACTGTGGTGCTCTCCGGCCGCCAGGCCGACAAGCTCGATGCGCTGAAGGCGAAGCTCGGCGAGCGCGCGCTCGTGCAGCCGTGCGATCTCGCCAACAAGGAGCAGGTCGGCAAGCTGATCGACGAGTCCATCAAGCTCGTCGGCGGCCGTCTCGACATCCTGGTCAACAATGCGGGCCTGACGCGCGACAACCTCCTCATGGTGATGAAGGACGAGCAGTGGGACGAGGTCATCGCCGTCAACCTGACGTCGACCTTCATGCTCATGCGGGCGGCGGCCCGCCACATGATGCGGTCGAAGTCGGGCTATGGCCGCATCATCAATATCTCGTCGGTGTCGGGCATCCTCGGCAATCCTGGTCAGGGCAACTACGCCGCCTCCAAGGCCGGCATGATCGGCATGACGAAATCGCTGGCCCGCGAGGTCGCCTCGCGCGGCGTGACGGCAAACTGCATCGCGCCCGGCTTCATCGAAACGGCCATGACCGCCGTACTGAACGAGAAGCAGACAAACACCATCAAGGAGGCCATTCCGGCCCAGAGTTTCGGCAAGCCCGAGGATATCGCCGCGGCCGCCGTTTACCTTGCCAGTGAAGAGGCTCGTTACATGACCGGACAAACCCTTCACATCAACGGCGGTATGGTCATGATCTGAAGGTCGTTTGACGGTTCCGCTGCTGTGCACAATGCCGCGTCGGGGCCGTGCCGGGGCCGCTAGCCAAGGGATTTGTTGTGTGTTAACGAGCCGAAAATTCGAGCCGTGGGCTCCGGAGTTTGCATCGATTTCAAGCACCCTGTAGTGGATATCCCCACGACAGAGCCGAATCGATTGAGGCAAGTAACCGCCGCTGCTTCACGGGCAGCGGCATGAGTAGGGTCGTCAGGGCCGCGTCGCGGTTCCTTGAGGTGACAAGAGCGCGAGGGAATTGGATATGAGCGACGTCGCAGAGCGCGTTAAGAAGATCGTCGTCGAGAATCTCGGCGTGGAAGCCGAGAAGGTCGTCGAGACGGCGAGCTTCATCGATGACCTCGGTGCTGACAGCCTCGACATCGTCGAGCTGGTCATGGCGTTCGAGGAAGAGTTCGGCTGTGAGATTCCGGACGATGCCGCCGAGCAGATCCAGACGGTCGGCGACGCCGTGAAGTTCCTCGAGAAGAGCGCCGCCAACACGGCCTGAGCGAGCACCGGCAATCCGTCGCGCACGCCATCGGGGGGAACCGGTGCGGCGCGTGCGACGGGCGAGTGATGGTGCTCTGGATTGGGGGATGCCGTCTCGGCGTATTCGGGCGGCATGACACGGCGGGAGCGGTGGCGCGACGCGGGCTCCCGGCCGGATAACCTGGACAGGTGTGGGATGCAGCGCGTTGTCGTCACGGGGCTCGGCCTCGTTACTCCTCTCGGTTGCGGCGTCGAGCCCACGTGGTCGCGCCTCATCGAGGGCCGCAGTGGTGCGCGCCGCATCACCGAATTCGAGGTCGCCGATATCGCGGCCCAGATCGCATCCTTCATCCCGCGCGGTGACGGCTCTGCCGGCACTTTCAATCCCGACCAGTGGATGGAGCCGAAGGAGCAGCGCAAGGTCGACGATTTCATCGTGTACGCCATGGCGGCGGCCGAGCAGGCGCTCACGGACTCCGGTTATGCGGCCAAGACGCAGGAGCAGCAGGAGCGCACGGGCGTCCTGATCGGCTCCGGCATCGGCGGCCTCAACGGCATTGCCGAAACCTCGCTGCTGCTCAAGGAAAAGGGACCGAGGCGCGTCAGCCCGTTCTTCATTCCCGGCCGCCTGATCAATCTCGCGTCCGGCTACGTCTCGATCCGGCACGGCCTCAAGGGACCGAACCACGCCGTGGTCACGGCCTGCTCGACGGGCGCCCACGCGATCGGCGATGCCTCGCGCCTCATTGCGCTCGGCGATGCCGACGTCATGGTGGCGGGCGGCGCCGAGAGCCCCATCTGCCGCATTGCCATGGCGGGCTTCGCCGCCTGCCGCGCGCTTTCAACGGGCTTCAACGACGAGCCGACCAAAGCCTCGCGCCCCTACGACAAGGACCGTGACGGCTTCGTCATGGGTGAGGGCGCCGGCATTGTCGTGCTCGAAAGCCTGGAGCACGCCAAGGCGCGCGGCGCGCGTATCTACGCCGAGATCATCGGCTACGGCCTGTCCGGCGACGCCTATCACATCACCGCACCTGCCGAAGACGGTGACGGCGCCTATCGCTGCATGCGCGCGGCGCTGAAGCGGGCCGGCATCACCGCCGACGAAATCGACTACGTCAACGCGCACGGCACCTCGACGCCCATGGGCGACGAGATCGAGCTCGGCGCCGTCGAGCGCCTGTTCGGCAACAGCGCCGGCAATCTCGCCATGTCGTCGACGAAATCCGCGATCGGCCATCTTCTCGGCGCCGCCGGCTCGGTCGAGGCGATCTTCTCGGTCCTCGCCATGCGCGACAACATCGCGCCGCCGACGCTCAATCTCGACAATCCCTCGGTATCGACGACCATCGACCTCGTCCCCCACACGGCGAAGAAGAAGCAGATCGATACCGTGCTTTCCAACTCGTTCGGTTTCGGCGGCACCAACGCGTCGCTCGTCATGCGGCGCCTGGACGCGTAGAATTGGCCGCATTTCGCGTCGGCCGACGCCGACGACGGCCGCAGTGAGGGTATTCGTTGTCCCCATTCCGTCCGCGTGTGTGCGTCCCGGCACCACCGGGAAAATGATGTTACAGCCTTCATGTTCGTGGCCCGCTTTGGCCATATTTCAGGATAGCCTGATGGACCTCGAGCAGGGTCCTCGCGGCCCGATCCGACGATATGGCAAAGACTTGACGGCGCCCGAGCAGGGAGGCGAGCAGCAACCAGAGCATGAGGCAGACCCTGCCAACTCTCGATACCACCCGCCAACGCCTGAATGCCCTGCCGCGCAGCCCCGCTGAGGCGCTGGAGCCGGGCCGTGCGCCGCGTCCGCCGCGGCGCATCCGCGAACGGCGCGAGGCGCGGCGCATGAACGGCTTCCTGCGCTTCGTGAGCGGCATCCTCACGTTCTGCTTCCTCGGCATGTCCGTGATCGGCATCGGGGCGCTGCTGCTGCGCTCGACGTTCGCGGCGCCGGGTCCGCTCGCGCACTCGACCGTCGCCGTTATTCCGCGCGGCGAAGGCGTGCAGGAGATCGCCGCACGCCTCGAACGCGAAGGGATTGTGTCGGACCGGCGCCTGTTCGTTGCGCATTACCTCTCGCAGACCTTCCAAACGCGCTTCACCGGCGGGAAGGAGATTTCTCTCCAGGCCGGCGAGTTCGAATTCAAGAAGCAGGCGAGCCTGGAGGACGTTCTCGAGATCCTCTCGCAAGGCAAGGCCGTCCTCTATCGCCTGAGCATTCCCGAGGGCCTGACGAGCCAGCAGATCGTCGCGCGGCTCAACGCGGAAGAGAACCTCACCGGCGACATCACCGAGGTCCCGCCAGAGGGCGCGCTGCTTCCCGACACCTATCGCTTCTCGCGCGGCACGGCCCGCACCGACATCATCGAGCGCATGCGCGCCGATCAGCGCCGCTTCATCGCCGCGCTATGGGACAAGCGCCAGACCGACCTGCCCTTCAAGACCATCGACGAAGCGCTGACCCTCGCCTCGATCGTCGAGAAGGAGACCGGGCGCGCCGACGAGCGCGAGCGCGTTGCCGGCGTCTTCGTGAACCGCCTGCGGCGCGGCATGCGCCTCCAGTCCGATCCGACCATCATCTACGGCATTGCCGGCGGACAAGGCACGCTCGGGCGTCCGATCACGCGCGCCGACATCGACGCGCCGACGCCGTACAACACTTATACGATCAACGGTCTGCCGCCGACGCCGATCGCAAATCCAGGCCGCGCCGCAATCGAAGCCGTGCTCAATCCCGCCAAGACGAAGGATCTCTACTTCGTCGCCGATGGCACCGGCGGGCACAGCTTCTCGGAAACGCTCAGGGATCACAACGCCGCCGTGCAGGTATGGCGGCAGGCGGAGCGTGAAATGCGGGCGCGTCAGGCGGCCGCCGCCACACCGCAAACGGCGAGCGACGCGCCGAGCCCGACGACCGCCCCCGTGACACAGACCTCGGGCGCTCCCACGGCCCGCGTGCCCGACGTGCCGCTGCCGCAGCGCAAGCCCAAGCGCTGATCGCGCGCCATCCGATCACAATTCCGCCAGCCATTGCGATGTCTTGCGCGCGGGCCCGCGACGTCACGGTTCTGATACGCTATTGTCACATGTGGTCATGCGCGATCCCGCGAGCAGCCGGCACCGGCAGGCAATGTCGACCGGCCGCATGAAGAATCCGGGACGTCCCTGGTCCACGTCAGCGCTGCGTCATGGGAGAGGACGCCGCGCCAGAAGGAGGTCACTATGCGAGATGGTTCCCATCCGACACGGCGGGAGATGATCGCGGGCAGTCTGGCCGCGGCGGTCGCCATGTCGGCGGGCAGCGTCCCCGCTTTCGCACTTACGGGCGCCGGCATTCATAAGTTCACGCTCGGCGATATCGAGATCACGATCCTCTCCGATGGCATTCTGAATGTCGCGATGCGTCTTCTGAACCGCGACATGGCGGAGGACGCCGTCGCCGCCGTGGTCGGCGACGCGACGCAGGTGCAGTATGGCGTCAACATCGTGCTCGTGCGCGCGGGCAGCGAGACCATTCTCGTCGATGCGGGCGCCGGCAGCACGCTCGTGCCGACCGCCGGCAAGCTCGATGCGCGCCTCAAGGCCGCCGGCATCGATCCCGCCGGCATCACCAGGGTGGTTGTCACGCACGGCCACCCGGATCATCTCGGCGGCCTGGTCGACGAGTTCGACGAGCCGCGCTTTCCGAATGCGCAGCACATCATGCCCGCGCCGGAGCTCGACTACTGGCGCAAGGTCGAGGTGACGAGCCTGCCCGAGCGGATGCAGGGCGTGGCCGTCGGCGCAAAGCGCGTGATCGGCACGGTCGGCGAGCGCCTCGCGACGGCCGCACCCGATGCCGAGATCGCGCCGGGCATCGCCTACATCTCGACGCCGGGCCATACGCCCGGGCACTGCTCCGTGCGCATTGCGGGCGGCGCTCAGGGCCTCATCGTCACTGCCGACACGCTTTTTCACCCGCACGTTTCTTTTGCCCATCCCGAGTGGCAGCCGGTATCCGACATGGACGGCGCCAAGGCTGTCGCAAGCCGCCGCCGGCTCCTCGACATGGCTGTCGCGGATCGCCTGCAACTCGCCTCCTATCACATTCCCTTCCCCGGCCTCGGTCGTGTCGAGCGGCACGGCACGGCTTACCGGTGGCTCGCCTAACGGGCACTGCGCCCGTCCCCTTGCAAGCCTCGTCTTTCCTTCATCCGCATTGCTTTTCGAGCCCTGCTGTTCCCATGACATACGGACTGGATGCCCATGCGACGTCACTCGGCAAGCTGCTCGGGCCGGCGCACGTCTTCGAGGTGCCCGCATTTCAGCGCGCCTACTCCTGGACGACGGAGGAGGCGGGCCAGCTCATCGAGGATCTGCTGATCGCCCTTGGCGAAGCCGATGCACAAGGGGCACCTGGCGGCTATTTCCTCGGCCCCATCCTGCTCCTCGATCCGGCCAAGCCGGGCCTGCGCGACCGCGGCCCGCGCACACTCCAGATCATCGATGGCCAGCAGCGGCTCGCCACACTCACCGTTCTCGCCTGCGTGCTGCGTGATCTCGCGCGGCGCGCCGACGGCCGCGCGCTGCCTGAACTCGACCGCATGATCGGCGACGCCGGCACGCCGGGTACGCGCGCACGCTTCCGTCTGCAGATGCGCGGCGCGGCCCAGCGCGTCATGAGCGAGCACATTCAGCCGCACGGCGCGACGCTCACCGACGCATCACGGGCGAATCTCAGCGATGCGGAAAGTCTGCTGCTCGCCGTGCGCGACCAGTTCGTCGAGGCGCTCAGCGATCGTGATGCGTCCATGCTCACGCGTCTCGCCGCCTTCCTGCATGAAGCGTGCACGGTCGTCGTGATCACCTCCCACGACGTCGATCGTGCGCACCGCACGTTCGCCGCCCTCAACAATCGCGGGCGCCCGCTCGACCGCTGCGACATCATCAATGCGCAGCTCATGGACAGCGTCGCCGGCAGCGACGTCGCGCGCCTCCAGCACGAGTGGGGAGCGCTCGGCGTGCGCCTCGGCGCCGGCCTCGACATGCTTTTCAGCCACGTCCGCGCGGCAATAGGCGACGCACGCGCGCCCGTGATCTCCGAGATCAGCCGGCTCGCTGCCGCGGCTGGCGGCGGCGCCAGGTTCATCGACGGCACGCTCATTCCCTTCGGCCGCGCGCTCGCCCATATCCAGGCCGCCGATCACAGTGGCAGCCCGGAGAGCGACGCGATCAACCGCCACCTGCGCCATCTCGGCTGGCTGCCGAGCACGGAATGGCTTCCACCGCTTCTGCTCTGGTGGACGCGTCACAGCGACGACCCGCGCGCGATCGCAGCTTTTCTCGTGCGCCTCGACCGGCTCGCCTTCGGCATGCGCGTGCTCGGCCTCGGCTCCGACAAGCGCCAGGCACGCCTGCAGCAGGTCCGCACTGCCATCGAGAAAGACCGCGTGCTCACCGAGAGCGGCGGTCCGCTCGATCTCGCGGGCGAGGAGCTGCGCAATATCCGGCACAACCTCAGGGACCTGCACCCGCGCAGCCAGCTCTCGTGCAAGCTCGTGCTCATGCGCCTCGACAGCGAATTTTCGGGCGACCCGGCGCGCCTCCAGACGGACGAGCTCACGGTCGAGCACATTCTGCCGCAGAAGCCGGCCCGCACGAGCGTCTGGCGCAACTGGTTCAGCGATGCCGAGGAGCTCCGCGCCTGCACGGGGTCGCTCGGCAATCTCGTGCTCGTCCCGCGCGCGCTCAACGAGCGGGCCCGCAACCAGGATTTCGAGCGCAAGCACGCGATTTTCTTCGCGCCGAATGCGCCGCCGCTGCCGCGCCTCACCGAGGAGCTGCGCAACCTCAGGACGTGGGACGCGACGCTGATCCGCGCGCGCGAAGAACGCCTGCTGGCAACGCTCGACGCCATGTGGCAATTGAGCAGTGCTTCGGCCGAATCACGCGCTGGCCGCGCGGCCGCCGACAACGCGGCGCCGCGCCGGCGCAGAAAAGCCCAGGCTGCGGAATAGCCACTGGGATAACCCTGTGGCCAGGGGGACCGGGCTCGCGCGCGGCGCGGCGCGGGTGAACGGGAGCAATCACTGCAATGGGTGCCGTCCTGGAAGCTGCCATGGTCCTTGCCGCGGGCCTCGGCACACGCTTACGCCCCCTCACCGAGAAAATGCCGAAGCCGCTCGTGCCCGTCGCCGGCAAGCCCTTGATCGACCACGTTCTTGATCGCCTGGCGGAGGCCGGCCTCCCCCTCGCGGTCGTCAACGTCCATCATCTTGCAGACCAGCTCACTGCCCACCTCGCGGCCCGCACGGTCCCGCACGTCGTGATCTCGGACGAGCGCGAGCACCTCCTCGATTCGGGCGGCGGCGTGCTGAAGGCCCTGCCGCAACTCGGCCCCGGTCCCTTCCTGATCCACAATTGCGATTCGATCTGGACGGAGGGGGAGGTCTCGAATCTCGCTAGACTGGCCGGATGCTGGGACGAGACTACCATGGACTGCCTGCTCCTGCTCGCGCCGGCCGCGACGAGCCTCGGCTATCAGGGCCGGGGCGACTTCGCGCTCGAGGCCTCGGGCCGCCTGCGCCGACGCGGCGGCGCGGAGAGCGCACCCTTCGCCTTCACAGGCGTCTCCATTGCGCACCCGCGCCTCTTCGATGGCGCGCCGCCGGGGCCTTTCTCGCTGAACCGGCCATGGGACACGGCGATCGCGCGCGAACGCGCCTTCGGTATCGTGCTCGAAGGGCAGTGGATGCACGTCGGCGATCCTGCGGCCGTTGCAGCCGCCGACGGCTGGATCCACAGCCGGCATGAGCGCTGAGGCAAAAGACACGAGGGCCGGCACACCCGCGCGCGTGTGGAGCATCACCGCAGGCCGGCCATTCCTGGACACGCTCGCGCGCGCGATTCTGGCCGGAGACCTGCCGGCG
The DNA here is from genome assembly GCA_023387235.1 of Pseudomonadota bacterium. Taxonomy (GTDB): domain Bacteria; phylum Pseudomonadota; class Alphaproteobacteria; order Rhizobiales; family Hyphomicrobiaceae. Next base: position 12,967 of record JAEWIJ010000112.1, read on the forward strand.
CCCAGCAGCGCGCCGCCCGACCGGCTCGCACTGGCGGGCATGACGATCCTGCTGCCGACGCATCGCGCCGTCCGCGCGCTGCAGGAAGCCTTCCTCCGCGCCGCCGAGGGCCGCGCGCTTCTGTTGCCGCGACTCGTGCCCATTGCCGAAACCGATGAGGATCAGGGCCTCATCGCTAGCCTCACGAGCGGCGCCGGTC
>JAEWIJ010000179.1 GCA_023387235.1 Pseudomonadota bacterium
CCATTGAAGTCAATGGGGAGAGGGGGAAGCTATGTCTCGTCGCGTCGTGCCCCGGGCACGAGCCGCAAATACTCATCCATCAGCGCCGCTTGCCGCGGCACCCCCGTGTCGTCAGCTCGCTCAGGTCTCGGCTAGGCGGCTCAGGCCGCCTGCTGCGGGCTTGCCCCTTCCAGCTCGATCTCCGAGGGGTAAAGCACGCCGAGCCAGTCGCAGGCGTCCGGCGACTTGTGCCCGAACTCAACCAGGAAGGCCTGGCCTTGCTCCAGGGTCTCGATGACCGTCACCTGGGTGCCCTGGCGAAGCGTCAGGCCGGGCCGCTTGATCGACAGCGCGTTGCGCTGCTTCGCTTCGCTCTCCCCGATCTCGCGTGTGAGCCGTGCCCTCATCATCACCTGACCGAAACCAGCTGCGTCACTCATTAGCTCACTCCTCAGATTGGGCAGCCACCGCAATTGGCGCCCCCGCGCTTCGCTCCCGGCACACGTGGTGCAAGGCCCCTCGACCCCCACCATCTTTTTTGGTCCGACCTGTGGCCGAATGTCGCCATCCTACACATTCCGGTCCGAATTGGCAGGCTTTCGCACATGAATTTTTCCTGCGATCGTGAAATCGAACGTCGTTTAGTCGGAATTCGTCAGCCCACGCTCCCCTCCAGGCTGATGCCGATCAGCTTCTGCGTCTCGGCCATGAACTCCATGGGAAGGTGCTGCAACACGTCCCGGACGAAGCCGTTGACCACGAGGGCGATGGCTTCCTCCTCCGAGAGGCCGCGCTGCGTGCAGTAGAAGAGCATGTTGTCCGAGATCTTCGAGGTCGTGGCCTCGTGCTCGAACTGCGCCGACGAGTTGCGCGCCTCAAGGTAGGGCACGGTGTGCGCGCCGCACTTGTCACCGATCAAGAGGCTGTCGCAATTAGTGAAATTGCGTGCGCCGGTGGCCTTGCGATGCGCCGAGACGAGCCCGCGATAGGTGTTCTGCGATCTGCCGGCGGCAATGCCCTTCGAGATGATCCGGCTCGTCGTGTTGCGGCCGAGGTGGATCATCTTGGTGCCGCTGTCGACCTGCTGGTAGCCGTTCGAGATCGCGATCGAGTAGAACTCGCCACGACTGTTGTCGCCGCGCAGAATGCAGCTCGGATACTTCCAGGTGATCGCCGAGCCGGTCTCGACCTGCGTCCAGGAGATCTTCGAGTTGTGGCCACGGCAGTCGCCGCGCTTGGTCACGAAGTTATAGATGCCGCCCTTGCCGTTCTTGTCGCCGGGATACCAGTTCTGAACGGTCGAATACTTGATCTCGGCATCGTCAAGGGCGATCAGCTCGACCACGGCCGCATGAAGCTGGTTCTCGTCGCGCATGGGGGCCGTGCAGCCCTCAAGGTACGATACGTACGAGCCCTTGTCGGCGATGATCAACGTCCGCTCGAACTGGCCGGTGTCCTTCTCGTTGATGCGGAAGTAGGTCGAAAGCTCCATTGGGCAGCGCACGCCCTCCGGCACGTACACGAACGAGCCGTCCGAGAAGACCGCCGAATTGAGCGCGGCGTAGAAGTTGTCGGACTGCGGCACGACCGAGCCGAGGTACTTCTTCACCAGATCGGGGTGCTCGCGCAGCGCCTCCGAGATCGAGCAGAAGATCACGCCGGCCTTGGCCAGCTCCTTCTTGAAGGTCGTGACGACCGAGACGGAGTCGAACACTGCGTCGACCGCGACCTTGCCGGCCATGCTGGCATAGCCGTTCGCGCCGCCCTCGGCGTTGTCGCTCGGGCTCGGCTCGCCGGCCTTGCGCACGCCCGCGAGGATCTCCTGCTCCCTGAGCGGGATGCCGAGCTTGGCGTAGGTCGCGAGGATCTCGGGATCGACCTCGTCGAGGCTCTTGGGGCCGGTCGTCCCCTTGGGGGCGGCGTAATAGTAGAGGTTCTCGAAGTCGATCTTCGGATAGTCGAGCTTCGCCCAGGTCGGCTCCTTGAGCGCGCGCCAGCGGCGATAGGCATCGAGGCGCCACTCGAGCATCCAGGCGGGCTCGCCCTTCTTCTCGGAGATGAAGCGTACGATATCCTCGTTCAGGCCCCGCGGGGCCTTCTCGCTCTCGATCTCGGTCTCGAAGCCGTACTTGTACTTGTCGACGTCGATCGCCTTGACCTGTTCGATGGTCTCTTGAACGGCGGCCATCTTGTTGTTCTCCGTGCTCTTGATCGTGTCGTTTCTGTTTGCTCGCTCAAGCGGCGGTCCGCGCCCGGGCCAGGGATCTGGGCAGGGCGGCGATCTCGCGCCAGGCAGCGAGGCAGCGGTCGATTTCGCGGTCTGTCGTGGTCGGGCCGATGCTGATGCGGATCGCCGACCGCGCGGCGGGCTCGTCGCAACCCATGGCCATCAGCACATGGCTCACGCCGATCTTCCCGGCCGAGCAGGCGGCGCCCGCGCTGACCGCGATGCCGGCCAAGTCGAAGCGGATGACCAGCGTCTCCGCCAGTTGGCCGGGAAGAGCGATGCACGTCGTGTTCGGCAGCCGCTCTGCGCCCACACCTACGATATGGGCATCCGGGGTCAGATCCAGAAGGCCCGCCTCCAGGCGGTCGCGCCGTGCGGCAATGCGCGCGCGCTCCTCGACGGTGTTCCGTGCGGCCTCCGCGGCTGCGCCGAAGCCTGCGATGCCGGGGATGTTCTCGGTACCGCCGCGACGGCGCCGCTCCTGGCCACCGCCGCGGATGAACGCCGGCAGATCGCGACCGTCGCGCACGATCAGCGCGCCGATCCCCTTCGGGCCGCCGAGCTTGTGCGCCGATAGCGCCATGTAATCAGCACCGAGCGCGGCGAAATCGATTGCGATGCGGCCCGCGGCCTGAGCTGCGTCCGTGAAGAGGTGAGCGCCGGTGTCGTGCGCGATGGCGGCAACGTCAGCGACGGGCTGCAACACGCCGGTCTCGTTGTTCGCGACCTGTAGCGCGACGAGTACGCGGCCGGCGCCATGCGAGGTGATTTTCGCGGCCACGTCGGACGGATCGATGCGGCCATGAGCATCGACGCCGAGCGTAATGCGCTCTCCGCCCGCCGCCTCTATCGGCTGCAGGACGGCATCATGCTCGATGCCGGCAACGGCGATCGCGTCCCAGGGCGCCGCCAGCACGCTATTGCAGGCCTCGGTGGCGCCACTCGTGAAGACGACCTCGGACGGCCGCGCGCCGACAAGCGCCGCCACCTGCTCGCGCGCGGCCTCGACGATCGCACGGGCGCGGCGACCTTCGGCGTGGACCGACGATGGATTGCCGTGCACCTCGAGCGCGCGCACGATCGCGGCTTGCGCTGCGGGCAGCAGCGGCGCGGTCGCGTTCCAGTCGAGATATGCGCGCGCGCTCGTCATCGGACCGTGCGAACCTCCGCGGGGCTGATGAAGGCATCGATAGGCGCGGTCCGCTGGTGCGCAGGCACGCCGTCCAGCACATCCTGCAGCGTCACGGTCGCGAGAAAGTTCGAGATCTGGTCGCCAAGCGCTTCCCAGAGATTGTGAGTCAGGCAGCGATGACCGGGCAGGCACGGCGCGCCGTCCTCGCCCCGGCACCGCGTCATGCGCGTGTCCTCCTCGACGGCGGACATGATGTCGGCGACGACGATCGTGGTGGCCGGGCGGGCGAGACGGTAGCCGCCGGAGCGGCCGCGCGCACTTTCCACCAGGCCGGCGCGGCGCAGGCGGATGAAGATCTGCTCGAGATAGGCGATCGAGATCTGCTGGCGCTCGGCGATGGCGGGCAGCGGAATGGCCTCGCCAGGCGGCTGGCTGGCGAGATCCGCCATGGCCATCACGGCGTACCGACCCTTGGTGTTCAGCTCCATAGTCCCACTCGCCTCACGCAACCTGTCCAAGCACCGCGGCGAACCTGCCCGATCCGGTCTGCCGGGCCCCGGCTCGTCCGCCACACGTGGCGGTGCCGCGCGGCCACAACGACCTTGCATTCGAGGCATGGTTACGTGCTAAGAGACGCGCAACCCGGCCCGGTACCGAAACGCTCAGTTTGGAGCGTTTCTAAATCCTGGTCTGTATATGAAAATTCCGAGCGAGCAAGTCAAGTATTTTCGATGCCGAGCCTCAAGGCGCTGATCTGGGCCGCATCGTGTGCATACGGACGCCACCGCTCAGCTTCGACCTAACCCTCCCCGAGCGCAGAAAGCCCGAAAGGTCCCATGCCCGAAATCATGATCAACGGCCCGGCCGGCCGTCTCGAAGCCCGCTATCACCCAGAAGGGCGGATCGAGAACCCGCTCCCGCTGATCCTGCATCCGCACCCGCAGTTCGGTGGGACGATGAACAACCAGATCGTCTACCATCTCTACTACACGTTCCAGGAGCGGGGATTTTCGGTGCTGCGATTCAACTTCCGCGGCGTCGGGCGCAGCCAGGGCTATTTCGACAATGGGCCGGGGGAGCTTGCCGATGCAGCGTCGGCGCTCGACTGGCTGCAGCTCCAGAATGCCGACAGCCGCTCGTGCTGGATTGCAGGCGTGTCGTTCGGCACGTGGATCGCCATGCAGCTTCTCATGCGCCGGCCGGAGATCGACGGCTTCATCTGCGTGGCGCCGCCGGCGAACCTCTACGACTATTCGTTCCTTGCGCCGTGCCCGTCGTCGGGCCTGGTGATCTCGGGTGAGCGCGACAAGGTCGTGCCGAGTGCGTCCGTCGAGGAGATGGCGCGCAAGACCAAGACGCAAAAGGGCATCAAGATCGAGCACACGATCATTCCCGGTGCCGGTCACTTCTTCGAGGACAAGAACGAGGACCTGAGCCAGATCGTCGGCGACTACGTCGACCGTCGCATGGTCGAGATCGAGAAGGCAAAGCGCGAGGCGGAGTCATAATTCCCTCTCCCCGTCCTTCGCGGGGAGAAGGGGAAGAAGCGCAGTGTCCTGGGAACGCGCAACATGTCCGCACAGCAGACGCCGACGGTCACCGCGCTCTATCGTTACGCGGTGAAGGGCCTGAGCCCCGAGGCGCTCGATCGCGTGACGCTCGACGCCGGCGGGACCATGCCGTTCGATCGTGCCTACGCCATCGAGAACGGACCGGGACGCTTCGATCCGGACAACCCGCGCCATCTGCCGAAAATCACGTTTCTCATGCTCATGCGCGACGAGCGGCTCGCGACGCTCTCCACGAGCTTCGACGATGCCACGGAAACGCTGACGATCCTGCGCGCGGGCAAGCAGGTCGCGCGCGGCCAGCTCACGACGCCACTCGGCCGCAAGATGATCGAGCAGTTCTTTGCAGCCTACATGCAGGCCGAGCTGCGTGGCCCGCCCAAGGTGGTCTTCGCGCCGGGACATAGCTTCTCGGACGTCGCCATGAAGTGTCTGCACGTCGTGAACCTCGCGACGGTTCGCGAGGTCGAGCGCGTCGCCGGGCGCCCGGTCGATCCGCTGCGCTTTCGCGCGAACGTCTACATCGACGGTGCGGAGCCGTGGATCGAGAAGACGTGGGTCGGCAAGGAGATTTCGCTCGGTGGCGTGCGTGGCGAGGTCGTCGCGGATACGGTGAGGTGCGCCGCCACGAATGTCGACCCGCAAACCGGTGCGCGCGATATGGCCATTCCGGAGACGCTGCTCAGGACGTGGGGACACAGCGATCTCGGCGTCTACGTGAAGATCGTCGACGGGGGCGAGCTTGGCGTCGGTGATGCGCTACGGGGCCTACCCTGATTGACGCTGCGGCGGACGCGGGCGCAGAATAGCGAACGCACGCTTTTCTATTTTCTTTCATGCATGGTGGTGGGAGGCGTCTGTGCGCACCCGGCTTTTCCTGGCGAGCGTCTTGCTTTTCGCGCTCGGTAGCGCGCCAGCCATCAAATCGGCGCCGATCGGCTTTCAAAAGAACATGCATGAGCAATCGCTCATCCCGGTGCAGAAGAAGAAGGGATGGGGCAAGGGATGGGGGAAAGGCAAGGGGGCCGGCAAGGGTAAGGCCAAAGGAAAAGGCCCGGATTGCTTCCAGCGGTGTATCGCGAAAGGCGAAAAGGGACCCGGTGGCTGCTCGAGCCGCTGCAAGTAGATCCTAGAGCACGTCAGCGTTGGATGGAATCAACGGCCGTCGTCCAGCGTGCTCTAGTTTCTTGTTTGAGACACTGATTCACGCTCTCGATGAAAGCGCCAGCGCTTCCATCTCGACCGATCAGGCTCTAGCGCTCGCGCCGCCGCTTGATCGGCACGCCGAAGAGCTGCAGCCGATGGCCGACGAGCTCGAAGCCGAGCTCCTTCGCCACGCGCTCCTGCAATTGCTCGATCTCATCGTTGTGGAACTCGATCACGTCGCCCGTATCGACGTTGATGAGATGGTCGTGATGCTCGCTCGACGCTTCCTCGAAGCGCATGCGTCCCGCGCCGAAGTCGTGCCGCGCGATGATGCCCTTCCGCGTGAGAAGACCGACCGTGCGATAGACCGTCGAAAGCGAGATGCGCGGATCGACCGCGTGCACGCGCCGGTACACCTCGTCGACATCCGGGTGATCGGAGGCATCCGAAAGCACGCGCGCGATGACGCGGCGCGGCGCCGTCATGCGCAGGCCGTGCTCCGCGCAAAGCTTCTCGATTCTGCTGGCCGGCTCACGGACCTCTTCGGTCATGCCCACCCTTCTCAATTGGATGCCGGACAACGGCATCACACAAGCCGAGACGCGGACTACTGGCCTTATAGGTCAGCGGCTCTGGGGCGTCCACAGGCCGTGGCCGGATCATTCGCGGCTTTGGATAACGCTCTACGCGCCCGCGCGGGCCGCATGGGCCGACGAGCCGCCTACGAGCGCGTGCGTGCGGGCCCAGGCGAGGCGGGTGATCGCGGCGATGTATTTCAGATACTCGCTCGCGAGCAGGCGCAGCGAGCCGGGATGCTGCCACCAGGGTCTGTCGCGCGCGTGGCGCGAGCTGACCGGATGCGCGACGAGCTCGATCTGCGGCATGGCCCGCGCAAACTCGGCGAGCGTGCGCGGCATGTGGTAGGCCGATGTCACGACGATGAGCGAGCGATAGCCGTGCTGGCCCGCCCAGTCGCGCGCCTCCTCGGCGTTGCCGATCGTGTCGCTCGCCTCGCGGCCGATGTCGACGCAGCACTCGAAAAGCTGACGCTCCTCGCCGGTCTGATCGCGGATGGCCGCAGCGCTGGTGCGAGGATTGACACCCGAGATCAGCAGGCGGCGGCCGCTCCTTTGACGTAGCAGGCCGAGGGCTGCGCTGATTCGGTCCTCGCCGCCGGTGACGACGACGATGGCGTCGGCCTTCTGCGCTTGCGGCTCGTGGGCGCTCGTCGCGCACACGGCGAATGCAATGAAGCCGCCGGCGAGGCCAACAACCACGAGGCTCAGCAGGGTGATAATGAGCCGCATCATCGACGGTATCCGGAAAGCTCCCCCTTGGCACGGGCGCCGGGAGGCCACGCGCGAAGCGGATTTGTCCCCACATCGGGACTCATGTCAACGCGCAGGTGCCGGATGCAGCAATCGGCGGTTGTTGGCGCGCGCACTCAGTGCTGGCTGTGCAGGATGCGCTTGACGCTGACGCGCGACGTGAACATGCACAGCACAGCGATGATGAGCACGACAAGGACGAGCACGAGATAGCCGAGGATGTCGAGCGTACCGGCACCGATCAGCCGGCGGAACTCCGCCATGGTCAGCGTGCCGCCGCCCAGAGCCTCGGTGATCGATGGCATCATGAAGAAGATGGCCATCGCGCACGCGGCGCCGACGAATCCTGCGCGAATGCCGAGCCGCAGGAACTGCGTCTCGAACTCGCGCGCGATGAAGCGGTCCGTCGCGCCGACGAAGTGCAAGACCTCCACGATCTCGCGGTTGGACGCCATGGCACTGCGGGTGGCCGAGATGATGATGGCCATGGTCGCGGCGCCGACGAGGATGAGAATGGCGATGCCGCCGAGGGCCAGCGAGCGGGTGACGGCGCGTATCTGCTGCTGCCAGAGGCGATGATCGTCGAGGCTCGCGCTCTTGAACTGCTCGGTGAGGCTCGTGCGCAGCCGATCAAGGTCCGGCGGTGCGCTTCTGTCGAGCTCGAGGGCGATGAGACGCGGGACCGGCAGCTCCTTCAGCACCTCGGACTTTCCGAGCCATGGCTCGAGAAGCTCTGTGGCACTTTCTAGACTGAGTGGCCTGACGCCGCGAATGCCGGGCTGGCCGGCGAGGTACACCGTGACATCGCGCAGCACGCGCTCGGTGTCGGTGTTCTCGCGTGGCTCGATCTGGATAGTGACCTCGCTCGACACATTGCGCAGCCACGCCGACGCCGACTGATTGATCATGTAGACGGCGCCCGCGGTGAGGCAGGCGAGAAAGCACATGATCGTCACGACGAGCGTCAGCGAGGTGCCGGTCACCGTGCCGGCGGGCACGATCGAGGAATTGACCTGGATCGAGGCCATATCGACGGGCGGAAGAGCATTGGACGGGGCGTGGTCGTGAGCGGCTGCACCGAGCTCGAGAGGCTGCGTGAAGTCGTCCATCTGCGGCGGGCCCGTCGGCGACGTGTAGTCGTCGACATCGTCGTACTCTCGCGACTGCGGTCGCCCACGTGGCCAAGCCGGCCTGTCATACGATCCGGACATGGCCCTCGTTCAGCTCCAGGCGCGGCGCCCTATACTGGCGCATGAGTTGATGGTCGTGCGTGGCGATGACGACGGACGTGCCGAGGCGATTGAGCTCCACGAACAGGCGCAGCAGCCGCCGCGCCATCTGCGGATCGACGTTGCCGGTCGGCTCATCGGCGAGCAGCAGCTCGGGCTTGCCGATGACGGCACGCGCGATCGCGGCGCGCTGCTTCTCGCCGCCTGAGAGCACGGAAGGGTTGGCGTGCATCCGTTCGCCGAGGCCGACCCACTGCAGGAGATCGGTCACGTCCTCGCGGTACTCGTCGAGCCGGCGGCCGATGACGCGCAGCGGCAGCGCGACATTCTCCCAGGTCGAGAGATGATCGAGCAGGCGGAAGTCCTGGAACACGATGCCGATGCGGCGGCGGAGCTCGGAGCGCCTGGCAGTGTCGGCGCGGCTGACATTCTGGTTGAACAGTTCCATGTTGCCGCGCGTCGGCTTCAGCGAAAGGAAGAGCAGCCGCAGGAGTGACGTCTTGCCGGCACCCGACGGGCCGGTCAGGAAGTGGAAGGAGCCGGGTTCGAGATGAAACGAGACGTCGCGCAGCACTTCCTCGCCGCGTCCGTATTTCAATCCGACATTCTGGAGCCTGATCACTCCGCTTCCCCCCGCGGCTCGCACACCCGGTGTCGCCGCATCACCCCGCTGTCGTGCGATCAATCAACAAGGATTGTGGCACGGTAATGGGCCGCCAAGGCCCCCTGCTGCGGTCGCGCGCCGCACGTCCGCGCCCCCGCGGATCGCAATGGCGTCATCAGCCTGCTATACCTCCCGGCGATCCGGCCGCAAGCCCGAGTTTGCACGATGTGAGCGAAAATTCATGCCCGATAGCGCCCCAGGAACGGAAACAATAGAAGTTATCTACACTGCCGAGGCCATTGCGGACCGGATTGCGGAGCTTGCGACAGCCATTGCCGGCCTCGAGCTCGACCGGCTGCTGGTCGTGCCGATCCTCACGGGGAGCTTCGTCTTTGCGAGCGACCTTTTGCGCGGCCTCCATCATGCGGGGCTGGCGCCCGAGGTCGATTTCCTCTCGGTCTCGAGCTATCGGGACGGCACGAAGTCCGTCGGACAGGTCGATATCATTCGCGATCTGCGGCTCGACGTTGCCGGACGCGATATTCTGATCGTCGACGACATTCTCGATACGGGGCGCACGCTTGCCTTCGCCAAGGACCTCATTGCGGCGCGCGGGGCCAAGCGCGTGATCTCGTGCGTGCTGCTCGACAAGAAAGTGCGCCGGTCGGTGGCCATCCAGGCGGACTATGCGGCGTTCGACTGTCCACCGTATTTCGTGGTCGGCTACGGCATGGACCTCGCGAGCCGCTTCCGGGAATTGCCGTTCGTGGGGAGAGTTGTGGGTTGATTTCTCCTTCTCCCCGTGAAGGACGGGGAGAGGGGACAAAACTCACGGCCTGTCTCGCATCATCAGCCAACTGCGGCCGCTCGTGCCGTCGTCGCGGACGCCAATCCATCGATAGCCGGCGCGCTCGGCGGCGCGGACGGCTGGCTCATAGCGTACCGGGACCAGCGTCGCGGCAGCCGGTGCGAGCGTCGTCGCGAAGACTTCCTGCGTGAGAGCGGAGAGTGCCGTCTCGCCGGCACCACGCCGTCGATGCGCCGGATCGGCAACGAAGAGCGACACGATATAGCTGCCGACGGGAAGGGTGTTGGCACCACCACCGCCTCGCACGATGTCGGCATCGAGGGCGTGGCCATAGCCGATGGGAACGTCGCCCGCGAGAATCAGGCGGCAGATCGCGGAGGGGCTTTCCGATGCGATGGCGATCTCGGCCTCAGCCGCGGCGAGACCGCCCCACCACGCTTGGATCTCAGGCTGCTGCAGCCACGCACGCACCTGATCCCAGTCGGGCATGTCCAAAGGGCGCAGCGTGGTCGTGTGCACGGACGCCTCAATGGCGGAAGTGACGCAGGCCCGTGAAGATCATGGCGAGACCGCGCTCGTCGGCGGCGGCAATGACTTCTTTGTCGCGCATCGAGCCGCCGGGTTGGATGACCGCAGTGACGCCGGCCTCCGCCGCGGCAATGAGGCCGTCGGCAAAGGGAAAGAAGGCATCCGACGCGACGACCGAGCCCTTCACATCGAGGCCCGCCTGTTCGGCCTTGATGACAGCGATGCGCGCGGAATTCACGCGGCTCATCTGACCGGCGCCGACGCCGATCGTACGACGGTCGCGGCCATAGACGATGGCATTCGACTTCACGAACTTCGCGACTTTCCAGGTGAAGAGCAGGTCGGCCATCTCCTGATCGGTCGGCTGGCGTTGGCTGACGATGCGCGTCTCTTCGATCAGCGCGAGATCGGCATCCTGGATGAGCAGGCCGCCCGCGACCTTCTTGAGATCGAGGCGCGGCGGTGTTTTCGTCGGCCATGCGCCACTGATGAGCAGGCGGACATTCTTCTTGGCCGCAACGATGGCCTCGACGTCGGGCGCCACGCTCGGTGCGATGATCACTTCGACGAACTGGCGCTCGACAATGTGAGCGGCGGTCGTGGCGTCGAGCTCGCGATTGAAGGCGATGACGCCGCCGAAGGCAGATTCCGTATCTGTCGCGAAGGCGCGGTCATAGGCCTCCGAGATGCTCACCGCCTCGGCAACACCGCACGGATTGGCGTGCTTGACGATGACGCACGCCGGATCCGCGAACTGCTTCACGCATTCGAGCGCGGAATCGGTATCGGCGATGTTGTTGTAGGAGAGCTCCTTGCCCTGGAGCTGGCGGGCGGATGAGATCATTCCTTCCTCGACGGGCGGGACGACATAGAAAGCCGCCTGCTGATGCGCGTTCTCGCCGTAGCGCAGGTCCTGCGCCTTGCGGCCCTGGAGCGTGAAGGTCGGGCCGAAGCCCGTTTTCGCGGCCTCTCCGCCCTCGAACAGTGCACCGAGATGGTTCGAGATCGCGCCGTCATAGGCAGCCGTGCGCGCGAAGGCTTTGGCGGCGAGGTGGCGGCGGAAGGCGAGCGTGGTCGCGCCGCCGTTGGCGCTCATCTCTTCGAGGAGGCGCCCGTAGTCGTCAGGGTCCACGACGACGCTGACGCCGGCATGGTTCTTGGCGGCGGCCCGAATCATGGCCGGTCCGCCGATATCGATATTCTCGATGCAGTCCTCGAGCGAAGCGCCCTTCGCGACCGTCGCCTCGAAGGGATAGAGGTTCACCACGAGCAGATCGATCGGCACGATATCATGCGCCTTGGCCGCGGCCTCGTGCGCCGCATCGCCGCGGATGGCGAGAAGACCGCCGTGCACCTTGGGATGCAGCGTCTTGAGGCGCCCATCCATCATCTCGGGAAAGCCCGTGTGATCGGCCACATCCTTGACGCGGATGCCAGCGGCCTTGAGCGCGCTCGCCGTACCGCCGGTCGAAAGAATCTCGACGCCTGCCGCCGCGAGCTTCTCGGCAAGCTCGACCACGCCGCGCTTGTCGCTCACCGAGATCAGCGCGCGGGCAATGCGGGAATTGGCGGCAGTCATGGGGCGCGTCCTCGAAGAATGGGATAGGTGCGGGCAGCTACGACCGGCGGCGTCTCGCCCCTGCCATAGCATGCCACTACAATCCGTGTGTCGGCGATTCGGTCGCACGGCAAGCGGCGCTTCGCCTAGCCTATGCACGTCTGTGCAAAGCGTGGAATCTCTTGGGCCGAAGGCACTTGCCACGCCCCGGCCGAACCCCGAATCGGCGATCTTCCGCGCATGAACAACGCCCGTACTGCCCCCGATCTCCTAAGCCTTGCCACCGGCGCCGCCAATGCCGAAGCCGAGGCGCTGCCGCTCCGCGCGGCCCCGCACAATCTGGATGCCGAGCAGGCCCTGCTCGGTGCCATCCTGGTCAACAACGAGTCGCACGATCGCGTGTCGGGCTTCCTCGATCCGCACCATTTCTTCGATCCGCTGCACCAGCAGATCTACGAGACAGCGGCCAAGCTGATCGCCGGCGGCAAGCAGGCGACGCCGATCACGCTGCGGACCTATTTCGAGACGGCGCCGCCGATCGAGCCCGGTCTCACCGTGCCGCAGTATCTCGGGCGGCTCGTCACCAATGCGACGTCGATCATCAACGCCTACGACTATGGCAGGACGATCTACGACCTCGCTATTCGCCGCCAACTCATCCTCATCGGCGAGGATATGGTCAACTCGGCGTACGATTCGCCCATCGAATTTCCCCCCGGCGATCAGATCGAAGAGGCGGAGAACAGGCTCTTCAGCCTCGCCGAGAACGGCAAATACGGGCAGGGTTTCCTCGGGTTCGGCACGGCGCTGACCCACGCCATCGAAATGGCCAACAACGCCTATCAGCGCGAGGGTGGGCTCTCAGGCATTTCGACGGGCCTTCGCGATCTCGACGCGAAGATGGGCGGTTTGCAATCGTCCGATCTGATCATCCTCGCCGGCCGCCCTTCCATGGGTAAGACGGCGCTCGTCACCAACATCGCCTTCAATGTCGCGAAGAACTACAAGGCGGAGCGGCAGCCGGACGGCACCGACAAGGTGCTGGATGGGGCGGTCGTCGGCTTCTTCTCGCTCGAAATGTCGGCAGAGCAGCTCGCGACTCGTATTCTCGCCGAGCAGGCGGAAATCTCGTCCGAGAAGATCCGCCGCGGTATGATCAACGAGGCCGAGTTCAAGCGTCTCGTTCAGGTCTCGCAGCAGATGTCGACGATCCCGCTGTTCATCGATCAGACCGGCGGCATCTCGATTGCTCAGCTCGCGGCGCGCGCCCGCAAGCTCAAGCGCCAGCGCGGACTCGGCCTTCTGATCGTGGACTATCTGCAGCTTCTCTCGGGCTCCAAGCGAAGCGGAGAGGGGCGCGTGCAGGAAATCACGGAAATCACGACGGGTCTCAAGGCTCTGGCCAAGGAGCTCGAGGTGCCGATCATCGCCCTTTCCCAGCTCTCGCGTCAGGTCGAGCAGCGCGAGGACAAGAGGCCGCAGCTTTCGGATCTGCGCGAATCGGGTTCGATCGAGCAGGATGCGGACGTCGTCATGTTCGTTTTCCGCGAGGAATATTACGTCGAGCGCACCAAGCCGAGCGAGGGAACGGCCGAGTTCCAGACCTGGATGGAAAAAATGCAGATGGTCAGCGGCAAAGCCGAGGCTATCATCGGCAAGCAGCGCCATGGTCCGGTCGGCACGGTCACGCTGGCCTTCGAGGGTCAGTACACGCGGTTCGGCGATCTGGCGCACGATCAGTATCTGCCTGAGCGGCATGAGTAAGAAAGAGACGAGGTTTGTCCGTTCCCGTTGCCCCACCCGCGACTGATCCGGGCGCCATCAGCGCTGCGGCGCGCGGACTGCTGACCGTCGATCTCGCGGGAATCCAGGCGAACTGGCGCTGGCTTGCGGCGGTGGCGCGCGGTGCGGAGTGCGCCGGCGTCGTCAAGGCCGATGCCTATGGCATGGGGATCGAGCCGGTTGTCAGGGCGCTTTGGGACGCCGGCTGCCGGACGTTCTTCGTCGCGACGTTGACCGAGGGGCGGCGCGTCAAAGTCGCGCTGCCGGCGGCGACGACCTACGTGCTCGATGGGCTCATGCCGGGCACGGCGCCGCTCTACCCGACATACGGGCTGCGACCGGTGCTCGGCAGCCTTCCCGAGATCCAGGAATGGGCGGCTTATGCGCGCGCGTCGGGGACGCGCCTGCCGGCCGCCGTGCACGTCGACACCGGCATGAACCGGCTCGGCCTGACAGTGGCCGAGGTCGAGGCGCTCGCCGCAGATCCGGCGCCGTTCGAGGCATTTCCGGTGGCGCTCGTCATGAGCCACCTCGCCTGTGGCGATACGCCGGGCTCGCCGATGAATGCGCGGCAGAAGGCGCTATTCGATGCGTTGCGCGCGAAGCTCCCGGCGGCGCCGGCGAGCCTCGCCAATTCGGCGGGCATACTGCTCGGCGGCGACTATCGCTATGACCTCGTGCGCGCAGGCATCGCGCTCTACGGCGGGCGGGCTATCGAGGGCCGGCCCAATCCGGCGGCGAAGGTCGTGCGCGTCGAGGCGCGTATCCTGCAGATTCGCGAGGCCGGGGCCGGCGACACCATCGGCTACGGTGCGACCTACACGCTGGCGCGACCCTCACGTCTCGCGACCATCGCCACGGGTTATGCCGACGGCTTCCTGCGCTCGATCAGCGGCCCGATCGGACGTCCGCCACCACCGGCCTATGTCGGCGGCTATCCAGCGCCGATCGTCGGCCGGGTCTCGATGGATGTCGTGACCATCGATGTGACCGACATCCCGCCCGCGCATGCGCAGCGCGGTGCCTGGGCGGAGCTGATCGGCCGCCACGTCCAGATCGACGATCTCGCCGACAGCTCGGGCACGATCGGCTACGAGGTGCTGACGCGCCTCGGCCCGCGCTTCCAGCGCGTCTACGTATCCGGAGCGTAAGCCGGGCTCAGCCCGGCTGCCCGCCGCGGGGCGTCGTGGTCGGGAAGGTGCCGTCCTCCGGCAGGACGCGCAGCAGGAACTGCTCGAGCGTCTGCCCGACCGATTCGAGATACGGCAGCGAGGCCGACTCGCGGATCCAGGCCGCCTGCGTGTTGGGGTCGGGCGCGAAGAACTTCACGTAGAACATGTAGAGGATCACGAAGATGATGAAGCCGCGGGCGGCGCCGAAGGCGAGCCCGAGAATGCGGTCGATCATGCCGACGCGGCTGTCGAGGATCGTGTCGGAGAGCCGCGACGTGATCAGATGCACGATGATGAGCACGATCAGGAAGATGATGCCGCCGACCACGATCTGCGCGACGGCGACCGGGGCCTGGAACTGCTGCGCGATCTGCTCGGCCGTGCTCTTGTGGTAGAAGACGAAGTACACGGCGGCGGCCAGCGCGGCGATCCAGGAGCTGATCGACAGCAGCTCGCGCGTGAGACCGCGGTACATGGCGAGCAGCCCCGAGATCAGGGCGATCGCCAGCACGGCCGCGTCGAGGTAGGTCAAGGGGCCAAGCATCGAACCAAGTCCTTGTAATGTGCTGCTATGGCAACGTCGGCCATCGAGAACGCCGGTGTAAACGCTTGCCGCACTCTATTCCATGAACATCTCGGATCAAGTCGCGCAGCCGCCGCAGGGGTGGCTCCGCTCATTTTCTCCAAGGCCGGATCGTGAGGTGCGCCTCATTGGCGACGAAGCGCGACGTGGTGGTGCATTGCAGACTATAGGCGGTCGAACGCCGGTTTCCACGTCGTCTCGACCGCTTACCGGGACGAAAGTGTATCCCCAATAAGGCCGATTTCGCGGCGAGAAATGGGGATCAGCCCGGCACGAGGCGCAACAATTGCCCGTCGTTGCTGTCGGTCAGAACCCAGACCGCGCCGTCAGGGCCGACCCGGACATCGCGGATGCGTGCGCCGAGATCGACCAGCAATCTTTCCTCCGCGACGACGCTTTCGCCTTCGAGTACGAGGCGGGAAAGCTCCTGCGCGGCGAGCCCGCCGACCAGCAGGTTGCCGCGCCACGCCGGAAAGAGCGTGCCGGTGTAGAAGGCCGCACCCGAGGGCGCGATCGAGGGATCCCAATAATAGACCGGCTGCTCCATGCTGGCTTTCGCCGTGCCCTCGCCGATCTTGGCGCCTGAGTAGTCGCGTCCATAGGTGATGACGGGCCAGCCGTAGTTGCGGCCCTTGCGTGGGATGTTGACCTCGTCGCCGCCGCGCGCGCCGTGCTCGACGGTCCACAACTCGCCAGTCTCGGGGTGGCGTGCGGCCGCCTGCACATTGCGATGGCCGATCGACCAGACTGCCGGGTCCCAGCCTTTCATGTTCGGATTGCCCGCGAAGGGCGTGCCATCGCGATTGAGGCGCATGACCTTGCCGATGTGATTGTTAGGGTGCTGGGCTTCCTGCTTCTGCGAGTAGCGATCGCCAACGGTGAGGTAGAACGACCCGTCCTCGGCAAAGACGATTCGCGATCCGAAATGGAGGTTGGTCGCGAATGCGGGCTGCTGGCGGAAGATGATGCGCACGTTGGCAAGGCTGCCGCCGCGATCGGTCAGTTCGAGACGGGCGGCTGCGACGCTCGTGCCGTTGGCGCCGCCTTCGCGTGGCTCGGAGAACGAGAGCAGAATTTCCTGCGAGGTCGCGAAGTCGGGTGCCAGCGCGACGTCGAGCAGACCGCCCTGGCCGGCGGCGTGGACCTTCGGCACGCCCGCGACGACCGGGGAAAGCGTGCCGTCCGGCGTCACCACACGCAGGCGTCCCGCCCGCTCAGTGACGAGCATCCGTCTGTCGGGCAGGAACTGCAGGGCCCAAGGATGCGCGAGACCCTTCGCGACGACCTCGACCTTGACCGCGCTTTTCGGTGACGCGGGCGCCTTGGTTTGCGCGGCGAAGGCTCTTTCGTGTCCTGCTGCGAGCGCCGGCAGAAACAGGGCTGCGGCAGTTGCGAGAACATGGGTGCGCATTGTGGACGACTCCGGCTCAGGCATTTGCTGCGCCATATAACGCCGGGACCACGGCGCCAGTATGAACAGGCAAACTTGGGCCGTCCCCGAGTCGTTCCCGAAAGCATCGGGCTGAACGACAAAGGACGCGGTCGTGAGACCGCGCCCTTGGCTCGATTAAGACTTTCGCGCTCAGTTCGCGTGGGCAACGCGACGGCGGCTGCCGCCGATGCACTTGTTCCACGTGTAACGGCCGCCGTTGTCGATATGAAGATGGCTCATGCCGCAGCTGTAGATGCCGAGGCCGCCCTTGTGGTTGGTGCGAAGCCAGGCGATGACGGCGGACCGTTTGCCGGCCGGTGCGTGGAAGTCGACGGCGCGGCAGGATGCGTGGAGACTGCGCCGACCTGTGCCGGCAATGATCGCACCGCGACGGTACGTCGAGACGATGCGGACCGGTCCGAACTTCGCGCGGATCTGGTTGAGCGTGGCCTTCACCGAGGACGGCAGGCAGGACGTCGACGACTGCGCCGAGGAGGGCGTCGTGCCGGTGAAGAATACGAACGTCAGGGCGAATGCGCCGACGGCAAGCCGCAGCGCGGCTGATACGCAAGACATGAGTAACCCCCGTTGTCTGTGCACCCGTGTGCCCGGGCCGAGTGGCCTCGGGACGTCGTGGGCAACCGCAGCAAGGCGGATGCCATGGGCTGTAAGCCGCCGAAATCAGGCGGAAACAGGGAGTTGCATCATTAAACTGGTGTCAAAATGACGCATCGAATGGCAACATTATGAAAACATTGGGTGCCCATTGGAGAACACGCATAGATGCGCCTCGCGGGACGGGACCCAGGGTAGGCCTGTAGACGAGCCGAGGCGAGCCTGTACGGACACCTGCGGGAATCGAGGGCGCCGAATGCGCGACCGGATCGGCTAGAGCGACTTCAGGATCTCGGCGCGGCGCGGCGTCCACATCTCGGCGAGCGAAGCGGGAGCTGCGCTCTTGGCCGGATCCTTGGACATCATGTCCGCCCAGCCCTGACGCAGGCGCTCGTGTCGCTTCATGATGCCGTCCTGCCAGCGCTGATGATCGGCCGTCCAGACGCCCTTTTCCTTCAGGAAGCGGACGGCACCATCATGATATGGCAGCGCCGTCGGAAAGCCGGCCGACTGCGGCAGCTCCCAACGCGGCATGAGCGGCGTGGCGTCACGATAGAGCTCGAAGTTGTCGGTGATGGCCTTGGTCACCGCATAGACCTCGAGCTCGCCCGCGTCGGCATAGACGGTGATGACGGGATCGCGAAAGCCCATGAGCGCCTTCGGCGCGCTCTTGCTGATGCCGGGGCCCGTGTCCGTGACATACGGCAGGGCAGGCGGCAGCGAGCGCTGGAGTCGGCTCCAGAAATCCTTCTCGGTCGCGGGAAGCTCGACCCACACGACGTCGTCCGCGATGGCGTCGAGTGCCTGCGTGGATGGCGCGTTCGTCACGGCGGCGGCGCCATCCACCTCGCCCTTGACGAGCGCGTCGAGCGCGCCGGCGCTGTTCTCGAACTCGACGACAGTGAAATCCTTGAGTGCGATGCCGCCAGCTTCGAGCATGGCGTCGAGCCGGTAGCCGAGCGCGGTGTGGCGCGGCGTACGCGCGATGCGCTTGCCTTTGATGTCGGCGAGTTTCTTTATGCCGCTCGCCTCGCTCGCGACGATCGACATCGTGCTCATGCGCCCGAGCAGGCAGCGCAAATCCTGTGGCCCCCACGTCGGAGCAACATAGCCGAGCAGCCCCTCGGCCGCGAAATAGGCCTCCATGCCGAGAAAGCCGTGCGTGACCTGGCGCTCCTTGAGCTGCTCGACACGCCCGAATGCGCGCTCGGACGGTTGCAGGCGGATGCGCGTGCCGTGCGCCTTGCTGATCGCATCGGCGATGGCTTGCGCTTCCTTGTAACGCGGGCCGTCGTCGTCGCCGACGCTCCAGATCATGGTCGAGGGCAGACTCGGCAGCGGCTTGACCTGCGCGCTCGCCCACCCCGGCATCAGGCTGGCGCCGAGCGCCGTGCTCATGCCGCCGAGATAGGCCCGCCGCGTAAGATCCATGCCCCGTTTCCGTCCCGGTTCAGGTAGCGCTTATTGATGTGCTCCTTGAACCACTTCGGGCATCGATCTTCAAGCCGCATGCGTACGCGAATTGCGCAATGGCACCGTCCGGATCAGGGAAACGCGATCGGCAGTCGGCGGGGGCCGCGGACCGTGCCATGCGACCAAGCGACCTCGCCGGCGAGATGGAAGTCCGGGCAGCGCCCCAACAGCTCCTCGATGGCGACCGTCATCTCCATGCGCGCGAGGTTCGATCCGACGCAGCGGTGAATGCCGAGACCGAAGGCCGCGTGCCGGTTCTCCTGCCGGTCGATGACGACCTTGTCCGCATCGGGAAAGACTTCCGGGTCGCGGTTCGCCGCCGGAAAGGACAGCATCACCATCTCGCCTTCCGCGAATTTGCAGCCGTTGACCGTCGTCTCCTTGGTCACGAGGCGCGCCATGGTGACGGGGGCGAACGCGCGCAGGAACTCCTCCACGGCAGTCGGGATGAGCGCCGGCTCGCGCGCGAGCCGCTCGCGATCGGCCGGGGTCTTCGCGAGGTGCCAGATCGAGGCGCCGATCCCGCTCCACGTCGTGTCGATGCCGGCGACCAGCAGGAGGCGTAGGCTGCCGAGCACATGGTTCGGCTTGAAGGGCTCGCCATCCGGGTATCTGGACTGCAGGAGGTAGCTGATCAGGTCGTCGCCGGGAGTCCTGCGCCGCGCTTCCACATGGCCCGCGAGATACTCGGTGATTTCGGCGAGGCCGCGCTGGAGTACGGCGTCGTCGGTTGTGCCGAGCTCGAGGATCTCGTTGATCCACTTCCGGAAGCGGTCGCCGTCACTCTCCGGTATGTCGAGCATCGCAGCGATGACGCGCACGGGAATGTGCTGGGCATAGTCGACCGCCGCATCGCAGCCCGAATTGCCAGCAAAGGCATCGATCAGCTCGTTGCAGATGGTGCGGGTCTTGGGCCTCAGCTTCTCGATGGCCTGCGGCGTGAACGGGGGCAGCAGAACCATGCGCGCCGTGCGGTGACGTGGCGGATCGGACGTGATCGGCGGCGCGCCGCCACCGGTGACGGGCTGGCTGTCGCGGACGACGACCTGGCGCGACGAGAAGTGCTCAGGGTCGTAGGCGATCTCGCGGATGTCGGCGTAGCGCGTTGGCAGGTAGGCGCCGCGAAAGCGCCCGGTATGGGCGATCGGACACTTGGCGGCGCGGATCTCGTCCCAGATCGGGTAGGGGTTGTCGACCCACCGCGGATCGAGGTGATCCCAGTCCGTCAGCCAATCCGTGACCGGTGGCCGCTCGCTCATTGGATGCTCCCATTCATCCAGGCCTTGCCGGCCATTGTTGGTCGCATCATCGCAAATGGGCGTGCTCCGTACCAGCATCAAAAAAGTCGAAGCGCCCGCGTCAAAGCAAAAAAGGACGGGCTCACGGCCCGTCCTTTTCACTCGGTCGATGCGTCGATTGCGGCCGGGGCCGGTCGTTCAGTGCCCCATGAGGACGGGGACCGTGGCGTGCTGCAGGACATGGCGCGAGGCGCCGCCGAGCACGAATTCCCGGAGACGCGAGCGGCCGAAGCAACCCATCACCAGCAGATCGGCGCGGTGGGCGGCGACCTGCGCGAGCAGCTCGGCACCGGCATCGCCGCGCGCGCCGGGCTTGACCTGCTGGACGTCGGCCTTGACCCCGTGCCGGGCGAGCGTCGCGCCGATCTCGGCACCGGCGATATCACTCGTCACTTCGGGCTTTGCAGTTTCCTCGACGGAGAGCACGGTCACCGCCGCCGCCTTCTGCAGCAGCGGGAGCGCGTCGAACACGGCCCGCGCCGCCTCGCGGCTGTTGTTCCAGGCGACCACGACCCGCTCGCCGATCGAGTCGAGATTGCCGGACTTGGGCACGACTAGCACCGGGCGTCCGCTCTCCATGGCGATCCAGTCGGGGATGTCGAACATATCGGCGTAGTCCCAGTTGCTCTCCTTCTGCGCGGCGACGATGATGTCGGCCGTTCGCGCGTGATCGAGCACGGCCTCGACGTATCCCTGTCGCTTCGGCTTATACGGTCGCCATTCGCCTACGACCGGCTGGCCTGCCGTCGCGCTGTCGAAGGCCGTGTGGATGTCATCGCCAAGCTTGCCATAGGCCTCGAGCGCGCTCGCGATGGCGCTCCCAGAGATCATCGGCAGCAGCGGCGACTTCGGCGGGGCGGCAGGAAAGACGAAAAGGCCGGTGACGTGGGAGTTCGAGGGCAGCGCGAGCTGCATCGCCGCATTCATGAGGCGGGCGACGCGAGTCTCATTGTTGAGGTGCACGAGGATGGATTTGTAGGCCATGATCATAATCCCTTTCTTTTGCAGTCGGCCGCGGCATGGCGGGCCGAGGAGGCGCGTCACGCGGCTCCGATTTCAAGTCTCGCGGCGCCGGGCCTCAGCGCAGGGAAGAGCGCCCGGCCAATGTGCTTCTCGATCTCGAGGATAGCAAACAGGGCGACGCCTGTGCCGATGATCGCCGCGCCCTCGAGGAGGCCGATGGATGTGGTCTGGAACAGGTACTGCATCCAGGGGAGATACGTGAAGGCGAATTGCAGGCCGACGATGATGACGATGCCGATGAGGACCGCGGGCGTTCCGAGCATGCTCCGCCACGTGAGCGAGGCGCCGTACAGGTATCTGACCGAGAACAAATAGAAAAGCTCGAGCACGACCACCGTATTCACCACCATCGTCCGCGCCGTATCGATGCCGAGCCCGCGGGCCATGGCCCAGGTGAAGATGCCGAGGGCGCCGATAGCGAACAGGACCGAGACGAAGACGACGCGCCAGAGCAGGAAGGGCGACAGGATCGGCGCATCGGAGGCGCGCGGCGGGCGCTGCATGATGTCGGGCTCGGCCGGCTCGAAAGCGAGCACGAGGCCGAGGCCGACCGTCGTGACCATGTTGATCCAGAGGATCTGCACCGGCGTCATCGGCAGGGTGAGCCCCGCGAAAATGGCGAAGACCACGATCAGGAACTCGCCGCCGTTGGTCGGCAAGGTCCAGCCGATCACCTTCGTGAGGTTGTCATAGACGGTGCGTCCTTCGCGAACGGCCGCCACGATCGAGGCGAAATTGTCGTCGGCGAGCACCATGTCGGCCGCTTCCTTGGCGGCCTCGGTGCCACTGCGGCCCATGGCAACGCCGACATCGGCGCGCTTGAGCGCCGGGGCGTCGTTCACGCCGTCACCGGTCATGGCAATGACGTCGCCGTCGGCCTGCAGGGCCTCGACCAGGCGGAGCTTGTGCTCGGGGCTCGTGCGCGCGAACACGCCCGTGCGGGCCGCCAGCGTGCGCAGGGCCTCATCGTCGACAGTATCGAGGTCCTTTCCCGTAACCGCCCTCGTGTTGGTGGCAAGGCCGAGCTCGCGGGCGATGGCGCCAGCCGTTGCCGCGTGGTCGCCCGTGATCATCTTTACGGCAATGCCGGCGCTGCGGCACTCGGCGACGGCGGCGATCGCCTCGGGGCGCGGCGGATCGATCAGTCCGACGAGACCGTCGAGCCGCAGGCCGCCGTCGACATCGCCGAATTCTAGCGTGCGTTTGTCGCGCGGCAGGGGGAGCGATGCGAGCGCGAGAACGCGTTGGCCTTGGCGCGCCAGCTCGTCGACAGCCCGGAGCCAATGGGCCTTGTCGAGGGGTGCTTCGCCGCCGCCGACGGATTGGGTGCCGCACATCTCCAGCACGCGCTCCGGCGCGCCCTTGATGCACGCGAAGACAGTGCCGTCGTGGTTGTGATGCAGCGTCGCCATATAGCGGTGTGCCGCGTCGAACGGGATCTCGTCCAGGCGCGGCAGCGATTTCGCCAGCTCGTCGCGCACGTAGCCGGCCTTGAGGCCGAAGGCCATGAGCGCGCCTTCCATGGGATCGCCATCGACGGTCCACTGGCCGTCGCGTTCGCGCAATGCCGCGTCGTTGCACAGGATGGCCGAGCGCGCCGCGCTCATGAGGGTCGCATCGGTCGCGGCATCGGCTTCACTGCCCGCGAGGCTGAAGCCGCCCTTGGGCGCATAGCCGATGCCGCCGACCTCGTAGGCGCGATCGGCGAGCACGACGCGCGTCACGGTCATCTCGTTGCGCGTGAGCGTGCCGGTCTTGTCGGAGCAGATGGTCGATACCGAGCCGAGCGTCTCGACGGCGGGCAGATGGCGGATGATGGCATTGCGCGCGGCCATGCGCTGTACGCCGATGGCGAGCGTGATCGTCATGACGGCGGGCAGGCCCTCCGGCACGGCGCCGACAGCCAGACTGACCACGGCGAGGAAGGCCAGATCCAACGGATAATCGCGCACGAAAACGGCGAAGAGGAATGTCACGGCGCAGAGAGCCAGAATGGCGACGGTGAGCTGGCGCGCGAATTCGTTCATCTGCCGGATGAGGGGCGTCTCCATCTGCTCGACGCGGCTCAGCAGCGTGCTGATGCGGCCGATCTCGGAATGCGGGCCTGTTGCGGTGACGATGCCTGCACCATGCCCCGATGTGACGAGCGTGCCCGAGTACGCCATGGAGTGGCGATCGCCGAGATCGGCGCTTTGCCCGACCGGATCGGTGCCCTTGTCGACCGCGACCGACTCGCCGGTCAGGATCGCTTCGTCGACGCGCAGGTTGCGCGCTTTCATGAGACGGACGTCGGCGGTGACGCGGTCGCCTGCCTCGAGAAGCAGGACGTCGCCCGGCACGAGCCTCGCAGCATCGACCGTCACGCGATGGCCTTCGCGCAGCACGGATGCGCGCGGGCTGATCATGCCCCGGATGGCCTCGAGCGCGGATTCCGCCTTGTTCTCCTGGACCACGCCGATGATGGCATTGACGACGATGACGGCGAGAATGACGGCCGTATCCACGTAGTGCCCGAGCAGCAGCGTGATCGCCGCGCCCGCGATCATGACGTAGATCAGCAGATTGTCGAACTGGGCGAGGATGCGCCTGAGCAGCGATTTTCGCGTGCCGGCCGGGAGGGCATTCGGGCCGTGGCGCGCAAGGCGAGCGGCGGCCTCGTCGCTCGTGATCCCGTCGCGCGTGCTGACGAGATCGGAGAGCGCCGTTTCGGTACTGAGGGCGTGCCAGGGTTTTTCGGGCAATGAAGAATCATGTCGGTCCGGCATTCGGGCTCCCAGGTGGATGCCAGGATTGTGGCTGATGATGCGCCCCTGAATGAAAGGGCGCCGACTGGGCGGCAACAGGGCGCGTCTCGCCTCTCGCTCACATGAAATAACGGGTGGTGAACGTGATGCGTTGCGATGGATCAATTTCGACGTGCATTAACCTCGCCGGCGACCGATGGCGGCAGCCTCGCGGGCGAGCGCGGCCATGCTGTCGAAGCGGCCGGCATCGAGATCGTCGGACTTGACCATCCATGAGCCGCCGACGGCCACGACATTCGGAATTTTCAGATAATCCGGCGCATTGGCGGGCGTGATGCCGCCGGTCGGCATGACGGCAAGATCATGGAGCGGCGCGAGGATCGCGCTCAGCGCCTTGATGCCGCCCGAAGCCTCGGCGGGAAAGAATTTCACGACGGGAAAGCCCGCCTCCATGGCGCGCATCATTTCAGCGGGCGTGGCTGCAGCGGGAATGAACGGCACCGGCGCGGCGAGACCGGCCTCGAGAAGTGCGTCCGTCTGGCCGGGTGAGACGAGGAACTGTGCGCCTGCGGCAATGGCCGCATCGATGTCGCGGGGCGAGCGGATGCTGCCGGCGCCGACGATCGCGTCTGTTCCGGCGGCAGCCATGGCGCGGATCGCTGCGAGGGATTCCGGCGTGCGCAACGTCACTTCGATGAACTTGAGGCCTGCTTTCGCCAGCACCTCCGCCGTCCGCGCGGCGTTTGCGGCGCTGCGCATGGTCAGGACGGGAATGATGGCCTGCTCGCGCCAGCCCGGAGCATTTTTCTCGAGTGCGGTCATGATGACGCTCCAGCAAGTGCGCGGCGGACTTTCTCCGCCGTCGGGATCGGCTCCACGGCACCGTAGCCTTCCGTCGAGAGCGCGGCGGCCACCGAGGCGTAGAGGCCGGCGGCAGCGAGATCGTCGCCCGCGATGAGGCGGGCGACGAGCGCGCCGCCGAACGTGTCGCCAGCCCCGGTGGCGTCGGACGGCTGGCACTTGTGCGGCGCGATCCGGATGCGCTTGTCGCGATCCGCGACGACCGCACCGTCGGCGCCGAGCTTGAGCGCGACGATGCGCGCCCCGCGATCGAGGCAGAAGTCGACGATGGCGTCGGGATCGGTCAGCCCGGTGATGACGACGACATCGTCATAGCTCGGCAGGCAGATGTCGGCGAGGCCGATGACATCGGTCATGACGGCGCGCGCGCGATCCTTTGACCACAGTCTCAGGCGCAGGTTCGTGTCGAACGAGACCATGACGCCGGCAGCCCGCGCAGCGTCGATTGCGGCGTAGCAGGTGTCGGCAGCGCTCGCAGAGATCGCGAAGGAAATCCCCGAGACGTGCAGCACGCGTGCGCCGCGGATCATGCCGAGCGGCAGGTGGATGGGATGCATGCGGCTCGCGGCCGAGCCCGTGCGGAAGAAGGAAAACTGGTGGCCGTTCTCGCCGTGCGTCACGAAATAGATGCCCGTGAAGGCGTCCTGATCGCTCTCCACGGTGCTCGCGTCGACGCCCTCGCGCGCCCACAGGTCGCGCAGCATCTGTCCATAGATGTCGTCGCCGAGGCGGGTGAAGTAAGCTGCTCGTGCGCCCTGGCGCGCTGCGGCAATGGCGAAGTTCGAGGTATCGCCGCCGAAGCCCTGGAGGTAGTTGCGCGAGCCCGGTCCGCCCGACTGGTTGAACTCGACCATGGGCTCGCCGATCGCGAGGATCTCAGGCATGCGCAAGGGAACCATGCTACCGCCCCCGTTCTACTGCCCCGGTTGTCGTGGCGCTGTCAGGCTTTGGGCAGGCCCGCCGGCTCGGGGCCGATGCGGACCTGCAGCTTGCCGAAGTTCTCGCCTTTCAGCAGGCCGACGAACGCCTCCGGCGCCTTGGAAATGCCCCCGTCGACAATGTCCTCGCGATATTTGAGCTTGCCGGCGCGCACCCATTTCCCGAGCCGCGCCATGGCAAACGGAAAGCGTGTCAGGAAGTCGGAGACGATGAAGCCGCGTGACGTGACACGCCGTCCGACGAAGAAGCCCGGCGTGCGCGGCCCCATCTCGGTCGTGTCTGAATTGTACTGCGATATTGAGCCGCAGATGGCGACACGCGCCCAGAAATTGATGTTCGCGATCACCGCGTCCGTGACCGGCCCGCCGACATTGTCGAAATAGACGTCGACGCCGTCCGGGCATGCGGCCTTCACCGCGGCTGTCAGATCGCCGCCGGCCTTGTAGTCGACGCACGCGTCGAAGCCGAGCTCGTTCGTGACGAAACCGCACTTCTTGGCGCCGCCGGCAATGCCGACCGCCCGGCATCCGGCAAGCTTGGCGAGCTGACCGACGACCTGTCCGACCGCGCCTGACGCCGCCGAGACGACGACCGTGTCACCGGGCTTGGGCTGGCCGACCTCGAAAAGGCCGAAGTAGGCCGTGAGCCCCGGCATCCCCAGAATGCCGTTGGCGGTGGAGATCGGCGCCACGCTCGGATCGATCTTGCGCGCCGTGCCGCTGCTGACGCCGTACTCCTGCCAGCCGAGGCGCTCCTCGACGATATCGCCGACCTTGTAGTTCAGATTGTTCGACTTCACGACCTCGCCGACGATGCCGCCGGGCATGACCTCGCCGATCTGAACGACCGGCGCATAGGACACTACGTCGCGCATCCGCCCGCGCATGTAGGGGTCGAGCGACAGATAGATGGCGCGCACCAGGATCTGCCCGGGACCGGGCTCTGGAACGGGCGCCTCCTCGACGCGGAAATCCTGCCCCGAGGGCTCGCCGGCCGGCCGGTTCGCAAGGACGACGCGGCGCTGGATCTTGGGAATGGTCGTGGTCATGGGCAATTTCCTCCGGCGCCGATATGCAGCGCAATTATTGGGTTGCACCCGTTGTAGCAGGTGCGCGCCGGAGGGTGAAATGGCGTAAGCGGCGGAAGGCCTAGACGACCTCGACGTTCAGATCGCCGATGCCGTCCACGTGCCCGTGCAGCTTGTCGCCCTTGACGATCGCGCCGACGCCCGAGGGCGTGCCGGTCATGATGATGTCGCCGGCCTTCAGTTCGAAAAGCGTCGAGATGTAGGCGATCTGACCCGGAATATCCCAGATCATCTGGTTGAGGTCGCCCGCCTGCCGGCGCTTGCCGTTCACGTCGAGCCAGATGGCGCCCGTCGTCGGATGGCCGATTTCGGAAGCCGGAATAAGCGCCGTCGCCGGGGCGGAATATTCGAAGGCCTTGCCGATCTCCCAGGGACGCCCCAACTTCTTGGCTTCGCCCTGGAGATCGCGGCGGGTCATGTCGAGGCCGATACCGTATCCCCAGACGTGGGACATGGCATCCTCGACCTTGATGTCGCGGCCACCGGACTTCAGCGCCACGATCATCTCGATCTCGAAGTGGACGTCCGACGTGCCCGGCGGATACGGAAACTTACCGTCCGTGCGCAGGTTGTCCGGGTTCTTCTGGAAGAAGAACGGCGGCTCCTTGTTGGGATCGTGGCCCATTTCGCGGGCGTGCTCGGCGTAGTTCCGCCCGATGCAGTAGATGCGGTGAACCGGGAAGAGGTCAGACGAGCCGCGGATGGGGAGCGCAGCCTGACGCGGCGGGTCGATCACATATTTCATGGAATGGTTCCGGGTTGGACAGGCAGTCACGACTGTTCGCGGCAGATCTGAATGCCATACAGGCGCGCCGGTCAAGTGTGTCGGGCCATGTGCGCGGGCCCCATGCGCTGGCCTGGGGCAAGCGAACCAGGCTATCCGGCTATGCTGAGCGGCGCTCAGAGCCGCGTTTGCCGCGCAGCGGTGGTCAGCGTGCCGGCGTGGGCCGGTGGCCTTTATTTTGTCAGGTGGCGACACCAAATATGTTCGGCGAGAGGCATAGGGGGTATCGCGCCGCCCGGTCACTCGCGAAGACGTGATGCACGGGCTGGCTTTCACCATCGAACGAATTGCAGTCCCGCGTGCGCTGCCCTTAGAATGAGCGCAGCAGGAAATGTGCGGCCGGAATGTCAGCTTGGGGCCGCAATGCGGGCCGGCAATGCGTGCCGGCCGGTTAGGGCTTTCGAGCTTGGGAAGTGCTGAGGCTCGGGAATGCTGGATCGATTTCTACTGACGATGGCGGGCAAGAACGGAAACGGAGCGGACGGCGGCGAAGGTGGCGACGGCGAAGGCAAAACCGGCCTCGTTACCAAGACCCGCCCGAAGACGAAGCGGCCGAGCCTCTACAAGGTGCTGCTGCTGAATGACGACTACACGCCGATGGAGTTCGTCGTGCACGTGCTTGAGCGTTTCTTCAACAAAGGGCGCGAGGATGCCACCCGGATCATGCTGCACGTTCACCATAAAGGTGTCGGCATATGTGGGGTGTATACGTACGAGATCGCTGAGACGAAGGTTGCCCAGGTGATGGACTTCGCGCGCCAGCACCAGCATCCTCTGCAGTGCACCATGGAAAAGGAATAAGACCCCCTTGCCATCCTTCTCGCAAAGCCTGGAACAGGCACTCCACCGCGCCCTCGAGTATGCCAACGAGCGGTCGCATGAGTATGCAACCCTCGAGCACTTGCTGCTGGCGCTGCTGGACGACGCCGACGCGGCCGGTGTCATGCGTGCGTGCAATGTCGATATCGAGAAGATCCGCCGCCGCGTGACCGAGTTCCTCGACGAGGAGCTCGACATGCACGTATCGAAGAATACGGTCGAGGCGGCACCGACGACGGCTTTCCAGCGCGTCATTCATCGCGCGGTCGTTCACGTGCAGTCATCGAGCCGCGAGGAAGTGACGGGCGCGCAGGTTCTGGTCGCGCTCTTCGCCGAGCGCGAGAGCCATGCCGCGTTCTTCCTGCAGGAGCAGGAGATGACGCGCTTCGACGCCGTCCAGTACATCAGCCATGGCATCGCCAAGCGGCCCGGCATGAATGAGCCGCGCCAGGTGCGTGGCGTCGATGAGGAAGGCGGCACGGAAGGCGCGGCCGGCGACAAGAAGGCCGGTGCCGATGCGCTCAACACGTACTGCGTGAACCTCAACAAGAAGGCGCGCGACGGCAAGATCGACCCGCTCATCGGGCGCCTGCCGGAAGTGCTGCGCACTATCCAGGTGCTCTGCCGCCGCCAGAAGAACAACCCGCTGTTCGTCGGTGACCCCGGCGTCGGCAAGACGGCCATTGCCGAGGGCCTCGCGCGCAAGATCATCCGCGGCGAGGTGCCGGAGGTGCTGCGTGATGCGACCATCTTCTCGCTCGACATGGGCGCGCTGCTCGCCGGCACGCGCTATCGCGGCGATTTCGAGGAGCGCCTCAAGGCCGTCATGAAGGAGGTCGAGGCCTATCCGGGCGCGATCCTGTTCATCGACGAGATCCACACGGTCATCGGCGCGGGCGCGACGTCCGGCGGCGCCATGGACGCGTCGAACCTGCTGAAGCCCGCGCTTCAGTCGGGTGCGGTGCGCTGCATTGGCTCGACGACCTACAAGGAATACCGCCAGCACTTCGAGAAGGATCGGGCGCTCGTCCGCCGCTTCCAGAAGATCGATGTGAAGGAGCCGACGGTCGAGGATACGATCGAGATTCTCAAGGGTCTGAAGCCGTACTTCGAGAACTTCCACCGGCTGAAGTACACGCGCGGCGCTATCAAGGCCGCGGTGGAGCTCAGCGCGAAGTACATTCACGACCGCAAGCTGCCGGACAAGGCCATCGACGTCATCGACGAGACTGGCGCGAGCCAGATGCTGGTCGAGGAAGGCAAGCGCAAGAAGAAGATCGGCGTCGCCGAGATCGAGGCGACGATCGCCACGATGGCGCGCATTCCGCCGAAGACCGTGTCGAAGTCCGATGCCGAGGTCATGTCGAACCTCGAGAAGGACCTGAAGCGCGTCGTGTTTGGCCAGGACAAGGCCCTCGAGGCGCTGTCGAGCGCGATCAAGCTTGCCCGCGCGGGCCTTCGCGAGCCGGAGAAGCCGATCGGCTGCTACCTGTTCTCGGGTCCGACCGGCGTCGGCAAGACCGAGGTGGCGAAGCAGCTCGCGAACCTCATGGGCATCGAGCTCCTGCGCTTCGACATGTCCGAGTACATGGAGAAGCACACGGTCTCGCGTCTCATCGGCGCGCCTCCGGGCTATGTCGGCTTCGATCAGGGCGGCCTGTTGACCGACGGGATCGACCAGCATCCGCACAGCGTCCTCCTGCTCGACGAGATCGAGAAGGCGCATCCGGATCTGTTCAACATCCTCCTGCAGGTCATGGACCACGGCAAGCTGACTGATCACAACGGCAAGTCCGTCGACTTCCGCAACGTCATCCTCATCATGACGACGAACGCCGGTGCGTCCGACATGGCCAAGGCGGCGATCGGCTTCAACCGTACGAAGCGCGAAGGCGATGACACGGAAGCGATCAACCGGCTGTTCACGCCGGAGTTCCGCAACCGTCTCGACGCCGTGGTGCCGTTCAGTGGTCTTCCGGTCGACGTCATCACCAAGGTCGTCGAGAAGTTCGTCTTCCAGCTCGAGGCGCAGCTCGCCGATCGTGGCGTGACGATCGAGCTCGGCGAGGCGGCGACGAAGTGGCTGGTCGAGAAGGGCTACGACGAGAAGTTCGGCGCCCGTCCGATGGCGCGCGTCATCCAGGAGTACATCAAGAAGCCGCTGGCGGAGGAGCTGCTGTTCGGCAAGCTCGAGCACGGCGGGATCGTCAAGATCTCGACGGCAGGCGAGGGCGACGACCAGAAGCTCGCCTTCGAGTACCTGCCGGCCGATCCGGCCTTGAAGGCCGCCAAGGTCAAGGCCGAGGAGGAAGAGGACGACGACGATGTCGTCGATGACGATCCGCCGGCCGATGCTCTCGTCGGGGCGACGGGTCCGAAGCGCTCGCTCTCCGGTCCGAAGAAGCCCTCGGGTGCCGTGCCGAGCGTACCGCGGCGGCGCAAAGACGATTGAGACATCGCCTCGAGCGATCTAAGACAGGAAATGCCCGCCATCCCGGCGGGCATTTTCATGTTTGGGACCAGATCACCATGCGGGCAAAGAGCTGCGCCGCACGCCCCGAATTCGTTCCTCCCCCCTTGTGGGGGAGGTTAGGAGGGGGGGATCGCAGAACG
>JAEWIJ010000233.1 GCA_023387235.1 Pseudomonadota bacterium
GGTGAGGCCCGAGGCGCCGGCACCCACGATCCCGATCGACTTTCGCTGTGACATGGCGATCTTGTTTCAGCTCCGAGACTGATGATTGTCCGGACGTTAACGGGGCGCGAGGAGCTTGTCATCCGCAGGCGGTGCATGGCGCCCGGCGCCGGGTCTGTTCAGAGCACCTCGAAGACATCGTAGACCGCGAATTCCGGCTCCCGGCGCCCGACGCCGATGCCGACGATGCGGTTCAGCCAGTCGTACTTAGGCGAGGCCGTCTCGAAGACGAGCGCCGTCCGCAGGTAGTGGCTCTCCGGCGGCACGCGCTCGCCGGCCGCAATGCGCGCCATGACCTCGGCAGGTGCGTGGCGCACACCGCGATAGACTATGAGCAGATGGTGGCCGTCATCGAGCTCAAGGGGCAGGCGCACGTCCGGCCGCACGGCGCCGTCACTGCCGCCGAGAAGAAGGTCCATACCGCCGGGAAGGAGCTTGGCGCTGATGCGCGGCCCCTCGAAGCGGCCTTCGCTCAGGAGGTCGATGCGCCGCCTCCCGAGCGGGCCGTCGCCGAGCATGTAGGTTCCGGTGACCGCGATGCGCAGCTCGCCGATGTAGGCTGATTTCAGCTCGGGCATTTCCTAGCTCTCACCGTCTGTGTGCTTGAGGAGGTTTGTGCAATGCATCGCTTGATGTACCTTTGAGATTGCTTTGTGCCCGAAAGGGCAGGGTATGGGGATCATGGACGGTAATGGAAGTAACGCGCGTGGTGCCGGGTCGCTTTGGGCTCGGTACTAGTCCCGATTCTTGAAGGTGATTGCATGAGGATCGCTGTTCTCAGAAGCGCACAGGCTTACGACGAAGATTGCTGGCCGTACGTGTTCACCAATGGCCATCGTACGGCGACTGCCGAATTCGTCCACAACCCGACCGAAGGACATTTCGACGGCATTGTTGTCGTTCAGAGCATGAGGCCGTTGAGCAGAACTTACGATCTCGTCTGTCCTCCGCTACGCACCCTCTGCGCGCTGATCGAGCCGCCCGACATTATCACTCTGCCGGACGAGTATACCCAGCAGTTCTTCACGGTGATCGGGCCGGATCCGCAGGTCGCTTGTCCGAACCCGCTACTCACAGCCGCGGGTCATCATTGGTTCGTGAAGATCACGGCGGAGCAAGCGAACGCGACGCCGCTCAGGAACAAGCCTAAGCTGATTTCAGCAATTGTATCCGCCAAGAAGGACACCCCTGGTCACCGCAGCCGATTTGCTATGATGACACGTCTGAAGGAGCATTTCGGCGACGATCTCGATTGGTTTGGTCACGGGGTGCGCGAAATCGGGCCGAAATTGGATGCACTCAAAGAACACAAGTACCATATCGTATTGGAAAACGGCCGTTGGCCTCACTACTGGACAGAGAAAATATTAGACTCCTACATGGCCAATGCCTTCCCGTTCTATTGGGGGGCGCCCAATATCGACGAATATTTTGACCGCAATTCCTATTGTCCCATCGATCCATTCGATCCCGAAGGTTCAATTCGGACGATCGAGGAGGCAATAAGGTCGAGCATCTGGGAAAGTCGTCAGGACGAACTCGCCGCAGCCCGCGTGAAGACTGTGTCCGACTATCATCCGTATACTATCTGGGAAGCCATGCTCGCATCAGTTCCGGCGAGCGAGCCCCGGCGGTTGACCATCAAGCCGTTCAGCGACTGCAAATTCAGCCTTCGCCAACGGACTAGGCTTAGGTTTCGCAATTTCAGGGCTCGCATGTCCGCAATGCACTGACGATTTGCGCGCGAGCCAGTCGCCGCAGGGCGCGCCAACCTCGTGGTCACCCCACTTTCAGATACGCATATCCCTTCGATTGCAGATAAGCGACCGTCGCCACACCCGAGGGGACGATATTGATGTACGGCACTTCCTTGGCGCGGGCGAGGTCCAGCCCCATGCGCTCGAAGGTAATGCGGCAGAGATAAACCTCGACGCCGTACTGCGCGAGCCCGGCCATGCGCTTCTCGTACTCGGGATCGATGGCGGGCGCCTTTTCCCACGGCGTGCCGGCGAGATCGCTCAGGTGGTACTTGATGCCTGGGCCATGCGCGACGATGACGATCTTGATGCCCATGGGATCGAAATCGTGCGCGGACAGGTGGTTGTTGATGTTCCGCAGCATGGCGTCATAGCGGCGATCGTCGCCGAAATCGCAGTGATAGAGGCACGCGATGTCGGTGTCCTTCTTGAGGTCGGTCAGCTTCAGCTCGCGGTTGGCGCCCATGGCCGGAAGCCCGCCGGCGAGGACGGCGGAGCCCGCCGCGAGGGCGCCGATGAGGTGGCGACGGTCGATGTCGGTCATTGCGTACTCTCCGCTGCTCGATGCGTGCTGCCATATTAGGCGCGCGATCGGCCGGGAGTGGGCCTATCCGGCACGCAACGGATCAAATCTGCGTGCGAAAGTCGCAGGCGCAAGCCTACTGCGCGGCATCCCAAGCCGGGCGGGCATCGAAATGCTCTTCCCGCACGTACGGACCGCCGCCCGATCCCGGCCGCGACGACATGAGCGTGAAGCGGTCGACCGTGAACGGCCAGGCCTGCAGCGGCGGGCGGGCGCTCAGAAAGCGGGCGACCATCTCGGGCTTGGTGTTCTTGAGGCGCGCGAGCGTGATGTGCGGCTTGAAGGCACGCGTCTCGGGCGGCAGGCGGGCGGCGCGGGCCGCGCGCTCGCTCGCGCGATAGAGCGCGGTGAGCGGCTCGCTCTCGGCAATGCCCGCATAAAGAGCGCGCGGCTCGGTTCCGCCGAACACGCCGAGGTCCGTGATCTTCAGCTCGAACGGATCGAAGTCGACGCGGGCGAGCGCACTGACCAGCTCGTCGGCCTCCAGGTTCCCGATGTCGCCGAAGAAGCGGATCGTGAGGTGCATGTCCTCGACCTCCACCCACTTGGCGCCCGGTAGGTTGCCGCGCACGAGGTCGAGCTGGGCACGCACGATTTCAGGGATATCGATGGCTGTGAAGAGGCGCGGCATTCGACTTCCACTTCGACGACTTCAGGTGACGTATCACTTGCCCGCGGTGGCGGCTTGCCTCTTTTTCACGCGCGCGATCAGCTCCTCTACATGTGGAACGATGCCTTCAACGATCACGTCGATGCCCTTGGCATTAGGATGGAGACCATCATCGAGGTTCAACCCCGCATCGAGGACCACCCCTTCCAGGAAGAACGGATAGTAGAGCGTATCGTGCTCGCGGGCGAGCGCGGGGAAAATGCGGTCGAAGGCGCCGGTGTACTCGGGACCGTAGTTGCGGGGCGCCCGCATCCCTGTGAGCAGGATGTCCGCGCCCTTGGCCTTGATGCCCTTCAAGATGGCATCGAGGTTCTTGCGCGCTGCCGCGGGGGGGAGACCGCGCAGCGCGTCGTTGGCGCCGAGCTCGACGATCACCGCATCCGCGTCATCGGGCACCGCCCAGTCGAGACGCGCGAGGCCGCCGGCGGTCGTGTCGCCCGAGACGCCGGCATTGACGACCGTGACATTGTGACCGCGCGCCTTGAGGGCAGCTTCGAGGCGCACCGGGAAAGCATTCTTGGGCGGCAGGCCGTAGCCTGCCGTCAGACTGTCACCGAATGCGACAATGCGAATGGGGCGCTCCTGGGCCGAGGCCGTGCTCGTGTGGGCAAGCAGCACGAGGCATATAAGGCACAGATTGACGAGGGCACGCGCAGTCCCCATCTGCTCGGAGGGCGGATCAAACTGACGCCGATCAAACTGGCGCCCATCAAACTGGCGCCATGAGCGCGTGCGAGAGGGCATCGTGAGATCCTGCATTGGGAGCCGGAATGGAATCTGTCAGATAGGTATCTGGATCCAAGTTGCCACCATCGATGAGTAAATTCTCGCGGCCGGTCGCACTTTTCTGAAGTTCGCCGCTCACTTACGGAGTGTCCGCCATCGTTTCCGAACCCGTCATCGAGCTGGCGAATGTCGATCTCACGCTCGCGAGCCGCGCCGGCCAAGTGGCCATCCTGCGTGATCTGGACCTTTCCATTGCTGCGGGCGATTCGGTCGCCATCGTCGGGCCGAGCGGGTCGGGCAAGACATCGCTGCTCATGATCATGGCCGGGCTCGAGCAGGCGACGTCCGGCCAGATCAAAGTCGCCGGTCACGATTTCTCACACATGGGCGAGGATGCGCTCGCACTCGCGCGCGGTGCCAGCATCGGCATCGTCTTCCAGTCCTTCCATCTCGTGCCGACCATGACGGCGCTCGAGAATGTCGCCCTGCCGCTGCAGTTCCGCGGCGAGGCCGATGCCTTCGAGCGGGCTGCCGAGCTACTCGGCGAGGTCGGCCTCGCGCATCGCGTGACGCATTTCCCGGCACAGCTTTCGGGCGGCGAGCAGCAGCGTGTCGCGCTCGCTCGCGCGCTCGTCACGCGGCCGCGACTCCTGCTCGCTGATGAGCCGACGGGAAATCTCGACGGCAAGACCGGCCGCCAGATCGTGGACCTCCTGTTCTCGCTGCAGGCGCGGCGCGGGGCAACGCTGGTTCTCGTCACGCATGACGAGCGTCTCGCCGAGCGCTGCCATCGCACTGTGCGCATGGCGGACGGTCGGATCGTCGAGGCAGCCGAGGGTACGGTGGCCGCATGAGCGCCGAGACTGTCGCCTCGGGGGCGGGCTACGGCCCGCGCGGTCCGCAGCTGACCCTCCTGCGCCTTGCACTGCGTGAGCTTCGCGGCGGGCTTGCCGGGTTTTACGTCTTCGTCGGCTGCATCGCGCTCGGCGTCGCGGTGATTGCTGGCGTCGGCGCTCTCGGCGATGCCGTGCAGTCGAGCTTCGTGCGCCAGGGCGCGACGCTGCTCGGCGGCGATCTCGCCTTCACGCGACCGAACCGGCGCGCCGAGCCGAATGAGGTCGCCGCAATCGCACGCTTCGGCACGCTCAGCGAGAGCGGCTCGCTACGGGCCATGGCGCGGCGTCTCGACGGCAGTGACCAGATGCTTGTCGAGGCCAAGGGCGTGGACGGCAACTACCCCCTGATCGGCACGCTGGACCTCCAGGATGGTGTGTCGCCGGCCGATGCCCTCGCTGGCCGCGGCGCTGCCGTCGATCCTATTCTCATCGAGCAGCTCGGACTGAAGCGCGGCGATCGCTTCCAGCTCGGCACGATCGAGGTCGAGCTGCGGGCCATCATCCGCAACGAGCCGGACAAGATCACCGAGCGTCTCGCCTTCGGCCCGCGCGTCATGGTCTCGATCGACACGCTGCTCGCGAGCGGGCTCGCCGATATCGGCAGTCTCACCAAGTGGCGCTATGCCGTTCGCCTGCCCGATGCGGAGCGCACGAGCGACGGCACTCTCGCGGCGACAGCGCGGGACGTGCGCGCGGCGCTGCCCGAAGCGGGCTTCAGCATTCTCGATCGCCGCAATCCCTCGCCGCGCGTGACGCAGATACTCGAGCGCGTGCGCCAGTTCCTCACGCTGATCGGGCTTACGGCTCTCCTCGTCGGCGGTGTCGGCGTCGCCAATGCGGTCGCGACCTATATCGATCGCCGGCGCAAGGTGATTGCCACCTTCCGCAGTCTCGGCGCGACCGGACGCATGGTCTTCGCGCTCCACCTGATCCAGGTCGTCGCGATCACGGCCATCGGTATCGTGATCGGCCTCGCCATCGGCCTCATGGTGCCGACGGTCGTGGACTGGCTCGCGGGCGATTCCCTGCCTTTCCGCGCCGAGGCGACGTTCAGCCCCCTCGCCGTCGGCATGGCCGTGGCCTATGGCCTGCTCGTCGCCCTGCTCTTCACGATCTGGCCGCTCGGGCGCATCGAGCAGATCCGGCCGAGCGTCCTCTTCCGTGACGAGGTGAGCGAGGAGCGCCGCTGGCCCGCATGGCCGTTCATCGCGGCGACGGTCGGCGTCGGGTTTGTTTTGCTCGCGCTTGCCGTGCTCAGCTCGGACTCGAAGCGTATCGCGCTCTACTTCTGCGCCGGCGCCTCGGGCATCCTCGTTCTCTTCGCCCTGCTCGGCGGCGGTGTCACGCGCCTCGCGCGCGCGCTGCCGCGCCCGCGCCGCCCGTCGCTCGCTCTCGCGCTCGGCAGTCTGGGATCGCCGGGCGGTCTCACGCGTGCGGTCGTGCTTTCGCTCGGTTCGGGACTGTCGCTGCTCGTCGCCGTTGCCCTCGTCGATGCCTCGATCGTCAGCGAGCTTTCCGGGCGCGTACCCAAGAACTCGCCCAATTTCTTCGTGCTCGACCTGCCGCGCAGCGAGGTCGCGGGCTTCCGCGCGCTCGTCGAGAAGGAAACGCCGGGTGCGCAAGTCAATCAGGCGCCCATGTTGAGGGGCCGCATCGTCACGCTCGCCAGCCGCCCCGTGGAAGAGGTGCGGCCGTCGGCGGAAGCGTCCTGGGTTCTCAATGGCGATCGCGGCCTCAGCTACTCGGACGGCGTGCCCGAAGGCTCGACGGTCGTCGCCGGTCAGTGGTGGGCGAAGGATTATGCCGGCGAGCCGCTCGTGTCCTTCGAGGAGGAGATCGCCAAGGGTCTCGGCGTCGGCATCGGCGATACCGTGACCGTCAACGTGCTCGGTCGTAATATCACGGCCCGCATCGCCAACCTGCGCGAGGTGCACTGGGAAAGTCTCGCCATCAATTTCGTCATGGTCTTCTCGCCGAATACGCTGCAGGCGGCACCGCACAACATACTCGCCACCGTCAGCCTCGATCCGGCGACGCCGCTCGCCCGTGAGGCCGACCTTGCCCGCGCCATCGGCAAAGCCTTCCCCGCGACCACCGCCATCCGCGTCAAGGACGCCATCAACAACTTCAACGCCCTCTTCCGGCGCGTCATCGCCGCGGTTCGGGCCGCGGGCGGCGTGACGCTCCTGGCGGGCGCGCTGGTCCTCGCGGGCGCGCTCGCGGCGGCTCAGCGGAGGCGGCTTCAGACGGCCGTGATCCTCAAGGCGCTCGGCGCGACGCGCTTGCGCATTCTCGCGGCCCACGCCACCGAATACGCGCTGCTGGCTCTGATCGCCGCTTCCCTCGCGGTGCTGCTCGGGGGTTTTGCCGCCTGGCTCGTCACGACCCAGATCATGAGCTTGCCATTCGTGCTCTCGGGAACGGCCGTTTTGCAGGTGATGGGGGTGTCCCTGGCACTGATCGCGCTGATCGGGGGACTTGGCACGTGGCGGGTGCTCAGAGCGCCGCCAGTCCCCTATTTGCGGTCGGAATGAAACGGACGGCGATTACGAATTCGTGTAACATGATTGCAAGTTAACGTTTTCGGCCGCCGTCCGGCTTGAAACCGGCTCCGGCAGAGCACATATTTGAGGCGTAGTGCGGCCGAACAGTGAACGTGCTGCTCTTAGGGATCAAAGGGAAACATAACTCATGGCTGAACTCGACAAGCGTTACGGGCGATTTGGCGTCGCGACGCGCGCCGAGCCTGGCGTAATGGATGAAGGCCTTCGGAGCTACATGCTCGGCGTTTACAACTATATGGCCGCCGGCATCGCTCTGACGGGTATCGTCGCTTACTTTATGTTCTCGATGCTGACGACGAATGATCCGGCGCTTGCCACGGCTCAGCTCCGGAATGGCGTCATGCTGACGTCCACCGGACAGGCGGTCTACAGCTCGCCGCTGATGTGGGTGATCATTCTGGCGCCGCTGGCCTTCGTGCTGCTGCTCTCCTTCCGCGTGTACAGCATGAGCGCCGCCGCGACACAGATGGCCTTCTGGGCCTTCGCGGCCGTCATGGGCGCGTCGATGTCGACCATCTTCCTGCGCTATACCGGCCAGTCGATCACCCAGATCTTCTTCGTGACCGCGGCGGCCTTCGCGGCGTTGAGCCTCTATGGCTACACGACCAAGAAGGACCTCTCGGGCTGGGGCACGTTCCTGTTCATGGGCGTGATCGGCCTGATCCTGGCCTCGCTCGTCAACATCTGGCTGGGCTCGGCACCGCTGGCGTTCGCGATCTCCGCGATCTGCGTCCTCGTGTTCGCAGGCCTTACCGCCTACGACACGCAGCAGATCAAGGACAACTACTACATGATCGCCGGCGACGGTGAGATGCTGGCCAAGGGTGCCGTGATGGGCGCGCTCAACCTGTACCTGGATTTCATCAACATGTTCCAGGGCATGCTGGCGCTCTTCGGCAGCAGGGAATGACGGAATTCGGTTGGTCGGCGCGCGGGCGTGCTGGCTGACTGAGTGAGTTGGACAAGGGCCTCGTCGCGAGACGGGGCCCTTGTTTTTTTTGCGGTTGCTCGAGCTGCTGCCCGAAAATCCCGCATAAGCGAGCCTTGCGTGACTTTTGCCGGTGGGCTACGCGGATCGCCGCAACTCCGCCGATGCTGCCGCCCAGTCACAGGCCTCGTCATGTCCCCCCTGAACGTGCGCCCGGTCCGTGAGACCGACATTCCCGCAATCACGGCGATCTATGCCCATGCCGTCCTGCACGGCTTCGCGAGCTTCGAGGTCGACCCGCCGGACGAGGCCGAGATGGCCCGGCGTGTGCGTGCCGTCGTTGAGGGCGGATTTCCCTATCTCATCGCCGAGAAGGACGGGAAGATTCTGGGCTACGCCTATGCCGGTCTCTACCGGACGCGCCCCGCTTATTGGAACAGCGCCGAGAACTCGGTCTACGTATCACCTGATGCGCACCGCCTCGGTGTCGGGCGAGCGCTGCTGGCCGCGCTCATCGAGATCATGACCGGGCTCGGTTTCCGGCAGATGATCGCCGTCATCGGCGATAGCGGCAATGCCGGTTCGATCGGCCTTCATCGCGCGCTCGGCTTCACGTACTGCGGCGTCATTCACTCGGTCGGCTACAAGCACGGCCGCTGGCTCGACAGCGTGATCATGCAGCGTGCGCTGGGGCCTGGCGATACGACAGTGCCGGATCGGGGGAGGTAATGGATCGCGCCTGCAGCGCGACGGGGCTGTTTGATAGGTGCGCGCCTTTGGCGCGACCGCCCCCGGCCCCGATCGGGGAGACCCGAACCCCTTCTTCTTGTGACTTGGCACGCGCCGCGAACACGGCGGCGCTACTTCATGAGCGCGCGACCGCGCGTCGGCCGATAGGCTGTTCTTCAAAAGAGCAGCCCGCAGCACCGCTCTCAACCTGTATCCATGGCCGTCGCGGGCATAGCACGACGTTGCGGTTGCGAAGCACCTCTTCCCAGCAGCCCGCGACAAAAAACTAATGCAACACCGGCCCGCGCAGGAATGTGCGGCGATCGCCCGACTGGACGGTAACGTCCATGGTGCGGCCATTGCGGTTGATCGTGAGCGGCACGGGCGCGCCGGCCGGGCCGAGCGCCCACACATTGCGGAAGAACGTCGGCAGGCCGCGCACGTCATGGCCCGCGACTGACATCACGATGTCGCCGACGCGCAGGCTCGACTTGCTCGCCGGTCCCTTGCGCGACATGCCGGCGATCACGATGCGGTCGCCGACCTCGGCGGCAAAAATGCCGAGCCATGGCCGTGGCGACTTGCTCGGCCGCCCGATGGTCGTCAGATCATCGAGGATGGGCTTCAGCAGGTCGATCGGCACGATCATGTTGATGTCGACGGCGGACTGCTTGCTGCCCTCGCCGCCGCCCTGCTGAACCTGCAGCGAGCCGATGCCGAGAAGCTCGCCGGAAGGGCCGATGAGGCCGGTGCCGCCCCAATGCGGGTGCGATGGCGAGGTGAAGATGGCCTCGTCGAGGAGGTACTCCCAATAGCCCGCGAATTCCTGCTTGGCGACGATCCGCGCCGCGACCGCATTCTGCCGGCCGCCGGCGCCTGCTACCACGACATGGTCGCCGACCTTCACCTTGGACGAGGTGCCCAGGGTGAGCGCCGGCACCTCGATCCGGGCCAGCGCCTGCACGAGGCCGAAGCCCGTTTCCTGGTCGTAGCCGATCACGTGCCCCGGCACGACCTTGCCGCCGGCAAGCGTCAGCCAGACCGTCTCCGCCTCGGTCACCAGATAGCCGATCGTCAGGACGAGCCCGTCGTTGCGGATGATGGCGCCATGCCCCGCGCGCTCCGTGCCCAGCGTCTCCGCGGTGAAGGCATCGGACGGAATCGTCGTGCGCACGCCGACGATGGCGCCGAGCGTGCGATCGAGATCGTAGTCGTAATCTTCAGGTTTGGGCTGCACAGGCGGCCTCCCATGGTGTTCGATCCGCGCCGGGACCGCGAGTATTTCACCATACGTCGCCACTGTGATGGCGACAACGGGCAAGGGCGCTGAGCGCCGTGCGAAGCCGCGAGCGCGGGCAAGGGTTTTTCAGTTGGAGCCGCGGAAAATGCGCCATTTGCCGAGGGAACCGCGCTTGTCGGCGGCGAGGTTCACGCGGTCGGTGCCACGGCGGCGAAGCGCAGCCGCCCCGTCTCCCTTGATCTCGACCTCGGCCTCTTCCTCATCGGGCATCGGCCCATCCCGGAAGATGCGCGGCGCCTCGCGTGCCGCTCGGCTCGCCGGGGCGGCCGGTGCGCCATCGGCGCCGACGATGGTGATCTCGGCATCCTCGCCGTCGTCTTCGTCGTCGGTGCGGCTCGGTTCGGCGGTCGGCGTATTCGGACGGGCCGCCGGCGCGGTGCCGGCCGGGCGCGTGGGCACGGCCGTGACGGCTTCGGTGAGGTCGGCGATTTCGGCTTCGAGCTGCGCGAGGCGATCGGCAGTGGCCTTGAGAGTGTCCTCGGCCTTGGGCGTCGGCGCCG
Source organism: Pseudomonadota bacterium (assembly GCA_023387235.1). Taxonomy (GTDB): domain Bacteria; phylum Pseudomonadota; class Alphaproteobacteria; order Rhizobiales; family Hyphomicrobiaceae. The sequence continues at coordinate 10,693 of JAEWIJ010000233.1, forward strand.
GATCGGCCGGCGGCTCGGTTTGCGCTTGCGCAGCGGGCGGCGCTTCCGCGGCGGCGCCGAGCCGGGCCAGAAGTCCGGACGGCGTCTTGTCGGCATTGGCCGACCGGCGCGCGGACGTGCTGCGGCCGCCGCGGGAGGATGACTTGCCGGATGCTCCGGATTTAGCTGCCGTGCCCGCGCGTTCGCCATCGCCCGGTGCGGCAATCTCGCTTTCTGCCTTGATCTTGACGCGTCGCTTTATGGGGCCGGCTTCCTCGCCGGCCTCCGGCTGCGCGGCGGGCTTCAGCGTCTCGATGGCACTGCGCAGCAATGCGCGCGCCTTTTCGCCAGCGTCCCCAGCGGGCGCGCCTGGAGCAGCAAGGAGTTCGGCGAACCTTTTGTCGACGTTCTCAAGATCGGCAATGATGCGCTGGATGGTGTCGGGCGCCGCTTCTGGCCCTTCGCGCTTATCGGTCACGTTAGCTTGCTTCCCCACCTGCGGTCGTCCCGGCTCGGCCGACGGCGGCCGATTAAAACCGATCGCACGAACTTTTCCCAGCGGGGAGCCGGGTCAGCCCTGGAATAGGCGGGGAAAGTACCGAGCCTTAAAAAAGCATTCGGGCCGGCGAAGCGCCGGCCCGACATGCATGGCAGTACCGTATGACGTTTGCCTGCATGACCCGATCTCGCCGCGTGGCCCCGTGGGGCTGGGGGGCTGAGAAATACGAGACCACGTTGCAAGACCGGGTCCAGAGGCAACATGGTTTTTATCGCCGGGCTTTGCGGCGCGGCCTCGACGGGATTTTGGCCAAACAGCGGTAATCGCTGTTCGATTTCTCCGGGGAAGATGAAACGCGCGGCATTTCTCTAGAAAAGTGCTGTAATGGCACAGTCAGATGCGCTTTTCGTCGGTTTTCGCGCTTTGGTGCTGCGAGATGATTCGCTGCGTGCCCTCGCTTATACTCTCACGAGACCTTATTCTGCTGCGCTGCGAAGTTCCGAGCTGCATCGAGGCGAGACTTCGGCTCAGGCCCGCGGCCGCCGTCCGCCTTTCACGCGGCTGGCGAGCACCTTGTCGATGCGCCGCCCGTCGAGGTCGACGACTTCGAAGGTCCACCCGCCAGCATCGACCTGCTCCCCGACTTGCGGAAGGTGCTGGAGGTGGGCGAGCACGAAGCCCGCGACAGTCGCGTAGCTGCGCTGCTCGGGCACGACGATGCCGATCTTGTCCGCCATCTCGTCGACCGGCATCGCGCCGGCAATGAGCCACGAGCCGTCCGCCCGCTCAACGGCGTGCACCTCATTCTCGGCGGTATCAGAACGGAAAACGCCCGCGATGGCCTCCAGGACGTCGGCCGGCGTGACGAGGCCCTCGAAGTTGCCGTACTCGTCATGAATGAGGGCCATCGGCACTTCCGCATCGCGCAGGACCGAGAGGACGTCGAGCGCATCCATGGTCTCGGGCACGATCGGCGCCTTGCGAATGTGGCTTCTCACCTCGAACGTCCTTCCGGCGAGGATCGCCGCGAGAAGCTCACGCGTCTGCACGACGCCGATCAGCGCATCCGTCGAACCGTCGCCAACCGGCAACCGCGAGTGCGGCGTCGAGATCAGCCGCTGACGGATCTCCGTCTCCGGCGCGGTTATGTCGATCCAGTCGACGTCGGTGCGTGGCGTCATCAGGCCCACGACCGCCCGGTCCGCGAGGCGCATCACGCCCGAAATCAGCTCACGCTCGCCGCTCTCGAGCACGCCCGCGCTCTCAGCTTCGAGAATGAGCGCGCGGATTTCCTCGTCCGTGACGCGATGCTCGCTTTCGGTCGACTGCCCCATGAGGCGGAAGACAAGGCGCGTCGAGGCATCGAGCAGCCAGACGGCCGGCTTTGCTCCGCGCGCAACGGCGGTCATGAATGGCGCGACCATGCATGCGATGCGCTCGGCATTGCGCAGCGCGAGGTTCTTTGGGACGAGTTCGCCGATGATCACCGACAGATAGGTGATGACGACGATGACGATGCCGTAGCCGACGATGCTCGCCGCCGCCGGCGAGAGACCGAGATCCCTGAAGATCGCGCTGGCCTGCTCGCCGAACGCTTCGCCCGAGTAGGCGCCGTTGATGATGCCGATCAGCGTGATGCCGATCTGGACGGCGGAGAGAAAACGGCCGGGGTTCGTGGCGAGCGCGAGCGCCGAAGCCGCGCCCGGGTGCGAGGTTGCCGCGAGCGCGCGCAAGCGTGGGACGCGGGCGGATACAACCGCCAGCTCCGAAAGCGCAAAAACGCCGTTGAGGAGAATAAGGGCCAGGACGATGAAAAGCTCGATCACGTCATTGCTGGCTGACGTGTGTCCGTCCAAGCCACTCCATGTCGTTGAGGCATTCTAGTTAGGGCACTCGGGCCCGACGCGTCAATGAGGACGATGGGTTGCCTCACTGCAGAGCAAAGCGGGGGCCGGCCTTATTCGGGGCCGCATTGCTGCGGCCCCGTTTCATTTCGGTAGCGTTATCGATGGTGCTCAGCGCTCGATGTTGAGCTGACGCTTCAGCTCCTCGATCTCGTCCTTGAGGCGCGTGTCGTTGCCGATCTCGCCTTCGATCTTGCGAATGGCGTGAAGCACCGTCGTATGATCGCGATCGCCAAAGCGGCGGCCGATCTCAGGAAGCGAGCGGGTCGTGAGCTGCTTTGCGAGGTACATGCCGATCTGGCGCGGCCAGACCACCGAGCGGTGACGGCGTGGCGAAAGGATGTCCGACTTCGACACGCCGTAGTGTCGCGAGACGAGGCGCAGGATGTCCTCGATCTTGATCCGGCGCGGCTCGATACCGTTCACGAGATCGCGGATCGTCGTCTCGACCAGATCGAGCGTGATGCGCGTCTGGGTGTACTGCCACGTCGCGTAGAGGCGGGTGACGGCGCCTTCGAGCTCGCGGCCGCTCTCGGTGAGCTTGTCGGCGAGAAGGTCGACGACGTCGCGCGGGATCTCAAAGGAAGGATCGGCGGCCCGCTTCTCCTGCACGCGCCGCTCGAGGATCTTGAGGCGCAGGTCGCGGTCGTGACTGTTGATCTCGGTCACGAGGCCGCGCTGCATCCGCGAGCGCATGCGGTCATTGAGGCGCGTGAGCTGGCTCGGCGCGCGTGCCGATGCCACCACGAGCTGGCGCCCGCCGTCGAGCAGCGCATTGATGATGTGGTCGAACTCGAGCTCGGTCTGCTCGCCGTGCATGAACTCGAGGTCGTCGATGAGGAGCAGGTCGATCTGCCGGAAGCTCTCCTTGAACGCCATGGCGTCCTGGGCCTTCAGCGCCTCGACGAACTGGAAGCGGAAGCGCTCGGCCGTCATGTAGACGACGTTCGCCGAGGGCTGGCGCCGACGCACTTCCCAGGCAATGGCGTGCAGGAGGTGCGACTTGCCGTGCCCGACGGCGGCATGAATGTAGAGCGGGTTGTTGCCGCGCGCTTCATCCGGCACCGTCTCCGCCACCTGCATGGCGCCCGCATGTGCAATGCGGTTCGCCGTGCCAACCACGAAGCTGTCGAACGTATAGCGTGGATCGAGCGGCGAGCCTTCGAGGCCATCGACGCCGGTGCGCGAGCCGACGCTCGCGGTGTAGCCGGGAACCGTCATTGACAGCGGATTGGCCTCGCCGGCCTTCGTATAGGACGAGGCGTGGCTCTTCTCCGGACGGTTCGCGGGCACGCCGGCCTGGGAGGCTTGAGCGCTCGGTGCTGGCGTGCGCAATTTGACCTCGACGCGCTCGACGCCTTCGAACTCGATGGCGGCGCAGCGCTGGATGGCATCGAGATAGTGCTGCTCGAGCCAGTTCTTGAGGAACTTGACGGGCACCGTGGCCGTCAGCGTGCCGTTCTCGAAGGCTGCGAATTCGAGCGAGCCGAACCAGCTCGAATAGACATCGTCGCCGAGATTGGCCTTGAGTGCCTGCCGGACGCGCTGGCCGCGCGCATTGATGCTGCCTTCCTCGGTGCCCGGCTTCTTTGCGCCGTTCCCGCCGAGGCTCGACGGACCATTCGACGGCTTAGCCGCGCCGCCCTCTGCCTCTGGTCCCGATTTCCTGTTGGATGGCCCCTCCGGCCCTTCGCCGTCGTGCGTCATTCTCGTACCCCACCTTAAAATTCAATTCGCCCTCAGGACCCGATCCCGCGCACCGGCCCGAATAGATGCGGCCTCGCACCTCCCGGTCGCCGAAACTCCCGATCGTCGATCGTGTCCTGACCCTCTTGCGGTCAGCCCTGAATCCAGGGCAAGCCCGCGGCCTTCCAGCCCGCCACCGTGCCGCGCCGGCGGTGCTGATCAAGCGGACCCTCGAAGCCGTCCGCAACGTTGTGGCAATGCGCATAGCCTTGCGCTGCAATGGCACGCGCGGCCATCAAGCTGCGCCCGCCGGAACGGCAGATGAAAAAGAGCTCGCTGTCCTTGTCCGCACCGAGGGCGGCAAGCTGCTCCGTCACCTGTTCCACGAAGGCCGGGTTCAGACGGTTGTCAGGAAACGTCTGCCACTCCACGAGCGCCGGCTTGCCGCCGAGCTCCGAGAGGTCAGGCATCCCGACGAAGGCCCATTCCGATCGCGTCCGCACATCGATCAGAACGGCCTTGGGGTTGGCCTTGAGGGCACCCCACACATCTTGGACCGGCACGTCGTCAACCGCACCAGAATCGAACGCCACTTATCAGTCTCCGCATTAACTACTACAGCAGCAGCACTCTACCCACTCGGCACGCGCTGCCACTACGCAAGCAATCGACAAGTACAATGAGCGCCATCAGACTGAATGCCCGACGGAATACGCAGTACAAAACGCCGTTGAACCCCATCCCCGGACATTATGCTTTGACCTCTGCCCGGAATGCTTGCCGTCATCTTGGGGAAAAGCTGTGTCGGGTGGCCCCGCACGTTTTCCTTAACCGGATAATAACCATGTTGGCTGCTGCCGGCGCAAGAGCGGACTTTGATCAGCCTCGCGCAAGTCAGCTTCAGGATCGATTCCGGCAGCTCCTGGACAGGATGCCCGCACCCTGTTGATGACGTGTCAGGGCTGTGGACAAGAACGTTGAGAATCCGAGCTGAATCCCCACCGCAAACGACCCTTCCCGGGGCCTCGATGACGCCGTCATGCGCACGTCATCTGAATCTTGTTTTGGCTTGAATGAGTTCAATTCGTGGGCCGGAAAGTGAAATATCACGGTCGCGGCGGTGACATAAAACCGTCAACTATCAAGCCATTGAACCGAGGGCCTCGCATGCCCTGCGAGTCGCCCTTGTGCTCTTTCCGCCACATAGGCGGCGAGTCCGTACCCGCCGCCCTGATCGATGATCAGGAAGCGGCGGCATCGATGGACTTGATACGCGCGGCGAGCCTGGAAACCTTGCGCGACATCGTCTTCTTGTGGACGACGCCCTTCTGAGCAGACCGCATCATGACCGGTTCGGCGGCCTTCAGGGCCTTCTCAGCAGCGGCCTTGTCGCCGGCAGCGATGGCGACCTCGACGTCCCGCACAGTCGACCGCAGGCGCGAGCGCCGGGCCTTGTTGACTGCCGTCCGCCGCGCCGTCTGGCGGGCCGCTTTCTGTGCCGAGCTGGTATTGGCCATATTCTGACGTCCTTCCTTGTTGTCGAAGCTGGTCGGCGCAGTAAAAAGCCTGCCGGATGCTTGGCGTGGTCTCGTACTGCGCATCAAACGGGTGCGCCGCCCATGGCGCACATGGCCAGGGCGGTTCGCTCGGCAACCGTATAGAAGACCGTGTAGGGCGCGGTCAACGGGGTCCCAGGGTCGCGCCTGCGGCACGAGCGGGGCCGCAGGCCTCTGGCACGCCTCCGGCAAGACCTCGCGCGCCGCCCGGGGGATACCCCGGAACCCCGTTTTGTTGTTATGTGGCGCTGACGGCAGGCGGCCCCATGTACCGGTTGCCATCATGAGTGTGCGACCGCACGTCTGTGGGCTGGCCATCGCCTTCCTGAGCGCGCGACCGCGCGCCGGCCATTAGGCCGTACCAGATCAAGCCTGAGCGCGCGACCGCGCGCCGGCCGGTAGGCCGTCCCTCCTCAAGAAGGACGCGCGCGACTGCGCGCCGGCCGGTAGGCCGTGTCTAAATCAACCCAAACTCTCCGGCGCCAGCTCGATGAGCTGGCCGCCGTCCATGCGGAGCACGCGGTCCATGCGGGCGGCGAGCTCGAGATTGTGCGTGGCGATGAGGGCGGCGACGCGCTTCACCCGGATCAGCTCGATCAGCTCCTCGAACACGACATCGGCCGTCCGCGGGTCGAGATTGCCCGTCGGCTCGTCGGCGAGCAGGAGGCGGGGCGTATTGGCGAGTGCGCGGGCGATGGCCGTGCGCTGCTGCTCGCCGCCTGAAAGCTCAGCCGGGCGATGATCGAGCCGCTCGGCGAGCCCGAGCGCCGTCAGCAGCTCTGTCGCGCGTGCGTGCGCCGCGCGCTTTGAGCGGCCCTGGATGAGCTGCGGCATGGCCACGTTCTCGAGTGCCGAGAACTCGGGAAGGAGTTGGTGGAACTGGTAGATGAAGCCCATCTGCGCGCGGCGGACGCGCGTGCGCTCGTCGTCCTTCATGTGGGCGCAGTCGCGGCCCGCGACGATCACCTGGCCACTGTCCGGCGTCTCGAGGAGGCCTGCGATATGCAGCAGCGTCGATTTGCCGGCGCCAGAGGGGCCGACCAGGGCCACGGCCTCGCCGGCCCTGAGCACGGCCGAGGCGCCATTGAGGACGTCGATGCGGCGCGAGCCCTGATGGAAGGTGCGCCGCAGGTCGACGAGCTGGAGGACAGCCGTCTCGTAGGGTTCGCCGCGGTCGGACGTGAAATCTTGCACGGAATGCCTCACTCGTAGCGGAGCGCTTCGACGGGATCGAGGCGCGAGGCGCGCCACGACGGATAGAGCGTCGCGAGAACGGAGAGGACCAGCGCCATGAGCACGATCGCGATGGTTTCGCGCACGTCGATCTCGGCCGGCATGCGCGTGAGGTAATAGACCGTCGGGTCCATGAGCGTCGTGCCGGTGAGATGCTGCACGAGCTGACGTATGCCCTCGATATTCCAGCAGAACACGATGCCGAGGATGAGCCCCGCAATGGTGCCGACGATGCCGATCGAGGCCCCCGTGATGAGGAAGACACGCATCATGGCGCCCTTGGTCGCGCCCATGGTACGCAGGATGGCGATGTCGCGGCCCTTGTCCTTCACCAGCATCATGAGGCCGGAGATGATGTTGAGGGCTGCGACGAGCACGATCAGGGACAGGATGACGAACATCACATTGCGCTCGACCTGCAGCACGGTGAAGAAGGTCTCGTTGCGCTTGCGCCAGTCGGTCAGATGCAGCGTCGGCCCACCGGCAGCCTGCAGCGGGTCCAGGACGTCGCCGACCTTCTCAGGCTCCTTCAGCAGTACTTCGATGACGTCGACCTGCCCCGGGCGCGAGAAATAGCGCTGCGCTTCCTTGAGCGGCATGAAGATCATGGCCTTGTCGTACTCGGACATGCCGAGCTCGAAGATCGCCGAAACCGTGTAGCGCTTGATGCGCGGGGCGGTCCCGAAGGGGGTCGCGGCGCCTTTCGGGGAGACGAGCGTGATCGCATCCCCCGCGTTGACGCGCAGCATGTTGGCGAGGCGGATGCCGATCGCCAGGGATTCGCTGTCGTCGAAGCCGTCGAGCGAGCCGAAGCGGACATTGTCGGCGACGAGCGGCATCTGGCGGAGCGCGCCCTCGCTGACGCCACGGATGAGGCCGCCGAGCGATACCGCGCTCGAGGAGATCATCGCCTGCCCCTCGACGAGCGGCAGCACGGCACGCACGCCCGGCACCTGCGCGAGACGCGCCGACGCCTCGTCGTAGTCCGTGAATGGCTCGGCAACGCGATAGACGATCACGTGGCCGTTGACGCCGAGGATCTTCTGGATGAGCTCACTGCGAAAGCCGTTCATCACGGCCATGACGATGATCAGCGTCGCCACGCCGAGCATGATGCCGATGAAGGAGAAGCCGGCGATGACCGAGATGAAGCCTTCCTTGCGGCGCGCCCTGAGATAGCGCCGCGCGAGCAACCACTCGAAGGGTGCGAATGGCCGCGTGTCGACGCTGGCGGCGCCCGATGTGGTCGTCATCGTCTAGTGCCCCGCTTCCGAAGTTCGCCCGAGAAATTCGCTCGGTACCGCGCGGCATGATCTGGCGAAATTCTCGATCATCACACTAGCCCGGCTCCGTCTCGCGGGTGACGCAGCGGACGGCAAATCCGCTTATGCTCTGGAATCCCCGTTCAGTGCCGGTTGACTACCACAATCCGCCGCAATTAGGGCCGTGGGCCGTTCGGGTTTCCCACCGTGGCGAGGCGGCGACAGAGCTGATTCGTCGCAGGGAAGGCGGGGAAAGCGCAGGACGGCTAGAGCCAGGCCTGCTCGCCGCGCCGGAGGCGCAGGACCTTGTCCTGCGGCACGTCCAGGGCGTGGATCTCGCCCCAGTCGACGCCGAGAATGTGCCCGCGCACGACCCGGCTCACGCCGCCGTGCGAGACCGCCACCGTGTCGCGTTCCAGGCTCGCAATCCAGTTGCCGACGCGCTTCGACAGATCCTCGTAGCTCTCGCCATTGCGCGGGCGCCAGCGGTATGGATCGGCCTTGCGGGCGGCGAACTCGTCGGGATCGGTATTGGGAAGATCATCCCAGATCTGGCCTTCCCAGTGCCCGAAGTGGATTTCCTTGAGCAGGTCCTCGCGGGCGAAGGCATCGGGATCGAGGCCCATTTCCCGGCGGATGATGCGCATGGTGTCGGCCGTGCGCAGCAGCGGGCTCGCGACGAAGTCGAAGTTGGCGGCGGTGCCGTCGAGGATGCGGCGAAGCGCCTGCCCGTTGCGGGCGGCCTGTGCGCGCCCCGTGTCGTTCAGCGGCGTGTCGGTCTGGCCCTGGTAGCGGCGCACCGCATTCCAGTCCGTTTCGCCGTGGCGAACGAAGTAGAGCGTAATTCCAGGCTTGAGCACGGATCAGACCTTGAGGACGAGCTTGCCGTTGTTGCCGCCGGTGTAGAGCAAATTGAGGGTTTCCGTAAAGGCCTCGAAGCCGCCGGTCCGGACGTCCTCGCGGATCTTGAGCTTGCCCTCGCGGTGCCAGGCGCCGAGCTGTGCGATCGCTTCCGGCACGCGGTCGATCCAGTCGAGCACGATCAGGCCGCGCATGGTCAGGCGCTGGGTCAGCACGGCGCGCAGGTTCTTCGGCCCCTCGGGGAGCTTGGTCGCGTTGTAGCCCGAAATGAGCCCGCACAGCGCTATACGACCGTGCACGTTCATCTGCATGAGAATGGTGTCGAGGATGTCGCCGCCGACATTCTCGAAGTTCACGTCGATGCCCTTGGGGCAGGCCGCCTTGAGCTGTTCGGCCAGATTGCCGCTCTTGTAGTCGATGCAGGCATCGAAACCGAGTTCGTCCACGACGTAGCGGCACTTCTCCGGGCCGCCCGCAAGACCGACCGCGCGACAGCCCTTGATCTTGGCGATCTGGCCGACGATCGAGCCGACTGCGCCCGACGCGGCTGAGACGACCACTGTCTCGCCGGCCTTGGGCTGGCCGACTTCGAGAAGACCGAAGTAGGCCGTCCAGCCCGGCATGCCGAGCCCACCGACCCAGCGTTCCAGTGGTGCCGCCGAAGGATCGACTTTCGCGAGGCCCTTGCCGTCCGAGATGGCGTACTGCTGCACGCCGAGCATACCCTGCACGGCATCGCCGACCTTGAAGGCTGGATTGCGCGAGTCATCAACGATGCCGACCGAGAACGAGCGCATGACGCCGCCGATGGCGACGGGCGGCACGTACGAGCGCCCTTCGTTGATCCAGCCGCGCATGGCGGGGTCGAGCGAGACATAGGCGATCTTGACGCGCACTTCGCCCTCGCCCGGCTCGGCGAGCGGCGCATCCTTCACGGCGAAGACGTCCGGCGTAACGAGACCCGGCGCGGGGCGCTTGGCGAGAACGACTTGGCGGTTCGTGCTCATGGGAGCCTCCACAATGGTGAGCAACGCAGGCAGCTACTCCGCGGCGGCCTTCGGCGGCATCGTCTCCTTTGCCGCGCCTTCCGCGATCAGCCCATCGATCTCGGACTTTGAGAAGCCGGCTTCGCTCAGCACCTCGCGCGTGTGCTGGCCGTAGAGCGGCGCCGGGATCGCGATCTCCGTCGGCGTTTCCGAGAATTTCGCCGGCACGCCGATCGTCTCGACGTGGCCTGCAATAGGATGATCGATGGCGACGACCATGTCGCGTGCGCGTGTCTGCGGGTGCGCGAGCATTTCGGTGATGGAGAGCACAGGCCCGCATGGGATGCCGACCGCCTCGAGCTTCGCGAGCCAATGCGCCGTGCTGTGCTGCCGGAACCGCTCGTTGAGCAGATCGATGAGCGTGTCGAGATTGCCCATGCGATCACGACCCGTCAGGAAGCGCGGATCCTTGCCGAGCTCGGGACAACCGAGCATGTCGCACAGCATGGGATACATCTTCTGGTTCGAGGCGCCGACGTTGATGTATCCGTCGCGCGTCTCGAAGGCCTGATAGGGCCCGTTGAGCGGATGGCGCGAGCCCATAGGACCCGGCGAGATGCCCGTCGCGAGCGCGATCGCCGACTGCCAGTAGGTGAGCGTGATGCCGGCCTCGAAGAGCGACGTATCGACGAACTGTCCTTCGCCCGTCTTGAGCTTGTGGGCGTAAGCCGCGCAGATGGCCATGGCCGCGATGATGCCGGCGGTGATGTCGCACGCGGGCGAGCCGACTTTCACCGGCGGCCGTCCCGGGCCTTCGCCGGTGATCGCCATGAGGCCCGACATGCCTTGCGCGATGAGATCGTAGCCGCCTTGCGTCGCGTAGGGGCCGCTGCGGCCGAAGCCCGAAACGGCGCAGTAGATGAGGCCCGGAAATTCCTTGTGCAGGACCTCATAGCCGAGCCCGAGCTTGTCGAGCGTATCGTGGCGGTAGTTCTCGATGAGGACGTCGGCATCCTTGAGCAGGCGCTTCAGTGCCGCGCGCGCGGCGGGCTTCTTGAGGTCGAGGACGATGCCGCGCTTGTTGCGGTTCATCATCATGTAGGCCGCGGGCTCGCCCTTGATGTCGGGCGGCAGCATGCGCCGCGTGTCGTCGCCGCCATCGGCCTTCTCGACCTTGACGACGTCGGCGCCCATGTCGGCGAGCATGCGTGCCGATGTCGGTCCCGCCATGACGTGCGAGAGATCGATGACGCGCATTCCCGAGAGCGGGCCGCGGCGTTGACGCTCCGACATGTTTCCTCCGCGAATTCTCTTACGTTTGTCCTCGGTTGGCCCGAACCTTGCCGGATCAGGCAGGGGGCCGCAAGCCCAGTTCCTGGCCGGCGGGCAGCGGCGCGAACAGCGCCTCGATCATGCTGTCGTTCAGCTCCGCGAGAGAAGGTGGCTGCCAGCGCGGCTTCTTGTCCTTGTCGACGAGCAGGGCGCGCACACCTTCGACGAACTCGCCATCCTCGAAGAGATGAAGGCACAACCTCAGCTCGACGTTGAGGGCTTCTTCCAGCGATCCAAGCTTGCGGGCGCGCCGGATCGCCGCGAGCGTTGCCGCAAGCGACTTCGGCGAGCGGACGAGCAGCGCCTCGCGGGTCTTCGTGCCCCACTCGCTGTCCTCTTTCGCGAGCGCATCGAGGATGGCAGGGACGGACGCTTGCGAGAACGCGCGCCCGATTTCTTCGGCGTGACCTGCGAGGTTCGAGTGCGGCGGCGGCTCGGAATATTGCGCGATCGTTTTCTTCACGTCCGCTGCTCGCGCCTTGCAGAGGGCGGCGCGCAACGCATCGAGTTTCGCCGACTGTACGAAAACATCGGCGAAGCCCGAGAAGATCGTGCCCGCACCTTTCATGCGCTCGCCGACGAGCCCGAGATATTCGCCGAACGAGTCCGGCGCGCGTCCCAGCAGCCACGTGCCGCCCACGTCCGGAATGAGACCGATGGTAGTCTCCGGCATGGCGAGCTGCGAACGCTCGGTGACGATCCGCGTGCCGTGCTGCACGTGCGCCGAAAGCCCGATGCCGCCGCCCATGACAATGCCGTCCATGACCGGCACGAACGGCTTCGGATATCGATGGATCAGCGCATTCAGCGCATATTCCTCGCGCCAGAAGGCGAGCGCGTCGTCGAGCCCCCGCGCCCGCGAGTCATAGAGCCACCGCACGTCGCCGCCGGCGCAGAGGCCCCGCTCGCCGGCACCGTCGAGGATGACGAGCTCGACAGCGGGATCGTCCTTCCACGCGAGCAACGCCGGCCAGATAGCCCGCACCATGCCGAGCGTCAGCGCGTTGAGCGCCTTCGGCCTATTCAACGTTATGCGTCCGGCGGTGCCTTCGACGCGGATCAGGACTTCGTCGTTCGTCTCGCTCATTTCACCTCACGTCAGATATTCGGCGCCGGGAAGCCGCCGCGCGCCTTTTCGAAGGCGCGGCCGATGCGCAGTGCCATGGCATCGTCGAAGCGGCGCACGACGATCTGCAGGCTCATCGGCAGCTTGCTCTTGCTGAGCGCGGTCGGGATCGCAAGACCGGCCAGCGCGAGATAGTTGCCCCACCGCGTGAAGTGCGCCATGGGCGATTTCGTCTCGTCGACCTCGGCGACGGGGATCGCCGGGAAGGGAATGGTCGGCAGGATGATGGCATCGAGCCGGTCCATGGCAGAAAGAAACGTGCCGATGTCCTTCTCGCGCGCTCGCAGCACGTCGAGATAGTCGGCGGCGGAGATGGTCTTGCCGCCGAGAAAGCGCGTGCGGATAGGGTCGGCCATGCCCGACTTGGCATCGTCGATATGGCGGCGCCAGTTCGCGTAACCCTCGGCGGCGATGATGATGCCGGTCGCCCGTGTGAAGCTGTCGAAGGACTGCGGCATCTTGAAAGGCTCGACGAGGGCGCCGAGCTTCTCGAGCATCTTGGCCGATTTCGCGAGATCGGCGCGCACTTCTTCCGTGGTGAGCGTCAGATCCTCATCGACGACGCGTCCGATGCGCAAGCCGGCGACGCCTCTTTCGAGGTCGCGGAGCGGATCCGTCGGACGGAAAGCCTCGGTCGACGGGTCTTCAGGATCAGGCCCGATCATGGCCGCGAACATGCGCGCCGTGGTCGTCACGTCGCGGGCGAGCGGGCCCGCGGTATCCAATGTCTGCGAAAGCGGCGCGATGCCGGTGCGGCCGATCATGCCGATCGACGTTTTCAGACCCACGCAGCCGCAGAGCGCCGCCGGAATGCGCACCGAGCCGCCCGTGTCCGTGCCGAGCCCGCCCGGCAGCACGCCCGCGCCGACGATCGAGCCCGTACCGCTCGACGAGCCGCCCGGAATGCGATGCACCTTGAGATCCCAGGGGTTCCACGGCGTGCCGACCGTGACGTTCGTGCCGTAGCCGCCGAAAGCGTACTCGACAGTGTGCGTCTTGGCCGCGACGATCGCGCCTGCCGTCCGCAACTTTGTCACGACGTGGGCGTCGCGCTCCGCCGGCGCCGCCTGCTTGGTCGTGAGCGACCCGCATCCCGAGACGATCCCCTCGACATCGGCAATATCCTTGATGCCGACCGGTAGGCCGTGCAGCAATCCATGCGCGGCGCCTTCGGCCGTGCGCACATCGGCGAGGCGGGCCTCCGCGAGAGCGCTCTCGCGCGTGATCTGGGTCAGGGCCTTGAGCTTCTTGTTGACGGCCTCGGCCGCGTCGAGAGTCTTCTCGACGGCAGCCGTGATGCTCTCGACGGAGGAGGATTTCGGCGATTTGGACATGCGGACACACGGCTCCGGTTCGCGATGGCGGCAGGGCGGATAGGCGAGCCTATCATCCTGAGCACGGCGGGGGCGAGGGGCCTGGGGCGCAGAGGCGGGCTGCTTTTATTTGGCTGCTTTTATTCGGCACGGCCTACCGGCCGGCGCGCGGTCGCGCGCTCATGCCATCGAGCGGCCTACCGGCCGACGCGCGGTCGCGCGCTCATGAAGTGGTGCTGTCACCCGCAGCAAGCGCGACAGGTCCCTTCTCCCCGTCCTTCACGGGGAGAAGGTTAGGATGAGGGGCGGGTGCTTGTTGAAACGTCGGCGTATGCCGCCGCCCCTCACCCTAGCCCTCTCCCCGCAAGCGCGGGGAGAGGGGACAAGTAGGCTCTTTTCAGCAGGCAGGGAACACCCGCAAAGGTCTCGCTGTTGCCGCCCCTGCCATGGCATGACGGTGGTCGGGCAACCTCTTTCCAGCAGGCAGGGGCAAACTCAAGAAGTCGGCAGGCGGCACTGCTCGTCGGCGGGCAGGGGATCGCAGGTGCGGTCGCCGGCGCAGGTGTGCAGCGCGGTCTTGGTTTCGGCGCTGTAGATGCCGTTCATCTGTCCATGGTAAAGGCCGCGCTCGGCAAGGCCGCACTGGTAGAGCTTGATCATGCGCTCGCCACCGAGATGGATCGCCATCTCGTAGTCGCGGATCGCGCCCTCGACATTCCCCTGAAGCTGGCGGATGTGCGCGCGCGTGTCCCAGGAGTGCTCGCTGTCGGGATTGAGCATCAACGAGCGCTCGACATCGGGCAGTCCCTCGGGGCCGCGCCCGGCGCGGAAATGGGCCCAGGCGCGATTGTTGAGGGCCGAGGCCGAGTTCGGATTGATGTTGAGCGCGGCGTCATAGTCCTCGATCGCGCGATCGAGCTGGCCCTTGATGGCGAGTGCCAGGCCGCGAATGGCGAGTGCATTGCTGCGCTCGAGCGGCGGCGTCGCCGGATTGTCGATGATGATCGAGCAGCCGAGGATGCGCCGCTCGTTGTCGTCGCTCAGGCAGTCGGCCGCGCTGCTGTCCGCCGCCGCTGCGGTCGAGGCGGCCACGACAAACCAGAGGGCGGCAAGGATACTGCCTGCTCGTCTCATTCAATTCTCCCGTGCGTGGCGCCGCGCCGGTCGCCTCCCTCCAAATATGGGAGGCGATGTTCAACAGCACTGCGACACAAGTGTGTCCACCATCGCGGGCTCGCCGCGTCATCCCGTCCCGTGTCAGCAGGAATGTGGGGATTGGACTGTTTCCAGAGTGTGAAGGTCGACGTTGCCTAGCCCCGCCTGTTGTCGGGTACCTCCACATCGAGATCCAGAATGAGGAAACTCCAGGATTTGCCGTGACTGTCGAGGCCGAGCGAAGTGTTGACTCCACCTTCGAGCGCGTCCTGCATAACGAAGTTCAGACCGTGCAGGTGGTCGAGCGCGTAACGCTTGATGGCCCCCTGGATCAGATCGGGATAGGCCGCCTTGATCCGCTCCGCCGTGAGCTGCTCCTTGAGGAGCGGATAGTCGCCCGGGTCGTAGACCCAGACGGACACGTTCGACGTGTTGCCCTTGTCGCCGGCGCGCGCGTGCGCGATCTCGTGCAGCTTGATGCGCCGGCTCATGCGCGAAAGATCCTGACGCTCGGGCGCACCGCATCGCGATCGATAAGGGCCGAGTGCGTGATGACGCTCGGCGTGATCTGGCCGCGGTAGCCGCCGCCGCCCGCCGGGCCGCAGCAGAGCAGGGATTCCACTTCCCACAGCAGCGTCGCGACATCATCGCGGCTGGCCGAGCGCATGGCGGCGTGGACGCGCACGTCGTTGCTTTCGGCGCGAGTGCCGTGCGCCGTGGCATGCAGCGAATTGATGCCGATGAGGTCGATGCGCAGCGCCTCGAAGCCGGGGCGATGGGCGAGACGCTCGCGCAGGATGTCGCGTGCGAGCGCCGCGCGTGCTGTCGCGTTGGGGCCTGCGTAGCTCACGCCGGCTTCGCCGAAGAAGCCGCCGTCGAAGCCAACTGTCACCTTGAGCTTGTCGGGGCGTTTGTGACCATTGCCGTTCGCGACCGACACGCGATTGCGCGCCGTCTCCTGCACGGTCACGCCACTGAAGTCGGCGGTCACGTCCGGCGTGAGATAGGCCGCAGGATCGTGCACCTCGTACATGAGCTGCTCTTTGACGGTGCGCGGCGTGACCATGCCGCCCGCATCGGCGAGCTTGGTGATGACGCAATTGCCCTGCGCGTCCACCTCGGCAATCGGATAGCCGCAGTCGGCGAGGCGCGGCACGTCCTTGCGGCCGGGATCGGCGAAATAGCCGCCCGTGATCTGCATGCCGCATTCCATGAGATGTCCGACGAGTGTCCCCTGACCGAGCTTCTGCCAGTCGTCGCGCTTCCAGCCGTAGTGATGGACGAGCGGCGAGAGGAACATCGAGGGATCGGCGACGCGTCCGGTGATCACGACATCCGCACCTGTTTCGAGACCAGGAATGATGGCGTCGATGCCGAGGTAGACATTAGCGCCGACGACCGGCCGCCCGACCTCGGCGACCGTCTTGTCGTGATTGTCGAAGAGGACGGTGTCCGGTCCGATCAGATCGGAGACGTCATCGCCCTCGATGGCCGCGACCGTCACACCGCCGAGCCCCTGTGCGCGCGCGACATCGACGATGACCTCGGCGGCGGCGACGACATTCGCCACGCCCATGTTCGTGACGATGCGCGTGCCATTGCGCTTGCACGCCGCAAGCGTGCCGCGCATGCGCGCCGCGAGCTGCGGATTATAGCCGCGCTTGGGATCGAGCTGGCGGTCGCGATGACCGAACGCCAGCGTGCGCTCGCCGATTGTCTCGAAGACGAGATAGTCGAGCGCACCCTTTTCGGCGAGATCGATCGCCGGCTCCAGTCTGTCCGACGAAAAGCCGGCCCCACATCCGAGCCTTAGCAACGTAACCTCCCGTCGTGTGGGGCCTGCGTGCGCGCGCGTGCGCCTAGAGGCACTTGGTGATGGTCGAGCCGCACTTGACGTAGTTGATGAGGTCCCACGCGCAGCAGGGCTCCTCCTTCTTGCATACCCAGGCGCGCTTCTCGCCGCTCGGGAACGTGTGGCGGCAAACCTTCTCGCCCTTGCCGGCCTTCACCACCGGCGCCTTCGCCTTTGGCGCGCTCTGCTGCGCCATCACGGGCGCGCCCATTCCCAACGCGAACGCCACTGCCAGTGCGATCTTCATCGTGCGCATGATTGCTACCCCCGTGTAATGGTCCATGGACCCCGCCAGCGCTCGCATCATGCCGCGCCAGCCCGGAGGCGACAAGTACCGGTTGCCCGGTAGCCACAGGCGGCTATCATCCCGACAAATCACACCGAACGCCCAGGGAGCCGCCCATGAAGACCCGTGCCGCCGTCATTCACGAGATGGAAAAGCCGCGCCCCTATGCCCAGTCCAAGCCCATGGTCATCGAGACGCTGGACCTCGATCCGCCGGGTGAAGATGAGATCCTTGTAAAAATCCGTGCCGCCGGCCTCTGCCACTCCGATCTCTCGACCATCAACGGCGATCGCCCGCGTCCGCTCCCCATGGTGCTCGGTCACGAGGCGGCCGGCGAGGTCATGGAGCTCGGCCCTGGCGTGAAGGACCTCGCGGTCGGCGATCATGTCATTCTCGTGTTCGTGCCGAACTGCGGGCGCTGTGCGCCCTGCCAGGAAGGTCGGCCGGCGCTTTGCGAGCCGGGCTTCAGAGCGAACGGTGCCGGCAAGCTGCTCAATGATGTGACGCGTCTCTCGCGCAATGGTGAGACGGTCTATCACCACGTCGGCGTGTCGGCGTTCTCGGAATACGCCGTGGTCTCGCGCTGCAGCGTCGTGAAGATCGACAAGTCATTGCCGTTCGAGGAAGCCGCGCTCTTCGGCTGCGCGGTCATCACGGGGGCGGGCGCGGTCATCAACACGGCGAAGGTGCCGCCCGGCACGACAGCCGCGATCGTCGGTCTCGGCGGTGTCGGTCTCATGTCCATGCTGGGGGCGAAGCTCTCCGGCTGCCGGCAGGTCGTCGCCATCGATATGCTCGACGACAAGCTGAAGCTCGCAAAGCAGCTCGGCGCCACGCACACGGTCAATGCGCGTGATCCGAATGTCGTTGAGCAGGTGAAGGACATCACCGGCGGCGGTGTCGATTTTGCCTTCGAGATGGCGAGCTCCATCAAGGCGCTGGAACTCGCCTACAAGATCACCAAGCGCGGCGGCACGACCGTTACCGCGAGCCTGCCACATCCGACGCACACCATGCCGCTACCGGGAACGCATCTGGTTGCGGAGGAGCGCACGGTGAAGGGCAGCTACGTCGGCTCGTGCATCCCCTCGCGCGATATCCCGCGCTTCATCTCGCTCTATCAGCAGGGGTTGCTGCCCGTCGATCGCCTCATGAGCGAGCGCATCACGCTCGAAGAGATCAACGAAGGCTTCGACAAGCTCGCCGATGGCGGCACCGTTCGGATGATTCTGGTGCCTTGATTTTATTTGCCGCGGCTGCTCTCCCCGCTTGCAGGGAGAGGGTCGGCGGCATACGCCGACGTCGCGCAAGCTTCCGCCCCTCATCCTAACCTTCTCCCCGTAAGCACGGGGAGAAGGGACATGACGGCGCTTGCCGCAAACACCGAGTTTATAAAGGCGGTTGGGTCCGGGAGACTGTCCCTCGCTCGCAAAGCGACATCATTGACTGATCGCGCCGCGCTCCTTCACGGCCATCAGCGTGCCGGTCATGGTGGCGATGAGCTTTTCCGCTTTGCCGTCGAAAGCAAACGCTTGCGCATCGCAGATTGTAAGCGTGCGGCCGGGCTTGATGACGTGCGCGCGGAAGAAGAATCGCTCACCAGCCGCAGGCGCCAGCAGGTTCGTCTTGAACTCGACGGTGAGCACCGCGACATCCGCCGGCATCAGCGAGAACGCCGCGTAGCCACAAGCGCTGTCGAGAGCCGTCGAGAGAATGCCTGCATGAATGAAGCCGTGCTGTTGCGTCAGTTCGCCCGCGTAGGGCATTTCCAGCTCGATTGCGCCGGGGCTCAGCGACTTGATGGTGATGCCGAGAGTCGCCATGACTTTCTGGCGGGCAAAACTAGTGCGCACGCGCGCATCGAAGTTCGGATCCTTGGGCGCGAATTTCCCTGCAGTCATCGCCGTATCCCAATCTCCAAATCCATAAAAGGCGGGGGTTCCGGGGGTGTCCCCCGGCCGGGAGCGCGAGGGCTGGCCCTCGCTCGCGCTGAAAGCGCGATCTTCTACCCGCGCCCCTTGGAAAGAAACGCGCTCGCGCCGGCGCCGAAGAGCTTCGGTAGGTGCGTATAGATATAGCGGCAACCGCTGGCGATCACCTGATCGAGGTTGTCCGTCGTCGCAGGCATGCCCGGTGTCTTTCCGGCGGCGACAATGCGCGCGAGCGTCTTCTCGATGGCGTCTTTCACCGGCGGCGCCTTGGGATTCCCTGGATGACCCATGGACTGCGAAAGATCCGACGGGCCGATGAAATAGACGTCGATGTCGTCGACGGTGAGCAGCGCATCGACATTCTCGATGGCCTTGGCGTGCTCGAGCTGGATGCAGACGAGGCTTTGCGAATTTGCTTCATTCACGAAGTCAGGCATGGCCTTGGCGAGGCCGTAACTGTCGGGGCGGGTGCCTGCGGCGAGGCCGCGATTATCGCCGGGGCCGAATTTGACGGCGGCGAGCGCACGCCGTGCATCTTCGCCCGTATTGATGTGGGGCACCTGCACGCCTGCAGCGCCGCGATCCATGACAGAGGTGATCTCGGCACTTGCATTGTTTCGCGGGCGCACGATGGGCGTTATGCCACGCGCTTCCGCCGCCATACACATGAGCTCGGCGGTTTCGAGCCCGATCGTGCCGTGCTCCATGTCGATGAGCACCCAGTCGAAGCCGGCGTGCGCGGCCATCTCGACCATCTGCGGCGAGGGGATCATGATGGAGCAGCCGAGCGCGGGACGGCCCGCGCTCAGCAGCGCCTTCATCTGGTTTTTCTTCATGAGAGCGCGCTCCCGCTGCTGGCTCTACTCGACAGGGGGCGCACTGTCCTCGCCGCCATCCCCGTTCTCGCCATTCTCGCTGCCGTCGTCCGGAATGCGTTCGACGGAGGCGACGGTCTCGTCCTCGTCCGTGCGGAAGATGCGCACGCCCTGCGTATTGCGGCCGGCCGTTCGCACATCGTCCACGGGGCAACGAATGAGCTGGCCGCCGTCGGTGACGAGCATGATCTGGTCGCTGTCCTCGACGGGGAAGGACGCGACGAGCGGTCCGTTGCGGTCGTTCACCACCATGGCGAGGATGCCTTTGCCGCCGCGCCCGCTCACGCGGTATTCGTAGGACGATGTGCGCTTGCCGAAGCCGCGGCTCGACACCGTAAGCACGAATTGTTCGCGCGCGCCGAGCTCGGCATAGCGCTCGGGCGTCAGCTCCTCGCTCGTGACCTCTTCGGCGTCGGCATCGGGCGCCACCTCGATCTCGGCGCCGTTCTCCGCGCCTTCGCCGGTTGCGCGACGCATCGCGCTCGCCTGCTTGAGATAGGCTGCGCGCTCGGCCGGTGTCGCCTCGACGTGTGTGAGGACAGCCATCGAGATCACGCGATCCTCGCCATCGAGGCGGATGCCGCGCACGCCCGTGGAGTCGCGACCCTTGAAGAGGCGGACGTCATCCGCCGGGAAACGGATGCATTGGCCGACGGCGGTCGTCAGCAGTACATCGTCGCCTGGCGCGCAGAGCGCGACGTTGATGATCTGGTCGCCCTCGTCGAGCTTCATCGCGATCTTGCCGTTGCGATTGATGTTCTCGAAATCAGCGAGACTGTTGCGGCGCACATTGCCGGAGCGCGTCGCGAACATGAGCTCGCGATCGGCCCAGGTAGTGGCGTCCTCAGGCAGCGGCAGAATGGTCGTGATGACTTCACCCTGTTCGAGCGGCAGAAGATTGATGAGTGCCTTGCCGATGCCCTGCGGCGTGGCGGCCGGGAGACGCCAGACCTTCATGCGGTAGCACATGCCGCGCGAGGAGAAGAAGAGCAGCGGCGTGTGCGTCGAGGCAATGAAGAGCTGCGTGACGATGTCCTCGTCGCGCGTCGTCATGCCCGAGCGCCCTTTGCCGCCGCGGCGCTGCGCGCGGTAGGTCGAGAGCGGGACGCGCTTGATGTAACCCTTGAGCGAAACAGTGACGACGCAGTCCTCGCGTTGGATGAGGTCCTCGTCCTCGAGATCGCCCTCCATGGGCACGATCTCGGTGCGACGCGGCACGGCGAACTCGTCGCGGATTGCGGTGAGCTCGCCCTTGATGATGTCGATGATACGTGCGCGCGAGGAGAGGATCGCGAGGTATTCCTTGATCTCCTCGGCGATCTTGGCGAGGTCGTTGCCGATCTCGTCGCGGCCGAGCGCGGTCAGGCGGGCAAGGCGCAGCTCGAGGATGGCCGTTGCCTGCTCGTCGGAGAGCTTGACCGTACCTTCGTGCGAGACGCGGTGGCGCGGATCGGCGATCAACTCGACGAGCGGCGCGATGTCCTTCGCCGGCCAGTCGCGCTCCATGAGCTGCTCCTTGGCGGCGGCGGGGCTCGGGGCGCGGCGAATGAGATTGACGACGTCGTCGATGTTGGCGACGGCAATGGCGAGGCCGACCAGGATATGAGCGCGGTTGCGGGCTTTGTTCAGGAGGAACTTGGTCCGGCGGCTCACGACTTCCTCGCGGAAGGCGTTGAAGGCCTGGATCATGTCCTTGAGATTGAGCTGCTCGGGTCGGCCGCCGTTGAGCGCGATCATGTTGGCGCCGAACGTCGTCTGCAGGTCCGAGTAGCGCCAGAGCTGGTTGAGCACGACATCGGCGACGGCATCGCGCTTCAGCTCGATGACGATGCGCATGCCTTCGCGGCTCGACTCGTCCCAGATATTCGAGATGCCCTCGATGCGCTTCTCGCGCACGAGTTCGGCGATCTTCTCGATGAGGACGCGCTTGTTGACCTGATAGGGGATGGCGGTGACGACGAGGGCTTCGCGGTCGCGGCGCAGCTCCTCGACCTCGACGCGTGCGCGCATGATGATCGAGCCGCGCCCGCGGTGATAGGCGGCCATCGCGCCGGCCTGCCCGAGAATGAGGCCCGCGGTCGGGAAATCCGGCCCCGGTATGATCTGCACGAGTTCGTCGATGGTGATGTCGGGATTGTCGAGGTGCGCGATGGCGGCGTCGATCACCTCGCCGAGATTGTGCGGCGGGATGTTCGTCGCCATGCCGACGGCGATGCCGCCCGCGCCGTTGACGAGCAGGTTCGGAAACTTCGCCGGCATGACCGACGGCTCCTGCCGCGTGCCGTCGTAGTTCTCCTGGTAGTCGACCGTGTCCTTGTCGAGGTCGTCGAGAATGTGCTGCGTGACTTTCTGCAGGCGGCATTCGGTGTAGCGCATGGCCGCCGGCGGATCGCCGTCGACGGAGCCGAAATTGCCTTGCCCGTCGACGAGCGGCACGCTCATCGAGAAGTCTTGCGTCAGGCGCACGAGCGCGTCATAGATCGCGCTGTCGCCGTGCGGGTGGAAGTTGCCCATCACCTCGCCGACGACCTTGGCCGACTTGACGTACTTCTTATTCCAGTCGAGCCCGAGCTCGTTCATGCCGTAGAGGATGCGGCGGTGCACGGGCTTGAGACCGTCGCGCACGTCCGGCAGCGCACGAGAGACGATCACGCTCATGGCGTAGTCGAGGTAGCTGCGCCGCATCTCGTCGGAGATCATTACCGGGCGGATGTCGCTCGGTTCGGAGGCGCCGCCGTCACCGTCGGTCTTTTCTTTATCCGCCACGTTCGCTCACCCGCTGAAGACCCACTGAAGGCATGAGAAGACGCACAAAACACCCTCCGATCAGCCGAATCGGAAGCGCGCCGCACCGCATTTGCCGGGAGGTATAGCACGCCGGAGCCCCTCCGCAATGGCGCGAAAGCGCCCACTTCCGGGCGCTAAAGAGAGCTAAAATAATAGAATAATATCAACGGTCTATGGAGGGCGCTGGGCGGCACCATTTCTGCAGCAGCAAAGGCCCGGTCTGGACGAGCAGAACGGCGGCGAGAATGAGCCCCGCGCCGCACCAGCCGACGAGCGAAAGGCGCTCTCCAAGAACGACGTAGGCGGCGAGCGCGGCGAACAGCGTTTCGCTCGATACAATGATGGCGGCCTCGGTCGGTGGGGTGTGTTTGAGGGCAATAGCGAGCAGCGTGAACGTCAGTGCGCTGGAGAGCAGGCCGACATAGGCAATCTCGCGCCATGCCGAGGCGAGCGCGCTGAACGAGATCGGCTCGAAGAGGATGGCGCCGCTCCAGCCGAGGAGCGCGACGACCGCGAACTGGATGGCGCTGAACGTCACAGGGCGGGCGTACCGCGTGGCCTGAGCGACGACCACGACGTGCGCGGCCCAGAAGAAGGCCGAGATGGCGACGAGGAGATCGCCGCGCGCGAAACTGCCGATCGTGCCGCCGCCGAGCAGCCAGACGCCGACAAACGACATCGCGACCGCCGGCCAGACGACCCAGGCCGGCGTGCGGTGCATCACCAGCCAGACGAGAAAGGGCGTGATCACGACATAGAGCGCGGTCAGGAAGCCGGTGTTCGTGACGCTCGCCGTGATGATGCCGACCTGCTGCATGATGGCGCCCAGGAAGAATATCCCGCCGCCGAGCGCAGCGATGGTGAGAAGTCCCGCCGGAAACTGGTCGGTCGAATTGCGACCTTCACGGATCGCGAGTGGGGCCAGTGCCAGTGCCGCGACCGTCGCGCGCGCGGCGACGAACAGCAGCGGGCCGATGTGGTCCATAGCCGTCTTCTGGAAGACGAAGGCCACGCCCCAGACGACGGCAGCCAGAACGAGGAGGAGATCGGCATGAGCGCGGCGCATGGGCAACCTGAATGAATTCCGGCGTGAACGAGGTCGCAGTGCCGCCGCGAGTGCTGACGGCGAGGCTTATATCGCGATCCGGACGGAAGTCACGCTTTGCTGATGCTGCGGTGCGTCGGCTTTGACGCGCGCTTGCAAAGCAGGGCCGCAGCCGTAGAGTGCCAGGGCTGTAAGAAACTATTGCGAGTTCGATCCATGCCCAGCCCCGGTCCCCTCTCGTCCATCACCGTGCTCGACATGAGCCAGGGCATTGCCGGCCCATCCTGCGGCGGCTACTTCGCGGAGCATGGCGCGCGCGTCATCAAGATCGAGCCGCCCGAGGGCGACTGGATGCGCCATCTCGGTACGCGCATCGACGGCTCGTCCTCCCAGGCCATCGTCTACAACCGCGGCAAGGAGAGTCTCGCGCTCGATCTTCGCAAGCCCGAGGGGCGCGACGTTGCGCTGAAGATCGCGGAGCGCGCGGATGTCGCCATCGAGAGTGCGCGGCCGGGCGTCTTCGAGCGCTTGGGGCTCGGTTTCGAGCATCTCAAGGCGCGCAATCCGGACATCATCTACATCTCGGTTTCGGGCTGGGGGCAGCACGGACCGAACCGCGAGCGTCCGCTGGTGGATGCCGTCGCGCAGGCCATGTCGGGCCTGATGAGCGTCATCCGCTCGCGCGAGGGTGCGCCCGTCAAGATCGATGCGACGCTGATCGATGCGATCACCGGGCTCTATGCCTTCCAGGCCGCGACAATGGCGCTCTGGGGCAAGACCAAGGGCAGCGGCGCGAAGCACATCGACATTTCGCTGCTTCAGTCCTCGGCGCACATGCAGGCGCCAAACATTCTCGAGTACGGATTTGTCGGCAAGCCGCCGGGCCTGCTCAACCCGCCGGCCGGCAACTACCGCACCAGCGACGGCTGGCTTCTGATCACCTTCGTCAAGCCGGCACAGTACGAGGCCATCTGCCGCGCGATCGGCCGCGCCGATCTCGTCACCGATCCGCGCTTCGTTACGGTGGCCGCGCGCAAGGAGAATGTCGCCGCCCTGCGCGCGATCGTCGACGAGGCGCTGATGACGCGCTCGACGGCCGAATGGGTCGCGGCCATCGAGAAGGAGGGCGGGCTCGCGAGCGGCATCAACTCGTATGGCGACTGGTTGGCGCATCCGCACGTGCAGGCCGTCGGTTCGGCCCCCGCGCACACCCTATCGAGCGGTCAGGCTGTGCCTCTTCCGCGCCTGCCCGGCCAACCGGCATTCGATGCGCCGTCGCCGGCGATTGGCCAGCACACGCGCGCGCTGCTCGCCGAGGCGGGCATGGGGGCGGCTGCCATCGATGCGCTGATGATGTCCAAGCTGGCGCGTCAGGCCGGCGAGGAGCGCTGAGGCATGACGCCGGAGGAGCATCATCGGCTTGCGTCGAAGAATTTCGGTCCGCAGCGCTATTTCGAGGATTTCGAGATCGGCGAGACCTTCTACATTCCCTCGCGGACGATGACGGACGCGCTCTTCGCCGCGTTCCAGCTCGCGTCGGGCGACAATCATCCGATTCATTACGACCGCGAATTCTGCAAGGCGCATGGCCATCGCGATCTTTTCGCGCACGGCTTTCAGATGCTCATCCAGACGGCGGCCGGCGCGGGTGTGTTTCCATTCCTCGTGCAAGACAGCCTGCGCGCCTTCATCGAGCAGTCGTCGCGATTTCGCGCGCCCGTTTATGTCGGTGACACGCGCTACCCACTGTTGACGGTTGCCGAGCTGAAGCCGCAACGCACGACCGGTGTGCTCAGCCTCGCATCGACCATCCACAATCAGGATGGCGTGCTCGTCATGGACGGGATGCAGCGCTATCTCATTCGCAAGCGTGTGGCATAGCCGCGGCGAGCGCCAGCAAGTCCCTTCTCCCCGTTCTACACGGGGAGATGGTTAGGAGGAGGGGCGGCGCCACTTACCGACGTTGGCGTATGCCGCCGCCCCTCACCCTAGCCCTCTCCCCCCAAGAGCGGGGAGAGGGGACTATGGAGCGCTCGCGTCGAGCAGAACGTCCATGAATCAAAGCGCCGCTTACGTCTCCGGCAGATCCACGCCGAGCGGCAGGACGACCTCGCGCATGGTCGCGTCGTCAGGCACGACCCTGATCTCGAAACCGAGGTTCGCGCACATGGCCAGCATGGTCGTGTTCTCGGCGAGCACGTCGCCATGCAGAACACCGATGCCGCGCGCGCGGGCATGTGCGATCAGATGGCTCATCAGGGCCCATCCGAGCCCGCGCCCTTTGAGGTCCGATCGCACGAGCACGGCATACTCCGCCCGCGCGAGATCGGGATCGGCGGCATAGCGCGCGACGCCGAGAAGCGCGCCGCTCTGCCGACCGAGCGCGACGAAGGCCATCTCGCGTGCGTAGTCGATCTGCGTCAGGCGCGCGAGAAAGCCGAACGGCAGCGCCTTCATCGGCGCGAGAAAGCGGAGGCGGCCGTCGTTCTCGGTGACATGCGCCATGAATTCCGCGTAGAGCGCCTCGTCCTCGGGCTTGATCGGACGAAGAAGAACCTCGCCGAGCCCGTTGATGGCGATGTGCTTCTCCCAGTCCGCGGGATAGGGCGCGACGGCCATCGGAACGCGCGGCTCGCGCTGCTGCGACTTCAGTGCGACGCGCGCATCGAGTGCGATCACGCCGTCCGCATCTGCGAGCAGCGGATTGATGTCGAGCTCGCGAATTTCGGGGTTCTCGCCGATCAGCTCCGCGAGGCGCACGAGTGCCGCTGCAATGCCGGCCCGATCAGCGGGCGGCCGGTCGCGATAGCCATGCAACAGCCTGTCGATGTGCGTCTGTCGCATGAGCTGGTCGGCAAGGCCGAGGTCGAGCGGCGGAAGCGCGAGCGCCGTGTCGGCGACGGCCTCGACGGAAACGCCGCCGGCGCCGAACATGATGAGCGGGCCGAAAGTCGGGTCCACGCTCATGCCGAGAATGAGCTCGTGCGCACCGGGACGGCGGATCATCGGCGAGAGCGTGAAGCGCAGACTGCGCGCGTGCGGCACGGCCTTGCGAACGCGCGCGAGCATGCGCTCCGCCTCGCGTACGGCATCATCCGCGCTCGCGATATTGAGGCGTACGCCGCCGACATCGGATTTATGGATGACGTCGGGCGACAGAATTTTCAGCACGACCGCACTTCCGGAGGCGAGAATGCGCTCGGCAATGGTGCGCACCTCATCGACATCGTTTGCGACGTCCGTCGGCACGATCGGGATGCCATACGCCGCCATCAGATCCTTGCCGTCCGCCTCGTTGAGCATGGCGGTGCCCTCGCGGAGGGCGCGCTCGATGATGCTGCGCGCCTTTTCGCGGTCGATGCGCGCGTTGCGGTCCATGGCAGGCGGCGTGCGCATGAGCTCGTTCTGCGCGCGTGTGTAGCGCACGAGCTGCATGAAGCCGCGGGCGGCGGCGGTCGGCGTCTCGTAGGTCGCGATGCGTGCATCCGAGAAGAGGCGGCGCGCTTCCTCGGCAGCAGGATTGCCGAGCCAGTTCGTCAGCACGGGCTTGTTGCGCTTGCCGGCCGCGCGGCGCGTTTGCATCGTCTCGATCAGGCGGGCGGCGATGTCGGTGCTCGAGGCGAGCGCCGTCGGGCAGTTGATGACGAGCAGTGCCGAGGGATCCGGATCCTCGAGCAGGATCTCGAAGGCAGCATCGTAGCGATCGGGGCTCGCGTCGCCGATGATGTCCACGGGATTTGCTTTCGACCAGTTGGCCGGCAGCACCGCGGAGAGCTTCTCGCACGCGCTCTTCGAGAGCTTCGCCAGATCACCGTCGTAGTCGGCGAGGCGATCGGCTGCCAGCACGCCGGCACCGCCGCCGTTGGTGAGGATCATGAGATCTTCGCTCGCGAGACGAGGAAGGCGCGTCAACGTCTCCGCGGCCTCGAATAGCTCGTCGAGATCCATGACGCGCAGCACGCCGGCGCGACGGAAGGCAGCCTCGTAGGCATTGTCAGCGCCGGCGAGCCGGCCGGTGTGGGATGCAGCGGCAGCGGCAGCGGCGGCATGCCGCCCCGACTTGACGACGACAACGGGTTTGACGCGCGCAGCGCGCCGCGCTGCCGACATGAACTTCCGCGCGTGCGTGACGGCTTCCATGTAGAGGAGGATGGCCTTGCTGCGCGTATCTCCGGCGAGATAGTCCAGCATGTCGCCGAAATCCACGTCGGCCATGTCGCCGAGCGAGACGACATGCGAGAAGCCGATGCGTCGCTCGGCAGCCCAGTCGACGATCGCGGTCACGAGCGCACCGGACTGCGAGAGTAGCGCCAGATCCCCGCTCGCTGGCGCGATATGCGAGAAGCTCGCGTTGAGCCCGAGGTGCGGCAGGATCAGGCCGATATTGTTCGGCCCGAGTATGCGGAAGATCTTGTCGCGGCCGGCGTCGAGGGCTGCCTGCTTCTCCGCGTCGCTCAAGCCGGCAGTGATGACGATCGCGGCGCGCGTGCCGCACTCGGCAAGCTCCGCGATGATGCCGGGGACGGTTGGCGGCGGCGTGGCGATCACGGCGACGTCGGGTGCATCAGGCAGCGCGCCGATGGTCGCGTGGCATGCGTGGCCTTCGATCGTGGCGTGCTTTGGATTGACGAAGTAGACCGGCCCCCTGAAGCCGCCGGCGATGAGGTTGCGGGCGATCGTGTTGCCGACCGAGCCGGGCCGCGCGCTTGCGCCGATGAGGGCGACCGAGCGAGGCGCAAGCAGTGCTTCGAGATTGCGGATGGTCATGCGCGGGGCTCCTTGCTCCCTGGGGCGTCGAACGACGCCGCGATGAGAGCGCGCGAGTTGTCGGTCAGCGCTTTCATGTCACCGCTCGCGTCGAGCCTGTGCCAGGAAATCTCGCCGAGATCATACTCGAGCTGCCGGGCGACGACATCCGCCGTGGCGTCGGAGGCGTCGCCTGTGCGCGCCGTGACGCGTGTCTTGAGCAGGCGCTCCGGCGCATCGAGCCAGAGGCCAATGAAGGGAACGTGCGCGGCCTCGGCGATACGGGCGACCGCGTCGCGCTCATGGGGCGCGGAATGCACGGCATCGACGATCACCGTGTAGCCTGCGGCGAGTGCAGTCGCGGCCTGCTCGTTGAGCGCCGCGTAGACCTTCTCGGTGACAGGGGGCATGTAAGCCTCGTCGGGAAGTCGCTCGGTCTCGCCGACATCGAAGAGGCGCTTGCGTTCGAGATCACTGCGCAGGTGGATGGCGCCAGGGGAAATGCCGATGGTCGCTGCGAGACGGGCGGCAAGCGTGGACTTCCCGCTTCCGGAGAGGCCGCCGACGGCGACAAGGCTTGGACGTGCCGGCGCGAGATACTGCATGGCCTGATCCAGATAGCGGCGGGCATCGTCGATCAGGTTCGGCGAGGCCAGGGCCGCACCGGCCATGCGGTGCAGATCGACCATCGCTCGGATGCCGGCCCGAAGCGCCAGAAAGAGCGGCAGTGCCGCGAGGCCGTCGAGATTTCTGCGATCGGCGCGCCAGAGATAGCGGTTGAGCACGTCGTTGGCGCGAGCGCGCAGGTTCTGGTGATCGAGGTCCATGATCAGAAAGGCGAGATCGTAGAGCACGTCGATCGTCGCCAGCTCCTCGTCGAATTCGAGGGCATCGAACGGCAGGGGTCGGCCGCGCCAGAGCACCATATTGCCGAGATGCAGATCGCCGTGGCAGCGCCGTCGAAAGCCCGCATGCGCACGAGCGACGAGGAGCGGCCGCACACGGTCGAGGTGTGCGCGTGCGAGGGTCGCGAACGCGCCACTGTCCGCACGGATGCTGCTCTCGGAGCACGCGCCAAATGCCGTCTCGATATCGCCGATGATGCGCGTGAAGCGCTCGACGCCGTCGCCACTCGTCGCGACCCGCGCCGCCTCATGCGCCGCGAACACGACGTCGGCCATGGCCTTGGCGAGCTTCTGGTCGATGCGTCCGGTGGTGGCGGCGCGGCTCAGGAGATCGTCCTGATCGAAGCGGCGCATGTGCAGTGCGACCTCGATCACATCGCCGCGACCGTCGATGGCCAAGCTGCCGCTGCTCTCGCGCGTGATATGCCCGAGGCCGAGGTAGATCTCGGGCGCGGCCGGCTGGTTGAGTTCGAGTTCGCGCGTCAGAGCCGCCTTCCGCTGTGCAAGCGTGGTGAAATCGAGATAGGGAAGGCGAATGTGCTTCTTGATCTTGATGGCGTGCGCGCCGGCGAGGAAGACGCGCGCCGCGTGCGTCTCGATCACGTCCACGCGCTCGGGGCCTTGCGCGTAGGACGCCGGATCGGACAGGAAGGCTGTGATCTCGGGTTCACCCGGTGTCGACGGGCGGTTCTCCAGTACGATGATGCGCCTCCTGGCGGCGATGAAATCCTGTGATGCGTTACGACTGAAGGCATCACGTCCAAAGAGCTTTGACAGGCATCAAGCTCTCACGCGATTTCTACTTTGCTCCAATCACATGATTGCGTTTTTGTTGCGTGGTACGGCGTTCCGTAACATACTACGAAAAATAAGCCGAACCGTTCCAATGAACGGAACGGCAAAAGATGAACAAGCCCGGCGCGCCGGGGAGGAAATGCTGTGATGACCGACCAAGGCGCTCGCATGCCGGCGCCCGTTGCAGCGCTTGCGCGCTTGAACAACGGCCTTCTCTTCGTCTGCCGCTGGATTGCGATCGGGCTCGTCGCCGTGATCGCCGTCGTCGTCTCGGCTTCGGTGATCATGCGGTATGGCGTCAACTACTCGCTCTCATGGGCGGAGGATGCCGCCAAGTTCCTGATGGTGTGGCTGACGTTCATGGGCGCACCGCTCGGTTTTCGCCATGGGGCGCACGTCTCCCTCGAGCTTCTGCCGCCGCTCCCGCCCTCCGTCTACCGGATTATCCGGATAGTCGTTCACGCAACCGTCGTTTTCCTGATGGTGATGCTTACGAGGTTCGCGTGGGCGTTCGCAATCAATGGCTGGAACCAGGTCGCGCTCACGATCGGGGATCTTTCGATGTTCTGGATCTTCGTGAGCATGCCGATCGGCTGCGCGATCATGGCGCTCGTCGCCTTCGAGCTCATGGTGCGATCGATTCTCGGCATTCCCGAGCCGACGATCTCCGAAGAAGACGTGATCTCGACGCAGGGCATGTAGTCAGCAAGCGAGGGGAAGGCCTGTGAGCTTTGTCTTTCTGTGGGCATTTCTGGTGGCCATGGTCATCGGCGTGCCCGTCGTGTTTGCGCTCGCTTTCGGCCCGCTGGTGGGCATCCTCGTCGATGG
The DNA here is from genome assembly GCA_023387235.1 of Pseudomonadota bacterium. GTDB lineage: Bacteria > Pseudomonadota > Alphaproteobacteria > Rhizobiales > Hyphomicrobiaceae. The sequence continues at coordinate 41,635 of JAEWIJ010000233.1, forward strand.
CCGGTCGGTCTTCCTCAATATCATTCCTCAACGGCTCTTTGTCGGCATCAACGTCTATCCGCTGCTCGCCATTCCATTGTTCATCCTCGCCGGCGAGATCATGAATGTCGGCGGCATTACGCAGCGCCTCGTCGACTTCTCGCAGAAGCTCGTCGGCCATCTGCGCGGCGGGCTTGGCCATGTCGTGATCGTCTCGGGGACGGTTTTCTCAGGTATCAGCGGATCGGCCGTGGCCGATGCGTCGGCACTCGGCAAGATCCTCATCCCCAGCATGACGCGTGAGGGCTATCGCAAGGACTATGC
>JAEWIJ010000278.1 GCA_023387235.1 Pseudomonadota bacterium
GCGTGCTGAAGCGGAAGGCCATTGCGGCCTGAGTGCTTCTTATCCCCTCTCCCCGCTTGCGGGGAGAGGACTGGGGTGAGGGGCAGCTGCACACACAAACGTCGGCAAATGAGGCCGCCCCTCATCCCGACCTTCTCCCCGTAAGGACGGGGAGAAGGGGAAAGTTCGCTCCCACTGCGACATCGGACTCCCATGACCGGCTACGTGATCAGGCGCCTGCTGCTCGTCATTCCCTCGCTTCTCGGGGTGGCTGTCGCCGTCTTCTTCCTCATCCGCGTCATGCCGGGCGATGTCGTCGTCGTGAAGCTGCGCGCCGACGGCGTCGCGGTCAGCGAGGACGCCATCATCGCCGAGCGCAAGCGCCTCGGCCTCGACAAATCCATCGGGCATCAGTTCGTCGACTACATGTGGGGCCTCGCGCACTTCGATCTCGGCAAATCGCTCTGGACGGGCGCCAGCGTCGTCGACGAGATCTGGCTGCGCTTTCCCGTCTCGCTGCAGATCGCGATCATGGCGACGCTCATAGCAATACTGATCGCCATACCGCTCGGCACCATATCGGCGCTCTATCGAGATACCTGGATCGACTACACCGTGCGCGTCGTCGCGGTCTCGGGACTCGCCATACCGAGCTTCTGGCTCGGCATGATCATCGTGCTGGGCCTCATCACGATCTTCGGATGGCTGCCGCAGATCGGCTATGTCTCGATCTTCGACAACCCCATGGCCAATCTCGCGGCCCTCTTCTGGCCCGCGCTTTCCGTCGGCTATCGCTATGCCGCCGTCGCAACGCGCATGATGCGCTCGGCCCTGCTCGAGGTCATGCGCGAGGACTATATCCGCACAGCGCGCGCCAAAGGCGTGTTCCGCCGCATCATCACGCGTCGCCATGCCATGCGCAACGCCATGCTGCCGGTCGTCACCGTCATCGGTCTCGAGTTCGCCTTCCTTATCGGCGGCCTCGTCGTCACCGAGCAGGTCTTCAACATCAACGGCATCGGCAAGCTCTTCGTCGACGCGACGACGCGCGGCGACTTCACGCTGATCCAGGGCCTCGTGCTGCTGATCGCGGTGATCTTCATCCTCGTCAATCTCGTGGTCGACCTGCTGTATGCCTGGCTCGATCCGCGCATTCGCCTGAGCTGATCCGGGAGGCCCATCATGGCCGACGTCGCCCTCACACCCACCACCACCGCCACGCAGGCCCGCCCGCGCCGTCCCAATCCCGTCCTGCATTTCATCCGCAAGCAGCCGCTCGGCTTCGTCGGATTTTTGATAATCCTCCTCTATTTCGTGCTGGCCATCGGCGCCTACTGGATCTCGCCCTTCCATCCGGAAGAAATCGACTTCGCCGCCATGCTCGCCGCCCCGAGCGCCGAGCATCCCATGGGCACCGACCAGTACGGCCGCGATGTCTTCTCGCGCCTCGTCTACGGCGCGCGCACGGCCATGGCAGTCGGCATTCTCTCCGCCCTCCTCGGATGCACCGCGGGCGCGCTCATCGGCGCCACCTCCGGTTACTTCGGCGGCCGCATCGACAACATCATCCAGCGCATTGTCGACATCATGCTCGCCTTCCCGATCATTATCCTCGCGATGGTCGTCGTGGCGGTTCTCGGCAAGTGGCTCGTGCTCGGCGTCGACATGAACCTCATCATCGCCATCGCCTTTCCGATGGTGCCGAAGATGGCGCGCATTGCCCGCTCCTCGACGCTGTCGATCGTGCAGATGCCCTACATCGATGCCGCGCGCGCTGCAGGCTACAGCCACGTCCGCATCATCCTGCGCCACATCACGCCCAACATCGTCGCGCCGTACCTCGTCATGGTAACGGCGTTCATCGCCCAGGCCATCCTGCTCGAGGCGAGCCTCTCCTTCCTCGGCCTCGGCGTCACCGAGCCGACGCCGGCGTGGGGCCTCATGCTCTCCGGCGCCTCGGCCGATTTCTACAAGGCCGCGCCGTGGATGATCCTTTTTCCCGGCATCGCCATCACGCTCGCCGTATTCGCCTTCAACCTCTTCGGCGACAGCCTGCGCGACTGGCTCGACCCCAAGATGAAGGGCTAGGCCGGCAAGGGCGCCGATCGCCGCAACCTGACGGCTGACCGGCGTGTTAAGCTCGCGCTCATGCCGGCGCGTCCCAAATCCACCCGGAAGTCGAAGGCTCTGACGGCGCCGGCAGCGCGGAAGAGGGCAGCCATTCCTGCCGTCCTGCCCGAGCCGTTCGCCGGCTGGTTCAAGTCCAAAGGCTGGCAACCGCGCCCACACCAGCTCGCACTCCTCTCGCAGGCGAAGGCGCGCCGCTCGACGCTCCTCATTGCCCCCACGGGCGCCGGTAAGACGCTCGCGGGTTTCCTGCCGAGCCTCGTCGCGCTGCACGCGAACCGCGATCAGCCGACCCGCGCCTCGGGCCTGCGCACACTCTACATCTCGCCGCTCAAGGCCCTCGCCGTCGACATCGCCCGCAACCTGCTCACGCCGATCGCCGAAATGAGCCTCGACATTCGCGTCGAGACGCGAACCGGCGACACGCCCGCGAGCAAGCGCCAGCGCCAGCGTCTGAGCCCACCCGAAATTCTGCTCACCACACCCGAGCAGCTCGCGCTCCTCCTCGCGAGCCCCGATGCCGCCTACATCTTCGGTGATCTCGACACGCTCATCCTCGACGAGTTGCACGCGCTCGCACCATCGAAGCGCGGCGATCTCCTGTCGCTCGACATCGCGCGTCTGCGGACTCTCGCGCCGCACCTCATGTCGATCGGCCTCTCCGCGACCGTCGCCCATCCGAGCGAGCTGCGCGCCTGGCTCACGCCGCAGGCGACGCCCGACAGCACCATCGATCTCGCCGATCTCGTCACGGTCGATGGCGGCGCCAAGCCCGAGATCGCCATTCTCGAAACCGAAGGCGGCATGCCGATCGCGAGCCACACCGCGCGCTACGCCGTGCCCGACGTGCTCGCAGCCATCGCGCGCCATCGCCTGACGCTGCTGTTCGTCAACACGCGCATGCAGGCCGAGCTCATGTTCCAGGAGCTTTGGAAAGCGAACACCGACAGCCTGCCCATTGCCCTCCATCATGGCTCGCTCGATGTCGGCCAGCGCCGCAAGGTCGAGGCCGCCATGGCGCGCGGCACGCTCCGCGCCGTCGTCGCGACCTCGACGCTCGACCTCGGCATCGACTGGGGCGATGTCGATCTCGTCATCCATCTCGGCGCGCCGAAAGGCGCGTCCCGACTCATCCAGCGCATTGGCCGCGCCAATCACCGTCTCGACGAGCCGTCGAGCGCCATCCTCGTTCCGGCAAACCGCTTCGAGGTGCTCGAATGCCGCGCCGCGCTCGAAGCCGCGATCGCCGGTGAGCAGGATGCCGTCATCCGCCGCAAGGGCGCCATGGACGTGCTCGCGCAGCATGTGCTCGGCATGGCATGCGCCGGCCCGTTTCACGCCGATGCGCTCCACGCCGAGGTGCGCACCGCGCTCCCCTACGCGGATCTCTCACGCAGAGACTTCGACCGCGTCGTCGATTTCGTCGCGACGGGCGGCTATGCGCTGCGCCAATACGAGCGCTTCGCGCGCCTGAAGCCGGACATTGACGGCCGCTGGCGCCTCACACATCCGAGCTTCGCCCAGCAATACCGCATGAACGTCGGCACCATCGTCGAGAAGCCGCTGCTGAAAGTGCGCCTCGTCGGCGCCCGGCGGCGGCGTCCCGGCTCCGCGCAAAGCCTCATGGGGGGGCGTATGCTCGGCGAGATCGACGAGGATTTTGCCGCGGAGCTGAGCCCCGGGGATACTTTTGCCTTCGCCGGCTACATCCTGCGCATGGAGGGCCTGACCGACGAGGAGCTGCTCGTCTCGCGCTCCAATGCCAAGGATCCCAAAGTGCCGAGTTATCCCGGCGGCAAGTTCCCCCTCTCGACGCATCTCGCCGAGCGCGTGCGCCAGATGCTCGCCGATCCGGCGCACTGGAAGAGCCTGCCGACATCCGTCGCGCACTGGCTCGAAATCCAGCAGAGCGTCTCGACCATCCCCGCCGCCGACGAGGTCCTGGTCGAGACCTTCCCGCGCAGTGGACGGCACTATCTCGCCATCTACCCCTTCGAGGGCCGCATCGCGCACCAGACGCTCGGGATGCTGCTCACGCGGCGCCTCCACCGCGCGGGCGCGCTGCCGCTCGGCTTCGTCGCCAACGACTATGCGCTCTCCGTGTGGGCCGCCCGCGATATCGGCCGCATGCTGGAAACCGGCGAGCTCGATCTCGCCGACCTTCTCGACGAGGACATGCTCGGCGATGACCTCGAAGCCTGGCTCGCCGAGACGAGCCTCATGCGGCGCACGTTCCGCTCCTGCGCCGTCATTGCCGGCCTCGTCGAGCGCCGCGCCCCGCGCCACAAGAAGAACAGCCGCCAGCTCTCCGTCTCCACGAACCTCATTTATGACGTATTGCGCCGCCACGACCCGCACCACATCCTGCTCGAGGCCGCCTATGCCGATGCGGCGACCGGCCTCCTGGATATCGGGCGCCTCGCCGGCTTCCTGACGCGAATCAGGGGGAGAATCAGGCATAGTGCGCTCGATCGCGTCTCGCCGCTGGCCGTGCCGCTGATCGTCGAGCTCGGGCGCGAATCGGTTCATGGCGCCTCGGCGGAAGCCCTGCTCAAAGAGGCGGCCGAAGAGCTGATCGCCGAAGCCGCGGAACCTGGAAACTGACGGCAAGTCTGGAGGCCCGATGAGCGTCCTCGCATTGAGCCCCGAGCGGGCGCGGATCGGCGATGCCGCCGCGCAGATGCTCTCGATCTGCGGCAAGCCCTTTCTTGCCGACATGTCCGGCGCGCTCTACTGGCCGGGCGAGCGCGCGCTCGTCGTCGCCGACCTGCACCTCGAAAAGGCCTCCGCTCATGCCGTGCGCGGCACGCTGCTGCCGCCCTACGACACGCGCGAAACCCTCGAACGCCTCGCCATTGCCATCGAGCGCTACAATCCCGAGGTCGTCGTCGCGCTCGGCGACAGCCTGCACGATTGCGGCGCCGGCGAACGCATTGCCGCCGGTGATCTCGCCGCGCTGCGCATCCTGCAAGAGGACCGCCGCTGGATCTGGGTGACCGGCAATCATGATCCCGCCATCGGCGCGCAGCTCGGCGGCGAGGTCGCGGATGCGCTCGTGATCGGCGGCCTGCGCCTCGTCCACCTGCCGACCGAAGGCCACGCGACGCACGAGATCGCGGGGCACCTCCATCCTGCCGCCCGCCTTTCGCTCTACGGTCACACGCTCCGGCGGCCTTGTTTCGTCGGCAACCGCCTGCGCCTCGTGCTGCCGGCGTTCGGCGCCTTCACCGGCGGCCTGAACGTGCTCGATCCGGCTTTTCTGCCGCTTTTCGGCAATGACGGCTTCGGCGTCTGGATGCTCGGGCAGGAGGGCATCTATCCTGTCGCCACCCGCCAGCTCTATGGTGACTAGCAAAGTGCGCCGCGCTCCTTCCCCTTCTCCCCGTTCTTACGGGGAGAAGGTCGGGATGAGGGGCGGCGGCATACGCAAACGTCGGCAATTGCCGCCGCCCCTCACCCTGGCCCTCTCCCCGCAAGCGTGGAGAGTGGAATAGAGGAATACATTTTGACATCCAAGCTACCGGCTCGATCGACCGACGACGCATCGGCGCCCGCAGGCATCGCACGCCAGTGGCCTTCCTATCTCGGTCCCACAGCCGAGTACGAA
>JAEWIJ010000040.1 GCA_023387235.1 Pseudomonadota bacterium
ACCTCGCTTGGAGGCGGCGTTGCGCCAATCTTATCCTCGGTGCCGTGATCGGCGCTATCCTCGCTGCCAGTCCGAACGGGTCCAACGGGAGCGCCGAAGTGCCGCGCGGAGCACCAGTCGTCAACACCGAAACCGCCGCACCGGTACGTTTCGAGCCGGTGAGCTTCTCCGATCTGCCCGGTTGGGACGCCGACGATCACCTAGCGGCATTCAAGGCCTTCCGCGTCTCATGCCCGCGCATCAAGGCTGCCGCTCGGGCCGGCAACCGCGCCGGCGCGATCGCCATCCCCGCGCCGCTGCTCGCGGCCTGCGACAAGGCAGCCGCCCTCCGCGAGCCTATCACCCGCGCCACCACCCGCGCCTTCTTCGAAAGTGAGTTCACGCCGCATCGCGTCGTCCATGCCGCCAGCCAAGGCCTGCTGACGGGCTACTACGAGCCGGTGCTCGACGGCTCCCGCACGAAGGACGATCGGTTCTCGACCCCGATCTACCGGCGCCCGCCCGATCTCGTGAATCTCGTGCACGAGGCCGAGCGCGGCGCCAAGGCGAACCAGCTCACGCACGCACGCAAAACTGCGGCCGGCACCGAGCCCTACGCGACACGCGCCGAGATCGAGGCGGGGGCGCTCACGGGCCAGAATCTCGAACTCCTTTATCTCGCCGATCCGGTCGACACGTTCTTCATGCACATCCAAGGCTCGGGCCGTATCCGCCTCACGGACGGCACGATGGTCCGCGTGCACTACGACGGCAAGAACGGACATCCCTACACATCCATCGGCCGCTACCTCATCGACACCGGAATGCTCGCCGCCGACAAGATCACCATGGGCGCCCTCGGCCGCTGGCTGCGTGCGGACACGGATCGCGGCCGCCATGTGATGCACCAGAATGCATCGTTCGTGTTCTTCCGCGAGTTGCATGGCGAAGAGGCGCAGGGACCACTCGGCGTGCTGTCGATCCCGCTGGTGGCCGGGCGCAGTCTCGCCGTCGACGCCGGCACGCACGCGATCGGCACGCCGGTCTACGTCTCATCGCCCGCGCTCACGCACGCCTCGCGCACCAAGAAGGACGACGGCTTCAATCGCCTGATGGTCGCGCACGACGTGGGCTCGGCCATCCGCGGGCCCGAGCGCGGTGATATCTACTTCGGCTCGGGTGACAAGGCGGGCAAGCTCGCCGGCATCACCAAGCATCCTGGCCGCTTCTTCGTGCTGTTGCCGAAGAGCGAGGACCAGCCACCCGCCACGGGTGGGCCGCGCCAGGCGCGCCAATGAGCAAGCGGCCGCCGCACGGCCGCGATGCAGATGCCGGCCCCGACAAGCGCAGGACAGCAAAATCCGGCTCCTCGCCCGAGGACCTCGCCCTTTGGCATCACACCGCGCGCTCGGTCGTGCCGCTGAAGAAGGCCAAGCCACGCGTGCCCGAGGTCGGCGCGCCAGTCGAGGCCAAGCCGAAGCCAAACCCGACGCGCGTTCGCTTACTTCCTCCCGCGCCCCCGCAACCGACGCGCACACCCAAAGCCACGCCAGCGAGCACACCGCCGCGCGCGACACTACCCAAAGTGCCGCCGCCCCTCGTGCCCATCGAACGTCGCAAGGCCCGGCGCATTGCGCGCGGCCATGTCGAGATCGACGCCCGCCTCGACCTGCATGGCCTGCGCCAGGCGGATGCCGAGCGCCGGCTGCGCACATTCCTTCTGCGCGCCCGCGCCGACGGTTTGCGCACGGTCCTCGTCATCACCGGCAAAGGCGGCGCGCGCGATAGTGAGAATGGCTTTGCCGCATCGGACCGCAGCGAGCGCGGCGTTCTCAAGCGCAGCGTACCCTTCTGGCTCGAAGCGCCAGAGCTGCGCGACTGCGTCGCCGGCATCGCGCCCGCCCACGTCCGCCACGGCGGCAGCGGCGCGCTCTACATCCACCTTCGCAAGTTGCGCAGCCGCTGAGGCGCACCTCAGCCCGGCTGCTCCGGCACGATGCTGCGCACGATGGAGGCATCGAGCGCCTCGTACTCGTGGTAGCCGATCAGCTCGTAGAGGCGCTTGCGCGTCTGCATCCGGTCGAGCTGCGGCGCCGTCGTGCCATCCTGCGCGAGCGCGGCGAAGAAACTCTCCATGGCGTGCGCGGCAATGCGCAGCGAGGACACCGGCCAGATCACGATGCGCACGCCGGCCGCTTCGAGCTTCGCCGCATCGATCAGCGGCGTGCGGCCGAACTCCGTCATGTTGATCATCGTCGGCACGGGCACCGCCGCCGCGAAGGCCTGGATCTGCTCGAGGCTCGTCAGCGCATCGGGAAATACGACATCGGCGCCGGCCGCCGCGTAGGCGCGCGCACGCGCGATGGCACCCTGCAATCCCTCGGACGCCGCTGCATCCGTGCGCGCGATGATCGTGAGATGGCGCCGTGCCTTACGCGCGGCCGCGATCTTGGCAGCCATCTGATCGGTCGGCACGAGCGTCTTGTCGTTGAGGTGACCGCACTTCTTCGGCAGGATCTGGTCTTCGATGTGGACCGCGGCAGCGCCTGCATCCTCGAGCTCGCGCACGAGCCTCATCGCATTGAGCGCTTCGCCATAGCCCGTATCGCCATCGACGATCAGCGGCAGTCCCGTCGCGCGTGCGATCGATCGCACGGTGCCAGTCAGCTCCTCCATGGTGAGCACACCGAGGTCCGGCAGCCCGCGGCTCGCCGTCACCGCGGCGCCCGACACGTACAGCACATCGAAACCGGCGTCGCGCGCGATGAGACCGGCCATGGCATCGTGCGCGCCCGGCGCTCGCACGATCCCGCTCCCGGCAAGGCGTTGCCGGAAGCGCTCGCCCATGCGCTCTGCCGTGCCGCCCTGCGGCTCGAGCCACGTCGTCATCGAAGCTCCTTTCTTTCCCTCTCGCCGCAAGAGCGAGGAAAGGGGATCTGTCTCGCTACATCGGTAAGCGCACGCCTTACTCGCACTAAGGCTGATACTCCGAAACGGAGTAGATGACGACCGGCTCCTCGATGAGCTTGATATCGAGGGCGCGCGTCGCGACGAGCTGCGGATTGTGCGACGGCGGCGCCTTGTCACGCGGCGGCGCCATCCAGAAGCTGCGCGGCGGCGTGCGGTCGAGGCCGACCGGATAGATGGTGACCTTGTCCGGCTCGAACTTCATGCGCAGGAAGTTGCGATAGTCGCCGATGCGCAAGGCCGCGAAGGCATCCTCCGTGTGCATGCGCATGAGACAGCCCGCGAGCACCCAATAGAGCCCCCAGAGTGTCGCCCCGAGGAATCCGCCGATGAAGATCATTTCGAGCGGGTACATCACGAAGCCGACGATCTGGCGGATTTCCCTGTAGGGCAGCCCCCCGCTCTCCTCCGCCGGCTCCAGGGCCTCCGTGATCGGCCTCAGCGGCGGCAGCTCGCGATCGCGCGGATAGGCGATCGGCCGCCCCGAACGACGGGCAATGTCCTCGCGCTCGATGATCTGGCGCTGCTCGATGGCCTGACGCGTGATCGGCTCGAGCGTCTCGGTGATCACGTCGCGCACGATATCGGGCTGCTGCTCGCGATCCTGCCAGATCTTGTCGACTGCGGTCTTGATGGTCGGCGTGATCTCGTTGTGGAACAGCACCAGCGCGAGGCCGAGCGCGAACATCACGAAGGTATGCGCGAGAAAATGCGCTGTGCCGACGAGGAACTTGACGAGATAGTGCTTCCATCGCGGCCGCTCGACCGAGTCGACGTACCAGCACAGGAGAATCCATAAGCCGCCCATCATCGCGACGAGCCCGATGGAAACGAGCAGGGCTTGAACGAGATAGAGCGGCATGTAGGCGATGAGGCCCCAGAAGGTCTCGGGCTTCACGACGTCGATCTGGCCGTTCGAGATGTTGTGCTGGCCGGCCACCGAATAGAACTGCCAGGTGATCATCCAGTAGATGAAGCCGATTCCCACGCCGAAAAAGTAGTTCGTGAACGGGAAGAAGAGGCCCTTGAGGCTGAGCAGGAAACTCGTCGTCTTGCTCGGATAGACCTTCGCCGTTCGCTGCCGCGCGCGCTTGCGGCGCGCTTCGCGCCGTGACGGCTTCTGCTCGCTTGTGGCTCCCTCGGCAGTCGCCGCGTTCGGCGTATTGTTCTTGAGGCGCAGCTCGTGGCGCTCGGACGTCATACCCGCTTCGGGCTGGAATTTGGTCTCGAGACCTTCGGGCACCGTCAGGCTCGGATTGGGCCAGTTGATCGAGATTTCGTTCTTCAGGGTGTGGGTTGGATGCAGGAACGAGCCGCCGCCGCCGGACGTGAAGAGATGCACGTCGAGACCCGGCGCGTAGTAGCGGTTGTAGTGGTGCCAGTCGCCGGCGATCACCGCGCAGATCTTGATGCCGCGCCGGCGCGCGATCGACGTGATCTTGAAAAAGTTGCTGTCCTCGTCGAAGCCCTGATCCTCGGCGATCATCCACGTCGGCTGGGCAATGCAGATGATCAGGTTGTCGCCCGGTCCCATGAGGCCGGCGATCGCCTCGAAGTAGTTGACCTGGGAGATGTCGAGATACTGCGAGAATTGGATGTCGCAACCCCAGATCCACCAACGGTACGGCAGCTCGATCGCCCAATAGCTGCGGTGCTGCTTGCACTGCCAGCCACCGATCTTGTTGCCGTTCTGCTGGGACATGCGATCGCGCGCCGAGCAGAACAGGCTGTCGAACGCGGAAAGACCATCATACCAGTCGTGATTGCCCGGGATGGCGAACAGCTTCCGCTCGGCGGCGGGCACGCAATAGGCCCAGTCGTACGGCGTCTGCAGGCGCAGCTTGTACTCCTCGCGCGTCGCCTGGGGATAGCACTGGTCGCCGCCCATGATGAGGATCGAACCGGCGGTCAGAGGCTCCTCGACGCCCTCGATCCTGAGCTGAGGCTGCGCCAGCAGGTAGGCCGTCGTGTAGGTCTGATCGAAGCCGTCGCCGATGTCCGCGATGTAGTCGATCCAGAAGGCGCCGTTCTCGCCGAGCGATACGCGCCGCTCGGGATCGTCGCTGCGGATGTCCGAATAGTTGTAGCGGTTGATGATGGTCTCGACCGGCGCTACGTCCGTCGCGGCCTGAATGAGGCGCTGATCGGCGTACTGCCCGAAGACCGACGAGATGATCGTGCGCATCCCGACGCGCGCAAGAAGCCTTGGCTCGTACCAGCCGACGAGACCGGGCATCTCGCCGCTGTTGAGCTTCTCAATAGGTGACTTTTCAACCATCCCACCCCCCGACGAAACAGGTACATGAACGCGTCGAGCGGCCGGACACGCGCCGGCTCGCACCGCGGGCGCCCCCCGCAGCCGCCGGGGGACAATAGCACCTCAAGCGTCGTTAAGATGACAGGCGGAATAACGCCCCGGCGCAATTTCCTTCAGCACTGGCACTTCATTGCGACAGCGGCCGAAGGCGCGGGGGCAGCGCGGATGGAAATGGCAGCCGCTCGGCGGGTTGAGCGGCGATGGGATCTCACCCTTGATGGGATGGAACGTGCGTTTTTCCGTCGAGATGCGCGGCACTTCGGCCAGAAGTGCCTGGGCATAGGGATGGTTCGGCCCGTCGAAAAGCACCTCCGTCGAGGCCGACTCCACCACGCGGCCGAGATACATGATCACGACCCGGTCCGTGATGTGCTCGACGACACCGAGGTCGTGACTGATGAAGAGGTAGGTCAGATCGAACTCGGACCGCAGATCCATGAACAGGTTGATGATCTGGGCCTGGATCGAGACGTCGAGCGCCGCGATGGCCTCGTCGCACACGAGGAACTCGGGATTGACGGCGAGCGCGCGGGCAATACCGATGCGGCTCCTCTGTCCACCCGAGAACTGGTGCGGATAGCGGCGCTTGAGCTCCGGATCGAGGCCGACCCGTCGCAACATATCATCGACGTACGCCGACATGCCCGTGCGCGTCGTGATGCCGTGCACGAGCGGCGCCTCGCCGACAATAGCCTCGACGCGCGCGCGCGGATTGAGCGAGGCGAACGGATCCTGGAAGATCATCTGGATCGCGAGCCGCGCGGCGTGCGCTTCGCTGCCCGAGAGCGCATCGCGCGGCTTGCCCTTGAACTGCACCTCGCCCTCGGTCGGCGTGAGCAGCCCCGCGATCATGCGGCCGAGCGTGGACTTGCCGCAGCCGGACTCGCCGACGAGCCCGACGACCTCGCCCTTCCTGATGTCGAGATCGACGTGATCGACGGCGTGCACCGTCTCCTCGCGCACGTCCGCGCCGAGATGACCGGCGATGCGCCCCGCGAAATCCGGCTTCTTCACGAAGCGCTTCGAGAGGCCGCGTGCGCTGACGAGAGACTCGGCGCTCATGGCGCGACCTCGGCAGCAGCGGACTGCACAGCGCCGACCGGATTGAAGCAGCGTATTTCGCGGCCCGGCTCGATCTCGCGGATCGGCGGCGGCTCCAGGCAAGCTTCGATGGCCTGCGGACAACGCGTGCGGAAGGCACAGCCCTTGGGCAAGTTGATCAGTGACGGCGTCATGCCGGGGATCTGTGCAAGGCGGCTTCCTCGCGCATTGTGGCTCGGCACGGAGTCGATCAGTCCCTTCGTATAGGGATGGCGCGGCCGGCTCACGACATCGGCAGTGCGCCCAGTCTCGACAATGCGGCCCGCATACATGACCGCGATGCGATCTGCGAGCGAGGAGACGACCGCGAGATCGTGCGTGATCCAGATCATGGCCGTGCCCGTACGCGCGCAGAGCGCCTGCGCCTCGGCGAGGATCTGCGCCTGGATGGTCACGTCGAGCGCCGTCGTCGGCTCGTCGGCGATGATGAGGTCCGGCTTGTTGATGAACGCGATGGCAATCGCGACGCGCTGGCGCATGCCGCCCGAAAGCTCGTGCGGGTAGTTCTTGAGGCGGCTCTCCGGCGAGGGAATGCCGACCTCGGCGAGCGCCGCACGGGCGCGCTCGAGGGCTTCGGCACGGCTCACGCGATGATGGACGCGCACGGTCTCGATCATCTGCGTGTCGATGCGCAGGACCGGATTGAGCGTCATCATCGGGTCCTGAAAGATCATCGCGACGCGATCGCCGCGCAGC
>JAEWIJ010000074.1 GCA_023387235.1 Pseudomonadota bacterium
GCTGCGCGGCACCCCTGATGCCGGAGAGCGGGTTCTTGATCTCGTGCGCGAGCACGGCAGCGAGCCCCGAGACCGAGCGCGCGGCGGCGCGATGCGTGAGCTGGCGCTCGATCATCTGCGCCATGGACCGCTGCTGGAGCATGAGGAGCACGAGATCGGGCGCGTCGGGCAGCGGCCCGCCATAGATATCGACGAGGCGCGGCGCTTGAATTTTCGGTGTGGAGATGAGGACGCCGTACTCGTTGACCGTCGAGCCGGTGCGGCTCACCTGGCGCGCGAGTGCGATCAATGGACAATCGTCGCTAACGATCGCGCCGATCTGCTGGCGTTTCAGAACGGCCTGGCTCGACTGGAAGAAGGTTTCGGCCGCGACGTTGGCGTAGATGACGCGCTCGTCGGCGGCGAGCACGATGATCGGATGAGGCAGTGCGCCGACCAGCACGTCGTGCTCTATGTGGCGCCGCGTCGTGATCGGCGGTACGAGCGCGGGACGATCGGGTGTGCGGTCGGTGCTCATGCCGCAGCCCCTTCGAGATGCGGAGCCGACGCATAGAAGCGCGCCAGCCCCGCGAGCAGTCGTGCGGGATCGGTCTCCGTGCAAAGCCTCTGGCGGTTCGCCTTCACGACCGCAGCGGGCGCCCCGCTCGTTTCGAGATACCAGCCGACGTGCTTTCGCGCATTGCGCAGGCCGAGGAAAGAGCCGTAATGGCTGAGCATCGCCTCGATGTGGGCGATCGCGATCTCGCTCTGCTTGTCGAGCGACGGCGCGCCTGGATCGATGCCCGTTTGGAGATACGCGGCGGCACGTGCCGGCAGCCAGGGTGCGCCATATGCACCCCGCCCGATCATGACGCCGTCGGCGCCGGATGCATCGAGGGCCGCGCGCGCATCCTGCGCGGTGCAGATGTCGCCATTGACGATGACGGGGATCGAGACGGCTTCCTTCACCCGGCGCACGAAGTTCCAGTCCGCCTTGTCCTTGAAGAACTGACAGCGCGTGCGGCCGTGCACCGTGACCAGCGCGATGCCCGAAGCCTCAGCGCGCTTTGCCAGCTCGGGGGCATTGAGACACGCATGATCCCAGCCCATGCGCATCTTGAGCGTTACGGGAATGCTGACCGCGGCGATCGTCGCGTCGATCAAGCCCAGTGCGTGATCGAGATCGCGCATCAAGGCGCTTCCCGAGAGCTTGCCCGTCACCTCTCTCGCCGGACATCCCATGTTGATATCGATGATGTCGGCGCCGAGCCCTTCGGCAATGCGTGCGCCTTCCGCCATCCAGCGGGCTTCGCGGCCGGCGAGCTGCATGACGAACGGGCGCGCGTCAGCAAATGCCGTGCGCCGCATAACGTCCGGCCGCTCGCGCACCAGTTCCTCGCTCGCGACCATCTCGGAGACGACGTAGTCGGCGCCACAGCGTTGCGCGGACTGCCGGAAGGGAAGATCGGACACACCCGACATCGGGGCGAGCAGCACCCGGCTCGCGATTTCCATCTGGCCAATTGCCAGAGCGGGCGCACGCCGTTCGGCGGCGGGTGCGTGACCCACCGCCTCAGTGCTCAGCTTGACGTCGAACTGCCCGCTCATTGCTTGCCCTGTTTTTGAGCAAGATTACACCTTGCCCAATAATCAATCAAACTAGAGAACGGCGGCGGCCTTCGCAAGTGCGAAATTGCGCTGCAACCTGCGGCCATTGCATCCGCCAGGCGCCGGGCCTATGACCGACGGTATTTAATCGACTCGGTTCGGCGTTGCTCGGCGCGCGCACAAATTTGGGGATGGGACCGTGTCAACCATAGCCATTGTCGTTGCCGCAGGCCGGGGCAGCCGGGCGGGCACCACGAGCGGCCCCAAGCAATATGCCGACCTCGGCGGCGTCCCCATGCTGACGCGGACGCTGGAGGCTTTTGCCGGGCATCGCGGCATTGACCATGTTCTGACCGTCATCCACCCGCACGACATGCTGCGTTATCAGGCGGCCGCCCAGCGCGTCTCAGGCAAGCTGCTGGCGCCGGTGACCGGAGGCGCCAGCCGGCAGATCTCGGTCCACCATGGCCTCGAGGCCCTTCTCCAGCTCAATCCAAAGCTCGTACTCATCCACGACGCGGCGCGGCCGTTCGTCACGCACGCCCTGATCGACCGGGTCATCGATGCCCTGGCGACCTCGGCCGGTGCCCTGCCGGCGCTGCCGCTCGCCGATACGCTGAAGCGCGCCGACACCTCGGGCAACGTAGCCGGCACCGTCGACCGCACCGGCCTCTGGCGTGCCGAGACGCCCCAGGGTTTCCGCTATCCCGAAATTCTTGCAGCCCATCGCGCCGCCGAGGCCTCGGGCCGCAACGAGTTCACCGACGACTCGAGCATCGCCGAATGGCATGGCGTCGCCTGCGCGCTCGTCGAAGGCGAAGCCCGCAACATCAAGATCACGAGCGCGGAGGACCTTGCCTTGGCCCAGCAGTCGTTCGGCCGCGCCGCGCCCGCCATCACCGACGTTCGCAACGGGACCGGCTTCGACGTCCACCGTTTCGGGGCCGGAGACCACGTGTGGCTCTGCGGGGTATCCATACCGCACACACATGCGCTCGAAGGGCATTCCGATGCCGACGTCGGCCTGCACGCGCTCACCGACGCCCTGCTCGGCGCGATCGCGGACGGCGATATCGGCCAGCATTTCCCGCCGAGCGACATGCGCTGGAAAGGCGCACGATCCGAGATATTCCTCGCCGAGGCAGCGAAGCGCGTCGCGGCGGCCGGCTACCACATCGGCAATGTCGACGTGACCATTCTCTGCGAGGCCCCGCGTATCGGACCGCATCGCGATGCCATGCGCACGGAGATCGCGCGCATTCTCCGCATCGACGCCGGTCGCGTCGGCGTCAAGGCAACGACAACGGAGACGCTCGGCTTCACGGGCCGGCGCGAAGGCATTGCTGCCATGGCGAGTGCAACGGTCGTCCGGCGCGGCTGAGGCTCCAGCGCGCCAGAGGGCCTCGACGGCGCTCCTACCAGAACTTGTAGCCGAGACGCACGCCGGCGCTGGTTATGCCGCTGTTGTGCGAGCAGAGGTTCGCGTTCGACATGTGCGCGATGGTGGCATAGACGGTCCAGGCCTCGTTGAGCGCATATCCGAGCGACGCGGACTCGCGGAAATTCAGCCGGCAGCCGTAGAGATCGGGCGCGCTGCCGCTCAACGGCCCGTCATGCCATGCGCCGCCGAAGGTCGCCTCGAAGGACAGCCGCTCCGTGATCTTCACGTCCCAGGTAAAGCCGGCGTAAACTTGACTCGTATCCCCAATCGTATTGATCGAGGTCCCGACATGGACCCGCGGCCTGAACACGAAGTCGGCCACGCTGTTGCCGAACGTGATGGGCGGGCGCTTGAAGAGCACCTCGAGATTGACGTCCGCACCGCCTTCGGAGTGACCGGGCTCGATGCTGTGCGCCATAACGCCCAGCCTGATCTCGTCGAGAAGCGTCTGCGCCCTTGCTGGCTGGGCGACGGCCGATATGCCGGCGAGCACCACCACGGCCAACGTGGCAGCGCAGAGCCTGCCGAACCAATGCCTAGCTTGCTCCATGGCGCGAGTCCTAGATCATCGCGGTGCTATCTCTGGCACACTGGAACGCTCTACGCATGACTTCGTGAAAGGTCATTTGCACATCGCGCAATGGCTGTGTCCCGAAGAGCACGGCCAATCTCCGATTGCACGCAACTTTGTTCTCAGGTCGCGGCCGAGCCGACCTCCGCCTCGACTTGTCGATGCATTGGCAGCTCGATGATGAAGGTCGCACCGATCCCCGGCCGGCCATCGGCATCGATCGAGCCGCCATGGCGCTCGACGATCTTGCGGACCGTGGCGAGGCCGACGCCCGTACCCTCGTACTCGAGCCGCCCATGCAGGCGCTGGAAGATCGTGAAGATCTGATCCTTGTACTTGTTGTCGAAGCCGATCCCGTTGTCCCTGATCTCGATCCGCGCGTGAGGGGGCCGCCCGTTGCGGGGACGGTCGTCGGCCGAGCAGGAGATGACGATCTCGGGCTTGATGTCGGGCTTGCGGAATTTGAGCGCATTCGCCAACACGTTCTGAAGAAGCTGGCGCATCTGTGTCGCGTCCGCGTCGATGGCGGGCATCGGCTCCGCCTTGATGACGGCCCCCGACTCCTCGATCCGGATCTGGAGGTCCGACAGGACCCCCGTCAGCACCTCGCCGAGCGCGACGCGGGTGAACGGCTTGGCCTTCGTCGTGACGCGGGAATAGTCGAGCAGGTCGTTGATGAGGCGCCGCATCCGGCCGGCGGCATTCTGCATCCGGTCGAGGAACATGCGGCCGTCGTCGGGCAGGTCCTTGCCGTAGCGCGTGACGAGACGATCGCCGAACGCCTCGATCTTGCGCAGCGGCTCCTGGAGATCGTGCGAGGCGACGTAGGCGAAATCCTGAAGCTCGCGGTTCGAGCGCTCGAGCTTGCTCGTGTACTCGCGCATCTGCTCGGCATGACGCTCGCTGTCGGAAACGTCCATGCACGTGGCGATCGTCCCGCCGTCCGGCGTCGGCTCGCTGACGACGGCGATCACACGCCCGTCGCGCAGGTGCTGCTTGAAGGTGCGGCGCGAGGTTTGATGGCGCGTCTCGTGACGCTCGCTCAGAACGCGGCGTGCCTCATCCTCGCTGTAGTTGCCAACGCTCGCGCTGTGCATCATGACGTCGCTCAGCGCGACGCCAGGCTTCACGATCTCAGGCGAGAGACGGTACATCTCCAGATAGCGCCGGTTGCAGATTACGAGGCGCTGGTCGGCGCCGTACATGGCAACGCCCTGCACCATGTTCTGCATCACGGCATCGAGCTGCATGTGCTGCGCGGCAAACCGGGCGTTCAATTGCTCGCGCTCGGTGATGTCCTCGTGCGTGCTGAGGAGGCTGCCGTCCGGCATGGGCAGCCGCAGGACGGCGATGGAGCGACCGTCGGCGAGGTTCAAAGTCTGCGAAAGCTTCTGGCTGAACGAGCCGAGGCCGTCGCGCACGAACGCTTCGCCGTCCATGTCGCCGTAGATGCCGCTTGCGACGCGCGCCTCCAGGATTTGCCGCAGCGTCGTTCCCGGCCTGATGAGCCCCTGGTCAAGGCTATAAATCTCGGCATAGCGGCGATTGGCGAAGACGACGCGCTGCTCGGCATCGAACAGGCAAAGGCCCTGCGACATGTTGTCCAGGAGCAGGTCGAGCATCGTATTGCGCGAATGCAGCTCGCGCGTGACGCGCACGAGGTCGGCCTCGCGCTGCTTAAGCTGCGTGATATCGGAGCGCGTCTGGACGATCTCGCCGCCCGAGGTGCGCATTTCATTGATGAGGTGCCAGCGACCGTCGAAGAGGCGCACCTCCGTCGGGATGCCCGGATTGCGGTGACGCTTCATGCTCGCCGCCAGATAGGCTTCGGCCGTCCGGCCCTTGAGATCGAAGCCGCCGCGGCGGATCTCTTCGGCAAGGAGCGTTTCGTAGGATGCCCCTCGCACGATGAGCTCGGAAACGAGCACGCGGCACTCGACGTACTTCCTATTGAAGACAACGAGCTTCGCGTCGGCGTCGAAGAGAGCAAAGCCTTCCGCCATGACATCGAGCGCGTGGGTCATGCGCTGGCGTGCATTGGCCGCGATCTGCGCGAACTGCACATTGAGATCCGTCACACTTGCCGACGGCTCGAGCGCGCGCACGGTCTCGATGAGGGTGCCGCTCGGAAGACAGGCGCGATGCACCTCGACGAGCTTCGCATCCGCCGCGACATAGCGGACTGTGTCCTCGGCGCCGGGTACGACGCGATCCATGGCCGCCGTGAGGCGCGCGGAGATCTGATCGTCGGAGAGATCGAGGCGCTCGAGCACGCGCCGGATCAGGTCCTGGAGATGTGCGCCCGGCACCAGCTCCTCGGGCTTGTGGCCGCGCAGGACACGATACGTGTCATTGCAGGCGAGCAGCCGCAGATCCTTGTCGAACATGGCGAGACCGACGCTTGCACCGGCCAGCAGCGCCCCGGTTGCATCGGCCGGCGCAGCCTTCGCGGAATGCGCGGCAGGCATCTCCGCCGCCGACAGTGCCAACTGGCCAGCCTGAGCGCTCGTCATCGCTCTTCCCCCTCAAAAATCGCGACCCCAAATCCGCGGCCCGAAAAATGGCACATGGGCAATTAAGAACTTCTAAGCGAACCACGACGCGAGGCCAAAAAGGTCCGTGACCGGCGCATCGGCGGCCGCGAGCGGACCTAAGCGCCGGCAATAATGGGGGTTTGGCTCGGCCGACTTGCATATAGCCGCACCCGCGCCGGGTTGACCCAAAACTCGGACCGATTACAGGTTGCGCGAAATTCCACCCCCCGACACCGGACAGGAGCCGGAGCGCGTGAGCCCGATACCCGATCGCCAATCGCAGCAGGAGCGCCGCCAGGGACAGGCCCGTCGAGGGCTGCTCGGTCGCTTTCTCGACGACTGGATCTGGCCGCGCTGGCGGACGCTGATCTACGCGCTCGTCCTGACCGGCCTGCTCGCGGCGATCACCGGTCTCTATCCGATGGTCATCAAGTATTCGTTCGATTCCGTGAGCAAGGGCGATCTGGCGCCGCTTCCCTGGATCCTCGTCGCGATCATTGCGGCAACCATGGTCCGCGCGGTCCTGCTCTACATGCACGCAGTGACGGCCAACCGGATCGTGCTGCGCATGACGACGGACATCCAGAAGGCCGCATTCAAGCATCTGATCGGCGCCGACTACGCCCGCCTCACGCGAGAGACGCCGGGGCGGCTCGTGTCGCGCCTCACCAACGATATCCAGTTCATCCAGCAGGCCGCCCAGTCCGGTCTCATCAACTCGGTGCGCGACGGCCTCTCGATCGTCGCGCTCGCCATTGCGATGATCTATCTGGACTGGGTGATGTCGGTGGTCGTGCTCGGCATCTATCCGCTCGCCATTCTGCCGATCATGGCGCTCGGCCGGCGGCTGCGCCGCGTCGCCAAGCAAACCCAGGCGCAGGTCGGCGACATGACCTCGCTGCTCACCGAGAAGCTTTCCGGGGCCCGCCTGATCAAGACCTATCGCCTCGAAAACTACGCCGCCCAGCGCATGCAGGCGAGCTTCGAACGCATTCTCGCGCTGCGCATGAAGGCAGTGCGCAATCGCGCCCGCCTCGACCCGATGCTGGAAGCCCTCGGCGGTTTCGCCGTTGCCGGCGTGATCGCCTTCGCCGCCTGGCGGATCGGCACGAGCGGAGCGAGCTTCGGCGACTTCATGGGTTTCGTGACCGCCATGCTCATGGCCTCGCAGCCCGTACGCGCACTCGGCAATATCTCGACGCGGGTACAAGAGGGCCTCGCGGCTGCCGAGCGCATCTACGATCTTCTCGACGAGCCGCCGCACATCATCGATGCACCGGGGGCGCTCCCCCTCATCGTCACGCGGGGCACCGTCCACTTCGACGAGGTGAGCTTCAGCTATGAGGACGCCGGCGCGCGGCGGACGCTGAGCGACATCGATCTCGTCATTCCCGGCGGCAGCACGGTCGCCTTCGTCGGCGCGTCGGGCTCCGGCAAGACCACGCTGCTCAATCTCGTGCCGCGACTCTTCGACGTCGATCACGGCCGCATCCTGATCGACGACCAGAACATTCGCGGCGTGACCGTGTCGAGCCTGCGGGCGGCGATCGCCATGGTGAGCCAGGACGTCGTCCTCTTCGACGACACGATCCGGGCCAACATCGCGCTCGGCCGCCTCGGCGCCAGCGAGGGCGAGATCATGGCTGCAGCGCGCGCGGCCGCAGCGCACGACTTCATCATGGACCAGCCGAACGGCTATGAGACCGAGATTGGCGATCGCGGATTGAAGCTTTCGGGCGGCCAGCGCCAGCGGCTTGCGCTCGCACGAGCCATCCTGATGGACGCGCCGCTGCTGCTGCTCGACGAGGCGACGAGCGCACTCGATTCGGAATCGGAGCGTCTCGTCCAGGAGGCGCTCGCGACTTTCTCCCGAGGGCGCACGACGCTCGTTGTCGCACACAGGCTCTCGACGGTGCGCAACGCCGATCTCATCTGCGTGATGGAGCAGGGACGGATCATCGAGTGGGGAACGCACGCCGAACTGGTAGCTGCCGAGGGCAGCTACAGCCAGCTCCTGCGCATGCAGTTCGGCGAGACGGCGACCATCGACACCGAGATGCCGGCGCGCATCGAGACGGAGCTGCCGGCATCTCTGGCGCGCAGCGGCTACTGACCGCTCAACTGCCGCCGTGCGGCCCGCGCGACATCCGCCCGATAAAGCCTTGCTTGCGGAAGCTCGCGACCAGCGCCTCGGGATCGTAGATCTTATCCAGCCACTCAACGAACGGCATGGGAGTTCGCGCGTCATATTCGAGATACTGATCGAACAGGTGATCGAGGATGCCGGTCTTCGTCATCCGGATATGGCCATAGCGGAGCGAGAGCTGGTGGCGCGCCTCGGCAACCGGGACATTCTCTCTCAGGATCAGGTAGAGCGCGCAGAAAAGTCCGGTGCGATCGGAGCCGGACTTGCAATGGATGAGCGTCGGCCGGTCGATGGCCTCAATGAGCGCACGCATGGCCGCAATATCCTGGCGCGGTGGAGCCGCCCGCGACCGCAATCTCAAATCGACGAGGTCCAGGCCCAATCGGTCGCACGTCTCCTTCTCGAGCCAGTATCCGCCGTACAGTTCCTCGCCGCGCAGATTGATCACGCGCCGGATGCCGCGCTTCGCTGCCGCCCTCAGATGGCGTGGCGCCGGCTGCGCCGACCGCCACACGCCGTCGGTCACCTGATGCAGGTTGCCGTAGACCTCGCGAATGAAGCCATAATCGATGAGCCAAAGGTCCAGGTGATGCACCACATGGCCAAAGCGGCGCACCAGCCACGGGGGCAGGGCCGCGCCGGCGCTCGCCTGCCACGCGCGGAAGTTTCGCCGAAACCGGCGCTTGCGTTCTCTTGCGAGCTTCCCCATCAGCAACCGCAATGACCCTTTCGTCATATCCGGCGGGAGCCGCGGGACAAAACCCGCGTCATCACGCCGGCTTTTTCCGCAACCCCGACTCCCCTCACCCCTTGGCGAACGTGCTTATCGCCTGTATCGATGACAGGCAAATGCGGCTGAGGTCGCCCTGCCGGCGATGGCGCCGCAGGGCTGACGGAAGGGGCGCCAAGCGCGGCGATATGGCACCGGACGGGTTGGCCGTTTGCGTCTAAAGGGACCGATCGCATCGGTATCGTGCTCTGTCCGCAGGGCAGCTCCAAAGGACGCGAACGCCCGGTGTATCGCGCGGCCTGATGCCGCCAAGCTGCCTCGCGTCTGGAGTGTCACGATTGCGGAACGATGTTCCAGCAGGATTGGGGCGCGAACGCCGGTGCCGACCCGCACCGATGGCAATGCCTTGTTTTTGTCCGGAGCTTAGGCTCGGCCCGAGGAGCACACGAGCATGAGCAGCCAGGCGGCGCTCGGCGGTCGACCGCCACTGCCCCTCGCTCTGCGCACGTACCGTGCCGTGATGTCGCTCGCGCGTCCGGCCATGTGGGTGCTCCTGCGCCGCCGGGCGGAGCGCGGGAAGGAAGACCGCACGCGCCGGTCGGAGCGCTACGGCATTGCCGGCATTCCCCGCCCCCAAGGCGATCTTCTCTGGCTGCATGCGGCGAGCGTCGGCGAGACAAATGCCGTGCTCCCTTTGATCGAGCGCGTGCTCACTGCCCGCACCAATCTGACCGTGCTCCTCACCACGGGCACGGTGACATCGGCCGGGCTCGCAGCCAAGCGGCTGCCGGCGCGCGCGCTGCATCAGTACTTGCCACTCGACTCGGCCCCCTATATGCGCCGCTTTCTCGATCACTGGCGGCCGACGGTTGCCGTTCTCACCGAGCAGGAAATCTGGCCCAATCTCATTCTCGAGGCGCACGCGCGCGGCATCCGCCTCGCACTCATCAATGCCCGCATGTCCGTCCGCAGTCTCGCGCGCTGGCAGGGCAAGCCCAATGTCGCCAAGGCGCTCTTCGGCCGGCTCGATGCCGTGCTCGCCCAGAACGATCAGCTCGCGCGGGCGCTTGCCTCCCTCGGCGCGCTCAATGCCGCAGCGGTCGGCAATCTGAAGCTCGATGCCCCGCTCCTGCCGATCGACGAGGCGGCCTCGACCGCGCTCAGCGCCGCGCTCGCCGGGCGGCAGCGGTTCGTCGCGGCAAGCACGCACCCGGGCGAGGAAGCGATCGTCGCAACGGCCCACCGCATCATGCGCTCGGAGTTTCCGGATCTCTGCACGATCATCGCGCCGCGCCATCCGCATCGCGGGCCGCAGATCGCCGCCGATCTGGCCGCGGCGGGGCATACTGTCGCCCTGCGCTCGCGCGGCGAGCTGCCGCGCGTCGACACCGGCATCTACATTGCCGATACGATCGGCGAGCTCGGCACGCTCTATTCCGTGGGACGCATTGCCTTCATCGGCGGCTCGCTCGTCGACCGCGGCGGACAGAACCCCATCGAGGCCGTCCGGCTCGATGCGTGCGTGCTCGTCGGGCCGTACAGGTCGAGCTTTTCGGACATCTATGAGCCGCTGCTCACGGCCGGCGGCGCTATCGAAGTCCGCAGCGGTGAGGACATCGCGAACCAGATTTCGGCATGGCTACGAACCCCGACAAGCCGCGATGCCGTCGCCGCCATCGCAAGCCTGACGCTCGAACAGCTCTCGGGTGGCCTCGAGCGGACGACGCAGGCGATCGTCGCCATGCTTGATCAGCCGCGCGGTCGCTAGCTAGCCTGAAACTAAGCGTGGCCCGCTTCGCTATGGAGGTGTGAAAGCTCGACGCCGATCTTGGATAGCGCCCGCACGTACTTGAGCTCTAGGTCGGTATCGAAAATCAGATCGCGATCGGCCGGGCAGTGCAGCCAGCCGTTGGCGCCGATCTCCGCTTCGAGTTGTCCCGGCGCCCAACCCGAATAACCGAGCGCCAGCACCGAGCGGCGCGGCCCTTGCCCCGCGGCCATAGCCTTCAGGATCTCGATCGTCGCCGTCAGGCAGATGCCGTCGCCGATCGCGAGGGTCGATTCCTCCGCGAAATAGTCGTTCGTGTGGAGGACGAAGCCGCGCTCGGTCGAGACCGGCCCCCCATTCAGCACACTCTGCTCGAGGAAGGTTTCCGTCCCTTCGTCGCCAAGTCCGAGCTGCTCGACGAGATCGCCGAGCGAGACATCCGGCGAGCGCTGATTGACGATCAGCCCCATGGCGCCCTCGGCCGAGTGCGAGCACATGTAGATCACCGAGCGGCGAAACCGCCGGTCGCCCATGGTCGGCATGGCGACGAGAAGCTGCCCGCTGAGGTAGCTGGTGCTCGAGACGCGGCGTTTGCGTGCCTGATCCATCACCGCAGATTAACGCTTGCCGCGGCAGAATGTGAAGCCGTGATTTCTACCGAGATCGGCGTCGGGTATTGTCATCGCGTTGAAAGTGCGTTGCGATCTCGGATGCACCGAAACTTGATCCGCCGCGAGCAGATCGTCACTTCACATCGGGAGCGCGCTCGCTACGATCCGGCCGACTGGAGGCCAAAGTGCGCCGTTTTCTACTGACCCTTGCTGTGGGTATGTTGTCTGCTGGTCTGCTTCGGGCAGCCGATGCCACGTCCCCGCCACTTGCTTCGCCGTGGACCAAGCACAAGTTCGCTCAGGCGCGCCTCATCGCGGGCGGAAGTGTTCCGGATGCGCCGCCCGGCACGATCGCCGCCGGCCTCGAGATCGAGCTCGCCGACGGCTGGAAAACGTACTGGCGCAATCCCGGCTCGTCCGGCGTGCCGCCCTTGTTCGACTGGTCGGACGCATCGAATCTTGCTTCTGCCGAGGTGCGCTATCCGGCGCCGACGCGGTATGCCGATCGCGGTGGTGATACCATCGGCTACAAACGCCATCTCATTTTCCCGATCATCGTGCGGCCCACCGATCCACAGCGCGAGACCGCGCTCGATGTGTCGGTCGAGTTCGGGGTCTGTAAGGACATCTGCATTCCCATGCAGGCGCGCCTCGCCCTGACCATTCCGCCCCAATCCGGGAAAGATCTCGTCTCCGGCGACCTTGCGCGCGCGCTTGACCGCGTCCCCCGCCCGCTCGATGCGCGCCGCCCCTCGGATCCGCGACTCGGCAAGACGACGGTCTCCCTCGATACCGACAAGCCCGTGATCCGGCTCGAAGCGACCTTCCCCGGCGGTGCCGAGAACGCGGATATTTTCATCGAGGCTCCGGACGGGCTCTGGATTCCCATGACCCGGCGCGACGGCCAGCCGGCGGGCGAAACCGCACGGTTCATCGTCGACATGACGGAGGCCGACATCGCCGAGCTCAAGGGCAAAACGGCCCGCGTTACGCTGGTCTCCCCGCGCGGGCAGTCCGAGGCGACCCTTCGCCTCGAGTAGGCTGGATTTTTCCCCGCTCCGGGTATGCTTGCACTTGCGATAGACGCAAGATATGTTCCGCGCGCCGTTCGAACCGTGTTCTCCACGAGGCTCGGGTCACGGCTCCGGAGAGGTGGCAGAGTGGTCGATCGCGCCGCACTCGAAATGCGGAGTACGGGCAACCGTACCGGGGGTTCGAATCCCTCCCTCTCCGCCAGAATCTCTTGAAGTTAATATATTTTTCTTCGAGACCGCTCGGGGCCCGGCAGGGAGCTTCACTCCTGCAAGGGCTGCAGCATCTCGTGAAGGGCGCGAGACAACGAGGCCCGGGCCTCGACAAGCGATGAAATGTCGCTCGAACCTTCCAGATGCGGCTCGATGCTCTTCAAGTGAAGCGCGGTTCCGACCAAGTGCTGCATGGCGGTGTCGTGCATGTGCAGGGCGATGCGCTGGCGCTCGGCATCGCGAATCCGCAGCACGCGCGCCCGTAGCTTCTTGAGCTCCGACTTCCTTTTTGCGCCCTCGGTTATGTCGGTGCCGACACCGAGAATGCACTTGGCTGTCTTGCTGTCCGCCGCGCGAGAAATCACTTTCTGGCGGCACCGGATGAGCTTGTAGTGACCCGAAGCGTGGAGAACGCGATACGTGGCCATCGAGACGTCGGCGTCCGACATCCATTCCTGCCTGGCGTAATGCGCTTGCGCGTACGCAAGATCGTCGGGATGAATGCGACTCTGGATATCCTCGCTCCGCAATCCAATGAGCTGCTCGGGCGTATAGCCCAGCATCATGGTGCTGCTGGAGCTGAAGAAAACGTAACGACTTTCGAGGCGGTCATACACGTATATCAAGTCCGGGCTGGCCTCGAGGATCAAACGAAGAAGACGATCGCCAAAAGGTGCGCCAGCAATGCCGTTCCGTTCCCTCGAAGCCATGCGACGCCTCCTACTAGTCGACGTCCGGTAGTGTTGCTCAATTAGATGCGTATGGCATCATCGGTTTCTCTCCCCATACGAAAATCAGGGTCTGCATCCAGATGGATGAGGGTTCTCCCTACCTTCTCTCGCTCGATGGCAGGTCGCGAGCCGTTACGTGTTGCGCAGGCCGCTGCCGCCGAACCCTGGAATACGGTTAACGAAGATGATGACAATGAAGGTGAGTACCAGCATCGACAGGCCGAGGATTGCGATGGCGCCGAGATCGCCGCTCTCCTTCAGGTCGAAAATCAGAACGGAAACGACCTTGGTCTCGGACGTGAAAAGCATGATCGCGGCGGAAAGCTCGCGGATCGTCGAGACGAAGATGAAGCACCAGGTTGCGAGCACGCTCGTGCGCAGCAGCGGGGCCGTGACGTCGATGAGCGAACGCAGGCGCGTCGCGCCGAGAATGCGGCTCGCATCCTCAAGCTCGGGATGAACCGCGCGGAACGCCGACTGGAGTTGCTGATAGGCGGCGGGCAGCTCGATGGTGATGTACGCCAGCAGCAGCACCCAGAGCGTGCCATAGAGCACGAACGGTGGCCGCGTGTAGGCGAGGAACAGACCGACGCCAAGCACGATGCCGGGAATGGCGAGCGGCGCAGTCGCAAGAAAGCCGAGAAACCGATAGCCCGTGACCGCCTTGCGCGCAGTCGCGTAGCTGATCACGAGCGCGAGCACGGTGCCGATCGTCGCCGACGCCGCGCCCAGGATGAACGTATTCTTGAGCGCGAGATGCGTCGTCGAGAGCTCGAAGAACGTGAAGTGGACGTTCTTCATGGTGAATGTCGCGGGCGTGAGCAGCGTCGTCGCAACCGGCGAAAAGGCGGCGTTCAGCAGCGCGAAGTAGGGCAGGAACACCGGCAGCATAAGAACGATCACGACGAACGTCATCGCCGGCACCACGAACCAGCCGAGACGGATCAGGCGCGGCTGGCCCGACTTTCCGCCGACGATCGAGTAACCCTTGCGACCGAGAATCATCTGCTGGCCGCGCAGCAGTATCACGGTCAGGAACAGGAGCGGCAACGCCGCAGCAGCGGCGAGCTCGGGCTTCGGCGGATACTGAAACAGGCTCCAGATCTTGGTCGTCATGGTGTGGAAGCCCGCCGGCAGCGCAAGAATGGCCGGCGAGCCGAACAGGATCATCGCCTGCAGAAACGCGACGAGCGCGCCGGCCAGCAATGCCGGCAGCACCAGCGGGATCGTCACGCGCCGGGCCGTGGTCCAGGTTCCACCACCGAGGATGGACGAAGCATCCTCGAGATCGCCCGGTATACGGTCCAGTGCATTGGCCACGAGCACGAACACGTAGGGGAATGTGTAGCAGGCGATGACGAAGATCAGGCCATGCATGGAATAGATGTTGAAGAGATAGGCATCCATCTCCGCGCCGGTCACGAAGCGATAGAACTTGTTGAGCAGGCCGCTGTTCGGCGCCGCGAGAATTTCCCAGGCGATCGCGCCGAGAAAGGGCGGCGTCACGAACGACGCCGTGACGAGCGCGCGAATGGTTCGCGTCATCGGCAGGTCCGTGCGCGCAACGAGCCAACCCATGGGCGCTGCGACGAGGCAGCAAGCGACACTCGAGCTCACAGCCACGATCATCGTCGTGATCAGCGGCTGGACGAGATCGGGATCGCTGAGCAGCGTGCGGAAGTGCGCGAGCGTGAAAAAGCGCGCCTTGGTCGCCGGATCGACACTCGTGACGCTGTAGATCGCCAGCCACGAGATGGGCAGGATGATGAGGACGCACAGCAGCGCGGCGAACGTGAGCAGCAGCGGGACGGAGAGATCGACCTTGAAGGTTTGCCGGCCCGCTTTCCGCCCCGGCAGCGCAATAGTCATGATGCGATGAACCTGCTCGTTGTTCGCACGCGAGGGACATCGCGCACTGTCGATGCCCCCTCGCGGCCGATCCTTTCTAGACCTTGAACAGCGCCGAGTAGCGCTTCTTGATATCCTCGGCGTTTTTCTCGATCGCGTCGGCATCCTCCTTCATCAGCTTGATGTCGGCGAGCCTGCGAACTCCGGGCTTCTCGACGGTCTGGCTGTGCGGAGAATACTGGCGCGCGAAGTCGACAAGGACCTGCTGGGCCTCGCGCGAGTGCATCCAGTTCTGGAAGAGCCGGCCGGCATTCGGGTTCGGCGCGCTCTTGAAGAGGACACTCGGGCTCGTGGCGAGCGGCGTCCCTTCCTCCGGATAGACGATATCGACCGGATCGCCCTTCTCCTTGTACTGGATGACAAGATAGCCGGCGCCGTCGACCATGATGGCACGCTCGCCGAGCGCGATCTTCTTCGGCGTGTCGGTCGCCGACTGCACCTGCATGATCCGCTGCTTCGAGAGCTTCTCGAAGTACTCCCAGCCGAGGTCGCGCGCCGTCTGGAAGGTCGAGTTCATGATGGTGCCGCTGTAGGCCGGATGCGCCTTGACCATCTTGCCGGCCCACTTCGGATCCAGCAGATCCGCGAAGCTCTTCGGCGCCTCGTCGGGCTTCACGAGATTGGTATTGTAGCCGATGGGTGAGACGAGCACGCGCGTGACGAGGAACAGGCCGTCCGGATCGTAGTACTGCTTGGGATAGTGCTGCGCCACCTCCTCGGGCAGGTACGGCGTGATCAGGCCGTCGCGCTTCCAGTGGCTCACGTGCGCGAGGTCGGACGTATTGGCGAGATCGACGGCGAAGATGTTGCTCGCATTCTCCTGCGCAATCCGGGTGAATACGCGCTCGGCGCCCGAGCGCTCGACGCGCGCGGAAATGCCCGGATAGCGCTGCTCGAACTCGCGCCCGAGACGCTGTGCCAACGTCAGATCCATGGCCGTGTAGAAAACGACCTTACCTTCCTTCTTGGCGGCAGCAATCAGCTCCGGCGTGATCGCCGACGCGGCCGGCGCCTGCGCCTTGGCCGGTGCCGCAAAGACCGAACCGCTCAAGCCGGCGGCGGCAACGGCAGCCGCGCCCTTCAGAATATCCCGACGTGCAGGCTTCCTCGTCATCGTCGTCTCCTCAGACCTTGAATAGCTGGGCGTAGCGTTTCTTGATTTCGTCGCTCTGCTTCTCGACGCCGGCGGCGTCCTCCTTCATGAGCTTGATGTCTTTGAGCGGCGTGTGGCCGGCCTTCTCCTTGACCTGCGGATGAAACGACCGCAGGCCGCCGAAATCGACGATGAGTTGCTGGCATTCGAGGCTGAAGCAGAACGACTGGAACAAGCGTGCGGCGTTCGGATTCGGCGCCGCCTTGAATATCGCATTGGGCCCGATCACGAGCGGCGTGCCCTCGGTTGCATAGATCGGCGCGACGGGCTGGCCCTTCTCCATGAGCTGGAAGAGGACATACTCGCTGCCGTCCGCCATAACGGCGCGCTCGCCGATGCCGAGCTTCTTCGGCGGATCCGTCGCCGACTGCACCTGCATGACGCGCTGCTTCGCGAGCTTCTCGAAATAGTCCCAGCCGATATCGCGCGCGATCTGGAACGTCGCGGTCATGATCGTGCCGCTGTAGGACGGGTGCGCCTTGACGATCTTGCCAGCCCATTTCGGATCGAGCAAATCGGCGAAACTCTTCGGCGCCTCCTCCGCCTTCACCAGATCGGTATTGTAGGCCATCGCGCTCAGCGTCGCGCGGAAGCTCGCGAACATGCCGTCGGGATCGCGATGCTCCTCGGGATAGTGTTTCGCGACATCCTCGGGCATGTATGGCGCGAGCAAGCCGTCGCGCTTCCACACGATCATGTGCGCGGCGTCCGACGAGTTCACGACGTCGACGGCGTGGATATTGCTTCCGTACTCTTGTCCGATGCGCTGAAACACACGCTCGGCGCCACTGCGCTCGACGCGCACGGCAATGCCGGAATACTTCGCCTCGAAGGCCTTGCCGATCCGTTGCGCCATCGGCAGGTCGATGGAGGTGTAATAGACGACCTTGCCTTCCTTGCGCGCCGCCTCGATCAGCGCGTCCGTAATGGCAGTCGGCGGCGGTGCCTGCGCGCGAAGCGGCGTCACCGCCACGCTTGCCGCCAGCGCGCCCGCGCCCCTGAGCACATCACGTCTGTCAATGGTCCGTGGCATGGCCGTTTCCTCTCTCACTCAGGATGCCGCTATGCGGTTCATCCGGCAGT
>JAEWIJ010000153.1 GCA_023387235.1 Pseudomonadota bacterium
GCGCAGCCGCGCGCGCGCCGCCGGATCGGCCTGCCGGCGCCGCACGCGCTCGACAAGATGACGAAGGCTCTCGCGGCAAAGCGCATAGCCGGGCTGCACGGCAACGGAGTTCAGGGACCAGAAGGCCTGCTCGGTCATGTGATAGAACGGCAGGCCACCGAAATAGCCGATGGCCAGCACGGCGAGGAGCACCACATGTGGCCACACCTCGTACAGCGGTGCTGCGATATTCCGGGAAAGCGACGCCAGCCAGCCCGAGATGACGAGCGGCGCAAGGCCGAGCAGGATGCCCGGCAGCGCAATCAGAAGCACCCAGGCGAGAACGAGCTTCGGAAGGCTGATCTCCGCGAGCAGGCTGCCGGCAATGGCGAAGAGAGAGCGCCGCTTGGTGCTGGACGCATCGTCCTCCACGTCACCACGCCGCGGATCTATGAGCTGGGATCGGGTCAGATCCGCCGTCGGCTCGCAAGCCCCATCGCTTCGGGACGGACGCGATACGCGATCGAGCGCGTGCCGCTGCGCTCTCTGCTGCTCGTCCGGTTCGCTGGCGGCGTCGGGCGTGGCCCTATCCGGCACCATGATGTTCGCCCGATCGCCGTATCGAGATACTATGCAGCCCGCCACCGCCGACGGAGATAGGTGTGCCGCAACGGATCGTCGCGGTCGAGGCATTTCAGAACGACGTCGGCTTTCTGCGGCGTGTGCACCGCGCCGAGCATTTCGGTGGCGCCGCTCGCGATGTGCGACGCGGTCGGCCGGACATTCAAACGAGGATGAAGTTCGCTGATCTGCACGCGGTCATAGCTGTAGCGGTCAGGGTCGTACTGGAGCACACGCATTTTTCGATACCCCCACGATGGCGGCGCACGCGCGCCGCGACATGGTCTGAGACAGCACTTTACGTTTACCTATGGTCCTCGAAGGGGGACGTGGGTCCATCAGTGGAATCCCCCAATCGGACCTGCGACTGCACCGATATGGCGCATTGTGCGGTGCGTCAGGGAACACGATTTGGTGTTGCTCGCGCGCGATGTCGCGCAGATCACGATCCTGCGATCTCTCATGCGGCCGGATTGCTCATGGAAATACACGGGCGCGATTACGGGTTGTGCCCGATGGGATTCCCAACTCCATCACCTCAAAGTTATCGGGTGAGGATCAGCCTCGATCCAGCTCGGATGGAGTTCAACATGTTTTTCAAACTATCGAGAGTTTGCGCTGCCGGTGCCGTGGGCCTGGCTGTGCTCGGCCAACCTGCTTTCGCCCAGGGCTTCGACGGCAAGAAGTTCTTCAATGAGCTTTCCACCCGCGGCGTGAACACCGGCACGCTCGATCCGGAAAGGTTCTTCGAGGAGTTGCGCGCGACCGGCGCGAGTGCCCAGAACCGCCTGGATCCCGAGACCTTCTTCAAGGAGCTTCAGATGCGCGGCGCGTCGATGCCGGTCAACTTCGATGCACGGCGCTTCTTCGACGACCTGGCTGCGACGGGCGCCAGCGCGCCCGACATCGTCGATCCCAAGAAGCAATAGCGCCACGACATGCCCGCTCGTGACGAAAGCCCTGCAGCAGGGTCTTTCGTCCGAGCGTGCGCGCGCCTGCGGCTCAGTTCGGCTCCAGGCCCTGAGCGCCGCGCGCCATGGCGGCAATGCCTGTACGCGAGACCTCGACGAGACCGAGCTCGCGCATGATCGTAATGAACTGCTCGATCTTGCTCGACTTGCCGGTGATCTCGAACACGAAGTGCTCGGTCGAGGTGTCCACCACGCTCGCGCGGAAGATTTCGGCGAGCCGCAGGGCTTCGATGCGCTTCTCACCCTTGCCCGCGACCTTGACGAGCGCAAGCTCGCGCTCGATGGGCTGGCCGCCCGTGGTGAGGTCGGTGACGCTGTGCACCGGCACGAGGCGATCGAGCTGATTGCGAATCTGCTGCAGCACCATCGGCGTGCCGGTCGTGACGACGGTGAAGCGCGACAGACGCCGCGCCTCGTCGGTCTCGGAGACGGTCAAGCTCTCGATATTGTAGCCGCGGCCCGAGAAGAGCGACGAAATACGCGCGAGCACGCCCGGCTCGTTGTCGACCAGGATCGAGAACGTGTGACGCTCGGTGGCGTCCTTGCGCTCTTCGAGAAAGTAGGCGGAGCCGGTGCCTTTTTCTGACATGGCGAAGTCCCTCAATGCGCTCAAGCCTTGTGGCGGGGATGATCGGTGTGCTCGGCACCCGTGTGGAAAGTCTCGACGGCCGTCCAGCCGTCCTCGTAGTGATCGATGGTCCAGGGCTCCTGCAGCGCCTCGGTCCGCCACTTCACGAAGGCGGGATGCGCGAGGACGGCATTCATGTAACGCCGCGTCTCCGACGAGACCGGCACCTGATAAGTGTCGAGGCGCGTGACGACGGGCGCGTACATCGCATCAGCGGCACCGAAATCGCCGAACAGGAAGTCGCCGCCTGCGCCGAACCGGCGCCGGGAGTCGGACCACATGCCTTCGAGGCGGCGCACGTTGTCGGCGACATCCGAGGAAAGCTCGCGCGGCGCGAAACGCTTCGTGAGGTTCATGGGGCACGCGCCGCGCAAGGCCTGGAAGCCGGCGTGCATCTCGCTCGCGATCGCACGCGCGTGGGCTCGGGCGGCGGGTACGCGCGGCCAAACACCCTTGTCGGGGAAGCGCTCGTGCAGGAACTCCATGATCGCAAGGCTCTCCCAGATCTTATGATAAGAGCCGCCGCAGGTGCCGGAGACGGCACTTCCATCCGAGGACATGTCCGCAGGCGGCACGACCAGACACGGCATCTTGCCGGTCGGCGACACGTCGAGCATCCGCCCTTTGGAGTCCGGGAAATACATCGGGATGACCGTCTCCTCGAAGGGAATGTCGAGAGCGGTCATCAAAATCCATGGCCGGAGCGACCACGACGAATAGAGCTTGTTGGCGACGTAGAGGTGCATGGCTTTTTTCTCAGCGGGACCACGTCTCAGTTGGTTGAACGCCGCCAAGGCGGCATCTGGTGCTCGGCAGCCAGTGTCTCAATGATCGCGACATTGCCTGAAGCCACGGCTTCGGCGGCGGCAGCGGCCAGACGATCGCAGGCGGCAAGGTCATCTTCCGAGAGACGCCTGCTCTCCGCATTCGCGCTGCGCCAGCCATCCCACGCCGACACGTGGCGATTGGAGAGTGCAAGCACATCGCGATGGAGATCAACGCTGAGGAACCACAGGCCGCGCGCGTCGCCATGGCCGAAATCCTCGGCGTCGGCAGCTCCCGACCTGACGAGCGTCCAGGCGTCGGTTGCCGTGAGGTACGCGTCGGCTGGCAGATCCGCAGGATCGAAGGAGATCGCAAGCTGATCGCGCTGGAGCCTGTCGAGCTGGGCGTCCGCCATCGCCCAGCGCGCCTCGTCGCCTTTCCAGTATTCGCAGATCCAGTGATCGGCGTAGCGTGCGCTCGCGAAGTAGGTTGCGAACCCGCACCGCACGCGCGCTGGGATGCCACGGTGACGCAACGCGCTACATGTGAGCAGCGCGAAATCGCGGCACGTGCCGAACGGGCGCGCTAACGGCGCACGGACAGCGGCGAGAGGTCCAACGAAGCGCTGCTGGATCTCCGCCAGCCGCTCGGCCACCGGCTTCGTCTCGCGCGGCAGCGGTGTGCCGGACGGGATGCCGTACTTGTCCGCCCACGATGTGTGCACGATCAGCCCCGACAGCACATCGCACAGCGCCGACGGAACCGCCGGCAGCGCCTCGAAAAGCGAGGCGTGGCCGGCCGGATGCGTCAGTGCATCGTGCCGCGCGTAGTGCTGCAGTGTGTGCGAAGGCGTCATATTATTCGCCGAGGCATGATCATTCGATGGCTGGTGCTGCGCGGGCCTGGGCCTACACCAATACCTTGCCTTCCTTGCCGATGGCCTTGTCGATCTCCTCCGCCGAGACATCCTCGCCGAGCAGCATCTGGTTGTGCGCCTTGCCGGAGGGGATCATCGGGAAGCAGTTGGCGAGCGCCGCCACGCGACAGTCGAAGATCACCGGCTTGTCCTTCACAGCGATCATGGCCTTGATGGCATCATCGAGATCGGCCGGATGATCACACCGCATGCCGACTCCGCCGTAGGCCTCCGCGAGCTTGACGAAGTCGGGCAGCGCCTCGGTGTAGCTCTCTGAATAGCGGTTGCCGTGCAGGAGCTGCTGCCACTGGCGCACCATGCCCATGTACTGGTTATTGAGGATGAAGACCTTGACCGGCAGGCGATACTGCACGGCCGTCGACATCTCCTGGATGTTCATGAGGATCGAGGCATCGCCCGCAACGTCGACGACGAGCGCCTTCGGATGCGCCATCTGCGCGCCGATCGCCGCCGGCAGGCCATAGCCCATGGTGCCGAGACCGCCGCTCGTCAGCCAGCGATTGGGCTCGTCGAACTTCAGGAACTGTGCCGCCCACATCTGGTGCTGGCCGACCTCGGTCGAGATGTAGACATCGCGGTCCTTGATTGCCGCCTGCAGCCGCTCGAGGGCGTACTGCGGCATGATCACGTCGTCGAGCTTCTTGTACTTGAGGCTGTTGACGGCGCGCCACTGATCGATCTGCTTCCACCAGCCCTTGATCGCGCTCTTCTCCGGCGCGGAGGCGAGCCCGCGCCACGCGCGGATCATGTCCTCGAGCACGTACGCGCAATCGCCGACGATCGGCACGTCGACCTTGATATTCTTGTTGATCGAGGAGGGATCGATATCGATGTGGATCTTGCGGCTGCCCGGCGAGAAGGCATCCGTGCGGCCGGTGATGCGATCGTCGAAACGGGCGCCGATGTTGATCAGCAGATCGGCATCGTGCATGGCCATGTTGGCCTCGTACGTGCCGTGCATGCCGAGCATGCCGAGCCACTGCTTGTCGGACGCCGGATACGCGCCGAGCCCCATGAGCGTCGACGTGATCGGGAAGCCAGTCTGGCGAACGATCTCGCGCAGGAGCTGGCTCGCCTTGGGGCCGGCATTGATGACGCCGCCGCCGGTGTAGAAGACGGGCTTCTTCGCGCTCGCCATGAGCTCGACGGCGCGCTGGATGGCCGGCTGATCGCCCTTGAGCTTCGGACGATAGCTCTTGTGCGCGATCGGCGTATTCGAGGGCGAGACGTAGGTGCCGGTCGCGAACTGGACATCCTTCGGGATATCGACGACGACGGGTCCGGGGCGGCCGCTCCTCGCGATGTAGAAGGCCTCGTGCAGGATGCGCGCGAGGTCGTTCACGTCCTTGACCAGCCAGTTGTGCTTGGTGCAGGGGCGCGTGATGCCGATCGTGTCGCACTCCTGGAAGGCATCATTGCCGATGAGATGGGTCGGCACCTGTCCGGTGAGGCAGACGACGGGGATCGAGTCCATGAGGGCGTCGGTGAGCCCCGTGACGGCGTTGGTGGCGCCCGGTCCCGAGGTGACGAGGACAACGCCGACCTTGCCCGTCGAGCGCGCATAGCCCTCCGCGGCATGGACCGCGCCGCCTTCCTGGCGGACGAGGACGTGCTTGACCTTCTCCTGCTGGAAAATCTCGTCGTAGATCGGCAGGACGGCGCCGCCGGGATAGCCGAACACGAAGTCCACGCCCTGGTCGGCCAGGACTTTGATCACCATTTCGGCGCCGGTCATCGTGCGTGCCATGTGCTATCCTCTCTTCGTGTCGTGCGACCTGCCGGGAAACGTGTCGCGCGGCGTCAGCCGGCCGAGGGACGGGTACGCGCGCGTGCGGACTTCGGGTTTGAACGCGTGTTTGATCTCAAGCGGCCCTGCGGTCAAGGGCTTTTCAAGTTCCGTGACTCTGAGTATGCGAAAATAGTTGCAAGATTGCTATATGATGCATTTCCACGCAATCATATTACGCCGAAGCCAGATTTCCTGCCGTTTGACGTATTGCCGGGGCTCGAGTTTCCCCGCCTCGCCCGCCGCCTGAAGATCCATCTCCCCCTTACGGTGCGCGATGAGCGGCCGGAGCCCATGCG
>JAEWIJ010000022.1 GCA_023387235.1 Pseudomonadota bacterium
GGCGGGGAGGGGTTAGGGGTGGGGGGAATCCCTACCGCTAGCGTTCTGCAATCCCCCCTCCTAACCTCCCCCGCCGGGGGTGGGGGACCGCATTGAGGTCTTGATTGAGGTGTTCGACCGCCGGCCGGCTACACTTCGTCCTCCGCGACGGCCTCGCTCCACGGATGAAGCGGCTCGGTCGCGCCCTCATTGCGGCCGCGCGAACGACGCACGGCGCCCGCAATGGTGAAGTTCGACGGATAGTCGACGGGCTCGCCGATCACCGCCTTGAAGGACTCGGCCAGCGCGTCGATCGTCTTCTGCGGCATACGCCGGTCGATGATGATCGGCGCGACATTCGAGATGTCGAGGCGCGGCTCATGGAAGGCCGTGTCGAGGTCGAAACCGAAATCCGTCGACATGGCCAGAAGCTGGAACACCGCCGGCAGAATGCGCCGTCCGCCGCAGCCGCCGATTGCGATCGTCGCGTCGCCACCGGTCATGATGGCGGGCACATAGTTGGCGAGCGCGCGTGCATCGGGCGCGATCGAGTTCGGCCCGCCGGGCATCGGATCGAACCAGTTGATGCCGTTGTTCATCAGGATGCCGGACTGCGGCAGCACGATGCGCGAGCCGAACAGCGACAGCAGCGTCTGCGTCAGCGTCACCATGTTGCCGTCGCGATCGATGGCGCAGATGTGCGTGGTCGAGGTCGGCGCCGTCTTCTCGCCGGCATCACCCATGACCTTGAAGCGATGCTTCCACGCGGCCTGCATGGCGGCGGCATAAGCGAGGAAAGTCTTCGCGTTCGGCTTCGCCTCGGCTTTCTTGCGCAGGCGCAGAAGCTCGCGGAAGGCGACGGCCAGCGTCGGACCGCCGTTCAGCTCGGGCAGGACGTGGATCGTGCGATCGAAGTACGAAATCTTCAGCGGCTCGCGCTCGGGCGGCGCCACCGACGCCAGGTCATCGGCCGAAAGATAGCCGCCCATGGCGCGCACATCGTCGGCGATGGTCTTTGCGAGCGCGCCTTTGTAGAGGACCTCTGCACCATCGGCCGCAATGGCCTTGAGTGTCTTGGCGAGGCTCGGGCACGGCAGCCGCCCCATGGGACGCGGGTCCATGGCCGCCGTGACGTAAGGCGGAAAGCCGCCCGGCAGGAAACGCTCGCTGGCTCCAGGATCCTTTTGCAGGTCCTTCATCGCCTGCGCGATGACCACCGCCGTGTGCCAATCGACGGGCAAACCTTCCTCGGCGAGTGCGATTGCCGGCTTCAGAAGATCGCGCCAGCGCTTCTTGCCATAGTGCTTGTGCGCGAGCGCCAGCAGTGCCGGCTGGGTCGGCGCGATCACCGCCTTGGGGCCGACGGTATTGATGTTGCCCTTGACCATGGGCCAGCCGAAGAGATTGCCGGCCTCGATCCCGCCGGCGAGCTCGTAGTCTTCCGGCCTGAGCGACTTCGGGCTGCGCCCGCCACCGTCGAACGCGCGTATCTTGCCCGTCTTCGCCTCGTAGACGAGCATGGCGCCGACGCCGCCGATGCCGCTCATCCAGGGCTCGGCGACCCCCACGGTCATGGCCGCCGCAATGGCTGCATCGACGGCGTGGCCACCCGCCTTCAGCACGCGCGCACCCGCTTCCGACGCCATGCGGTTCTGCGTCACCACGATGCCGCCGCGCGAGCGCGCGGAAGGCTTCCGCACGATGCGTTTGTGCGAGAAGTTGGGCGAGACCGCGCTCGTGGGCTTGGGCATGAGGACGTGACCTTTCGGGGACTGCTGGAGAGGACGGAGATGGAGAAGGGACGGCGCGATCGGGCGTCGCTCAGGCAGCGGCGCCAAGGTGTGCGATGAGCGCGTCGAGCGTCGCGTCGGGCTGCTCGGACATCATCATGTGGCCGGCGTTCGGAAGCGTGACGCTCTTGGCACCGACGACGAGCTTCGCGAGCTCCGCCGCCTTGCGCGCTGGCGTCATGACATCGCTTTCGCCGGAGAGGAACAGCGTCGGACACGCGACCTTCGCAGCCGCCTCCGCGCCACTCTTCCATGCGTCGCACGCGGCGAGATCGACGGCCAACGATCCCGGCTGCGCCTGCCCGAGCAAGGCGCGCGAGCCGCCCGTGAGCCACAAGCCAGGCGCCGTATTGCCGCCGAGCTTGGCCGGCGGACTGTGGCACCAGCCGGTCATCATGTCGTAGGCCGCCAGCGGGTTCTCGCGCGCGCTCTTCAGCAGGTTCGGATGCACGGGCATCGCGGACGCAATGCCGAGCAGGGCCAGATGCGAGACTTTTTCAGGCGCCTTCGCCGCCGTCTCGAGCGCCACGATCGCGCCCATGGAATGGCCGACCAGCGCCGCCTTGGCGAGACCGGCCGCTGCGATCAGCGCCTCGATGAACGTGACGAGATCTGAGATCGACGCGCACGGCGGCCCAGACGACCGCCCATGCCCTGGCAGATCGACGGCCAGCACCGACCAGCCGTGCCACGCGAACCATCGGCTCTGAAGCTGCCAGCAGGTATGGTCGAGCCCGGCACCATGAATGAAGACCAGGGCCGGCCGATCCGGCGCGAAGGGCCGCCCGCCGGTGCCGGCGTAGACCTCGCGCTCTTGAACCTTCAGCAGCATTTCCTCACCCCTCGGTGGACCGGCCATTCGCGCGTGCAGCCTACCGACAGGCAACGCCCGAGCGCAAGCTGCGCGCGTGCGGCCTCAGACATGCTTGACCGCGGGCCGCCGACGCGGTTTCTCGGCTCGCCAAGCCCAGCCTCAACGACCTCGCGAAAGCGCCGCCGCATGCCCTCCC
This sequence comes from Pseudomonadota bacterium, assembly GCA_023387235.1. Classification (GTDB taxonomy): domain Bacteria; phylum Pseudomonadota; class Alphaproteobacteria; order Rhizobiales; family Hyphomicrobiaceae. Next base: position 2,780 of record JAEWIJ010000022.1, read on the forward strand.
GCCGCCCGCAGCTCCACGACAAGGCGGCAGATCTCTCTGCGGCACGGCCGGCCGGCGATTGGCCGCGCACGCGGGTCATCGCGATCTTCATCGTCCTGTTCGCGGGCATGACGTGGCGGTGGATCGCGGGGCTGGCGACAATCCCGTGGGACGCCAAGGCGCAGTTCCATCCCTACGTGCAGTTCATGGCGCAGAGCTTCGCGCGCGGCGACTGGCCGTGGTGGAACCCTTACGTCTTCGCCGGCCACCCGCAGATCGCCGACCCGCAGTCCATGATCTTCGTGCCCCCGTTGCTGATCCTCGCGCTCTTGAACGGCGATCCGAGCTTCTGGGCGGTGGACATGGCCGTCCTCGCCGGCATGGCCTTCGGCGGCTGCGGGCTCATTCTCTATTTCCATGATCGCGGCTGGCACTGGGCCGGCGCGCTCATCGCGGCGCTGTCTTTCACTTTCGGCGCAGCCATGGCGTGGCGCCTGCAGCATTTCGGGCAGGTGCTGAGCCTCGCCTATCTGCCGTGGCTACTCCTCTTCCTCGATCGGGCGATTTTGCGCGGCTCTTTTCTGAGTGGTGCCCTCGCCGGCGTGTTTGCGGCGTTCATCGTGCTCGGTCGCGATCAGATCGCCTTGCTCGCGCTCTACGTGGCGGCGGGATATGCGCTGTGGCAGCTCGCGAGCGCCGACGAGCCCATGCGTGCCCTGCGCCGCGCATTTCTGCCGCTCAGTCTTGGCGGCATTGTCGGCCTCGCCTTGATCGCACTGCCCATTCTCCTGACGCTATTGCTCGCCGCCGACTCGAACCGCCCGTCGATCGACTTCATCGGCGCCGGTCGCGGCTCGCTGCATCCGGCGCTGCTGCTCACGCTCCTTTCGCCCGATATCTTCGGTTCTGCCGGCGCCGATTTCTGGGGGCCGCCGAGCTGGACGTGGCGCGGGACTGGCCTCTTTACGGCGCAGAACGTCGGGGTTCTGTACGTCGGCGCTGTTCCATTGCTGCTTGTCACGATGGGGCTGCTGAGCGGTCAGCTCTGGGCGCGCGACATCCGTTTCTTCACGGTCGCGCTTTTCATCATCGTGCTTTACGCCCTCGGCTGGTACACGCCCGCCTTCCGCGTCATGTACGCGCTTTTTCCTGGCGTCGATCTCTACCGGCGCCCCGCCGATGCCGTGTTCCTGATCGGCGGGCTGCTCGCCATTCTCGCGGGATACGCCGCGCATCGACTTTTCGTTACGCCCTGGGTCAAGCCGGGCCGTGTTGCTGTGGTATCTGTCGCTCTCCTGCTCGCGGCCGGGGTGTGCATCGCGATCTACGCCGGCTGGGTGTTCGACAAACTACCGCGCCTGACGCAACCCATGGCCATTGGCGCCGGCATCTTCATTGCCGCGGCCACAGCGATCACCTGGGCGCGCTCGCGGATCGCGCTTCAGCCCGTGCTGGCCGGGCTCGTGCTCGCCGGCTTCACGGCGGCCGACATCGGCTTCAACAACGGCAACAACGGCTCGTCGGCGCTGCCGCCTGCCATGTTCGATGCGCTGCATCCCGAGACGCGCAACGAGACCATCACCTGGCTCAAGGAACATGTCCGCGCGGATGCCCAATATCGCGATCGCGTGGAGCTGGTCGGGATCGGTTTCCATTGGCCGAATGCAAGCCTGCCCCATCGGCTCGAGAATACGGTCGGCAACAATCCCGTGCGCCTCGGCCTGTACACACGCGCGACCGGCGTCGACGATCATGCCGCGCTCCCCGATCAGCGGAAGTTCGCGCCGCTCATGCCGTCCTACCGCTCGCCGCTCACCGATCTGCTCGGCCTCCGTTACATCGCAGCCGGCGCGCCCATCGAGACGATCGACAAGCTGATCCCGAACGGCGCGCTCCCGCTCGTCCAGAAGACGGCGGAGGCCTGGATCTACGAGAACCCGAATGCGCTGCCGCGCGTGCTCTTCGCGACCGGCATCCGCTACGTCCCCTTCGAGATCACGCTCGAGGACGGGAGCTGGCCGGACGTCGACTTCCGCAAGACCGTGCTGCTCGACGGCATAGCACCGGAGCGCGCGCCGCGCGGCGTCGGCACCGCATCGATCATTTCCTACGCGAACACGCGCATCGAGATCGAGGCCGACAGTACGGAGGGCGGCCATGTGGTCCTCAACGACGTCTGGCACCCCTGGTGGACGGCCGAGATCGACGGCCGACGCGTGCCCATCGTGCGCGCCAACGTGCTCTTCCGCGCCGTTGCCGTCCCGCCGGGGCGCCATCGCGTGACCTTCACATTCCGGCCCATCGAGGGTGCGATCAAGGCGCTCCGGCACCGTTGAGAACTGTCATGCCACGGCGCCCCTCGACGCCGGCCCAACGGGCTGCCAGAGTGCACGCAGCATAGCCTGCGGGATGATCCCGCCGAGCAGGAAGCCGCCATGACGCATCTCATCAACCGCAGTTTCAACCACGACTATCCGACGATCGCTTCCGGCAAGGGCGTCCGGCTCGTCGATACGAACGGCAAGAGCTACATCGATGCGTCCGGCGGCGCCGCCGTCTCGTCGATCGGTCATGGCAACGAGAAAGTCGTCGCGGCGATCAAGAAGCAGGTGGACGACGCCGCCTACGCGCACACCTCGTTCTTCGTCTCGCAGCCATCCGAGGACCTCGCCGACTGGCTGATCGCACGGGCGCCGGAAGGGTTCGGCCGCGTCGCGTTCGTCTCGGGCGGCTCGGAAGCCGTCGAAGCCGCGCTGAAGCTCACGCGACAGGTGCACATCGAGCGCGGCGAGCCGCAGCGTGTTCATTTCATCGCGCGCGGTCAGTCCTACCACGGCGGCACGCTCGGCATGATCGCGCTCGCAGGGCCGCGCCCGACGCGCACGCTCGTCGAGCCCATGTTCGGCGAAGGGCTGACCATCAGCCACATCCCGCCCTGCTATGCCTATCGCCACAAGCGCGAGGACGAGAGCGAGACGGATTACGGCTTGCGCGTCGCGCGCGCGCTCGAAGAGGAAATCCTACGCGTCGGCCCCGAGAAAGTTGCCGGCTTCGTTGCTGAGACGGTCAGCGGCTCATCCATCGGCTGCGCGCCGCCGACGCCCGGCTACTTCAAGGAAATCCGCCGCATCTGCGACAAGTACGGCGTCCTGCTGATCGTGGATGAAGTCATGTCTGGCATGGGGCGCACGGGCTACCTGTTCGCGATCGAGGAGGACGGCGTCTCGCCCGACCTCATCGCGATCGCCAAGGGACTCGGCGGCGGTTATCAGCCGATCGGCGCCGTGCTCATGCGCGACGCGCACTACGCCCCGCTCGCCGAGGGCTCCGGCACGCTCAAGTGGACGCACACCTACATGGCGCACCCGACGGCCTGCGCCGCAGCCCTCGCCGTGCAGCAGGTGATCGAGGAGGAGAACCTGCTCGCCAACTGCCGCGCGCGTGGTGCCGAGCTGAAAGAGCGCCTGCAGCAGCGGCTCGGGCAGCATCCGCACGTCGGCGACATTCGCGGGCGCGGGCTGTTCATCGGCATCGAGCTCGTCGCCGACCGCGCGACCAAGGCGCCATTCAAGCGTGCGCTGAAGCTCGCGGAAACCTACAAGAAGCAGGCCATGGCGAACGGCATGCTCTGCTATCCGACGGGCGGAAGCGCCGACAGCAACGAAGGCGATCACATCATGCTGGCGCCGCCGCTCATCGTCACATCCGAGGACGTGGGCGAGATCGTCGATCTCGTCGAGCGCACGCTGAACGAAACGATCGCGAAGATCGAGAAGCAGGGAAAGACTGCATGAGCACGATCACCGCCGACGAGCAGCGCATTCTGGACGAGGTCGAGCGCGGCTTCGATGATGAGCTGGCCTTTCTGCAAGGCCTCGTGCGCTGCCCGTCCGTGCGCGGCGCCGAGCACACCGTGCAGGACTATGTCTTCGAGGCGCTGTCGCAACGCGGCTACGACATGGACCGCTGGCGCGTCAGCGAGGACGACATCAAGGATCATCCCGGCTTCTCGCCGATCGCGGTGTCCTACGAGAATGCCTGGGTCGTCGTCGGCACGCATCGCCCCAAGACGACGAAAGGCCGCTCGCTCATCATGAACGCGCACATCGATGTCGTGCCGCCAGGCCCGACGGACATGTGGACCTATCCGCCCTACGATCCCATCATTCGCGACGGCTGGATGTACGGGCGCGGCGCGTGCGACATGAAGGCGGGGCTCGCCGCGAACATCTATGCGCTCGACGCCATCAAGCGCGCGGGTTTCGAACCTGCGGCGACCATCCACGTGCAATCCGTGCCCGAGGAAGAGAGCACCGGCAACGGCACGCTCGCGACATCCGTGCGTGGCTACCGTGCCGATGCCGCCATCTGCCCCGAGCCGACGAACGGCCGCATCACGCACGCCAATGTCGGCGTGGTGTGGTTCTCGGTGCGCGTCTACGGCCGCCCGGCGCACGCGCGCGAGATGCAGGCCGGCGTGAATGCCATCGATGCCGCCTACAAGGTGATCGGCGCGCTGCGCGTGCTGGAGGAAGAGTTGAACGTCGAAGCGGGCCAGCATCCGCTCTTCAAGGATCTCGTCCATCCGATCAATCTCAACATCGGACAGATCGAGGGCGGCGACTGGAATTCGACGGTGCCGGCGTCGTGCACGGTGCACTGTCGCCTGTCGATGCTGCCGGGCACGCCCGCCTCGGAGTTGAAACGTCGCATCGAGCAGACGATCAGCGAGTTCTCGCGCAAGACGCCCGGCAGCGGGAATACGCCGCCGGTCATCAAGTGGACGGGCTTTTCCTGCGAGGGCTTCGTGCTGGAACCTGGCAGCGATGCCGAGAAGACACTCGCGGGGGCGCACGAGGCCATCACGGGCGGGCCGCTCGAGCGGCAGGTCATGCCGGCTTATCTCGATGCGCGCGTGACGATCCTCTACGACAAGATCCCGACGCTCGTTTACGGCCCCGGCGGTCGCAATGTCCACAGCATCGACGAGGCCGTGGAGATCGAGACCATCCGGCAGGCGACGAAATCCATCGCGCTCTTCACCGCGCGCTGGTGCGGGCTCGCGCCATTGAAAGCCGCTTGAAGTAGCCGCGCCGCATCCCCACGCACTACGACAAATCCCTTCTCCCCGTCCTTTGTCGCGCCAGAGGCGCGCTTCCAGCGCGACGAGAAGGTTAGGATGAGCATCTGTGATGGCGGTCAAGGTGTTTTGGGCGCCTCGGGAAGCCAGGGACGATTTTCGGTCAGCAGCGTGTTGGCGAGCGCCACGAGCTTTCGCATGACGGCCGTGAGGGCGACCTTGG
>JAEWIJ010000024.1 GCA_023387235.1 Pseudomonadota bacterium
CCTCACGGCCGTCATGCGAAAGCTCGTGGCGCTCGCCAACACGCTGCTGACCGAAAATCGTCCCTGGCTTCCCGAGGCGCCCAAAACACCTTGACCGCCATCACAGATGCTCATCCTAACCTTCTCCCCGCAAGCGCGGGGAGAAGGGATATGTCATGCCCGCGGCACTAAGACAAAGCCTGATCCAGATCGGCGATGAGGTCGGCAGGATCCTCGAGACCAACAGACAATCGCAACAGATCCGGCGGACACGGCGTACCCGCGCCCTCGACACTCGCACGATGCTCGACGAGGCTTTCGACGCCGCCGAGCGACGTTGCGCGCTTCCACAATTTCACGCGCGCAGCGGCGGCGATGGCTGCGGCCTCGCCACCGCCGACGCGAATGGAAAGCATCCCGCCGAAGCCGCCCTGCATCTGCTTTGCCGCCACGTTGTGGCCGGGGCCCGGCAGCCCGGGATAAAGCACCTCGACGATGCGCCGATCACCGGCGAAGTGCCGCGCGATCGTCATCGCCGCCGCCGACTGATGCGCGACGCGCACGTGCAACGTCCGCATCCCACGCAGAAGCAGCGACGCCTCGAAGGGCGAGAGCACGGCGCCGAGACCCGAGCGCAGGCTCTTCGCGCGATCCAGCATGGCATCCTCGCGCGCGAAGCACAGCGCGCCGGCAATAATGTCCGAATGGCCATTGAGGTACTTGGTGGCGGAATGCATGACGATATCCGCGCCGAGCGCGATCGGCTGGCTCAGCACGGGTGTCGCCACGGTCGAGTCGACGCCGAGCAGCGCGCCCGCCTGATGAGCCGCCTCGGCAGCCACAGCGATGTCGCTGATCCCCCAGAGCGGATTGGCCGGCGTCTCGATCCAGACCATGCGCGTCTTGCCGGGCTGGATGGCGGCGCGGATCGCATCGGGGCTCGTTGCATCGACGAACGTGGCCTCGATGCCGAGCGTCGGCGCCGTATTCGCGAGCCAGCCCTTCAGCGCCCAGTACATGACCTCGGGCGCGACCACATGCGCGGGACGTTCCAGCGCGAGGAACGCCGTCGTCGCCGCCGCCATTCCCGAGCCCATGAGCAGGCACGCCGCCGCGCCTTCCAGCGCCTGCAAGACACTCTCCGCCTGACGCACGTTCGGATTGTCGGGGCGCGCGTAGATAAATCCGCGGCGATAGGCATTGTCGGGATCGCGCTCGAAGGTCGACGCCATCTGGATCGGCGGCACGATCGCGCCTGTCACCGGATCGACGGAACCACCCGCCTGCGCGGCGATCGTGCTCGGCTTCCAATTCGGCTTGTTCAATGCCCTGACCTCAACGCGGCTTGGTGAAGATACGCAGCGTCTTGAAGGCGCCCGTCTCGGTGAAGCCCCGCGCCTTCTGCAAGTCCTCGATCACGGCGAGCGTCGCTTTGTAGCCGTCCGAGCCCGTGTAGAAGTGCATCTCGCCGCCAGGCTTCAGCGCATCCGCCAGCACGAGCGTCATCTCGAGATCGGTCAGCGCGCCATAGGCGTCATTCTTCTCGGTGCGGAACTCGCAAGCGTGGAAGTTCGTCACGTAGTCGAGCTTCGGCAGCAGGCGCGGATCGAGCTGATAGATGTCGCCGAAATACGCCTTGTAGGTCGCGCCGAGCCGCGGCTTCTCAATCAGCAGCTTGATGTAGGCCTCGTACTCGCCGGGCGACGCGGTGATGCCGAGCACGGCATTGTTGGAGCCGTTCGCCGCCGTCCGGAGACCGAGGATGTGATGGCTGCCCGTGCCGAAGTGGAAGATCGTGGCGCCCTTGACGCCCTTCTCCTCCAGGTATTCGGCGAAGTAGACGTCACAGGGGCAAAGGCGCTCGTCGAGGCCCCAGCTCGCATCCCAGAAGTTCAGCATTTGCGCACTCCCTTGTGCTCAACCAGGCTTGCGGGCAATGGCAATCAGCTCGTCGAGCGTGAAGCCGATCTTGTCACCATCGAACGTGGGCTTGAGGAAAGCGGCGAACGCGCCTTTCGCTCCCGTCAGCATGGCACGCAGCTCCGCGACGGTCGCTTCGGGCACCTTCATGGTCTTGCACCATGTCGCGAAGTCCATGGCCTTGGGTGCATGCTCCGTGTGCGCGAGCTTCAGGCCCGCAGCGGCGATATCGCGCGTCCATTCGGCGGTCGTCAGCGCGCGGCCGTGCGAGGGGTCGCGCTTCTTCTCGAAGGCATTGTAGGCATCCGCTGCGGCGGCGAGCTCCGCCGCCGGAAAGCCCGGCGTCGTCTCGGCATCGGGCGAGACGTTGTCAACGAGCGCAAAGGTCCCGCCGGGCTTCAGGACGCGGCAGCTCTCGCGCAGGAATGCGGGGATGTCAGGAAAATGATGAGGCGCGATACGGCATGTCACGAGATCGAAACGCGCGTCGGGGAAGGGCAGCCGCTCGGCATCGGCCGCAGCCGTCGACATGTTCGTGTAGCCCTTGGACGCGGCGAGCTTGGCGGCTTCCTCCAGCATCTCGGGCGTCAGATCGCTCGCGATCACCTCGCGGACGTGCGGCGCGAACGTGAGCGCCGTATGTCCGGCGCCCGTCGCGATATCGAGCGCCGACCAGTCCGCACCCGGCTTCACAAGCTCGACGAGGCGGGCGAGGCTCGCGCCCTTGGCGTGCACCACGGACGTCGCGTACGCCGCGGCATTGGCACCGAACTGCTGCTGGACGAGCGTCTTGGGCGCGACTTCGGACATGACGAACCTCCTGGCGGAACCGGTGGGCGCGCGGACTATACGCCGGCAGCCGTGGCCCGCGAAAGGCGCGAATGTGGCTTACCGGCGGGGCACCTCGGGGCAGCCTTTGCCCGGCGGCCGGCCCATGATCTGCACCGAGTAGAACTGCGGCGTCTCGCCGGGCGCGCGCGCCACGCCGACACCGATCTGCGTCACCTTCGGCGAGGCCATGTTCGCCCGATGGCCGGGCGAGTTCTTCCAGCCCGTCACGACCGTGCCCGCGAGCGCGCTCGTCGTGTAGCCCTTCGTTTCGCGGCGCCAGGAGAGGTTTTCCGAGAGCCAGCAGAAGCGATAGCCCTGAGCCCGAACGCGGGCATCCATGCTGCGCCCATCGGCCGAATGCGAAAGCGCGCCGGTCTTCGCGAGATAGGCCGCATAGGCGCGCGCCGCAGCCGCGAGCTGCTTGTTCGAGGAAAGCGTGCCGAGCTTCTGCTCGCGTCGGAAGGCATTCGTCATCTGGATGATGGCGATCTCGGTCTGCGGAAGGTCAGGCAAAGTGGCCATGCGGGTACGCTCGCACGTTGTTTGAACGGTAGGGAGGAAGAGACGAGGTCAGAGCGGGACGAACTTGTCGGTCGCCTCGTTGAGAACCGTGAGCTGCCCCGTGGAGATATCGAAGTAGGCGCCGTGCAGATTGAGCCGCCCCTTGCCTTCGAGGGCCTGGACACAAGGAAACGTGCGCAGATTGGCGAGCGAGACCTTGACGCCTTCGCGCTCGAGATCGGCGCGAAGCTCAGGCGGTGTACGGCCGCCGGCTGCCGCCAGCAGCCGGTCACGCGCACCGTCGAGCATGGACATCCAGTTCGCGATGAACTCCGCCTCGGTCTGGCGGGTCGCTTCGTGATCGATGCAGGCGCGAATGCCACCGCAGCCCGAATGGCCGATAACGACGATGTGTTTCACGCGCAGGTTCAATACGGCAAACTCGAGCGCCGCGCTGACACCATGGTACATGCCGTCCGTCTCGTACGGCGGCACGAGGTTCGCGACATTGCGCACGACGAACAGCTCGCCCGGCATGGCGCTGAACACGGCTTCCGGCTCGACGCGGCTGTCGCAGCAGCTCACGACCATGACATCGGGGCTCTGGCCATGGCTGGCGAGCACCTCGTAGTCTTCCTGGTGCGGGATGAAGTGACGGAGCTTGAAGCGCCGGTAGCGGTCAGCGAGATGATCGGGGAAATAGCTCATGCGACGCCCGCGGTAAGGGTTGCCGTCAAGGTTGTATTGGCGGGCCGAGGCCCATCGGGGAAGGAATGGCGGGTGCGGCCCGGAAGTGCAAGCGGGAACTTGAGGCCGCCGCCGCCCGCGCCGTCACGCTTTCCCTTTCCGCATGGCAGCGGCCGGCATAGCATCGCCACAAACGCCCTCGAACATCTGCACACCAGCCGTCGGCAAACCCACTATGTCCGTCATTACTGACATCGAGCGCGGGCTCGTTGCGCGCTACCTTACCCGCCTGCTCGTCCGGCAGGACCTCACGCTGCGCTCCGCGCGCAACCTGCTCGTCTGGCTGAACGAGCGCTCGGATGTGCTGAGCCTGCCGCTGCCGAACGCGCTCGTCGAGGCCCTCGGCGGCTACATGGCCTACAAGCCCGCCGAGTTCGAGCGCGCCTGGACGAAGCACAAGGATGCCGTCGTCGTCAGCCTCGACCGCGCCGCCAAGGAGACGCCGCGCCCCGAGCCCATGGCGACGAACGTCGAGCGGCTCGTCGAGGCGCTTGGTTTGCCCAATGCCGCATGGCGCCTGCTCGGGCTCTTTGCGTGCGCGACGCGCTTCGAGCAGGTGCAGTATCTCGCGAATTCCGCCGCTGACTACTGCGGGCCGATGACGCGCGCGATATCGCTCCTCTGCGACGTGCATCCGCGCGCGACGGAGGAACTGCTCGCGCCGGGCGGAGAGCTCGTCGCGGCCGGCCTGCTCCAGGTCCGCGACCAGAGCACGGCGCTCGCCGGCTATGACGCCCGCTATGCCATTCCCTCGCGCGTCAATGCCTGTCTCGAGCGCACGTTCGGCTCGTTCGAGGAGATGCGCAACGCACTGCTCGGCGAACCGCTCGTCTCGTCCGTGACCATGGAGGACTACGAGCACGTCACGGCCGACCGCGACCTGATCGCGGCGGTCCTGCGCGGTGCCGTCGACAGCAGCGCGACCGGCGTCAACATCCTGCTCTATGGACCGCCCGGTTCCGGCAAGACGGAGCTGGCCAAGGTCGCCGCACTGGCCGCCGATGCCGCCCTCTTCGCGACGGGCGAAGCCGATGCCGGCGACCGCGAGTCGAACCGCTCCGAGCGGCTCGCCGACATCAGCTTTTCGCAGCGCCTTCTCGGCAGCCACGAGCGCACGGCCATCCTCTTCGACGAGATGGAGGATGTCGCCGTCCATCTCATCAACCGCGGCGGATCGAAGGTCTATCTGAACCGCCTGCTCGAGACGAACCCCGTTCCCATCATCTGGACCTCGAACGAGCTGCAGAACATCGATCCCGCGCTGCTCCGGCGCATGACGCTCGCCGTTGAGTTGAAGCGCCCGCCGGCCGTGCAGCGCCAGCGCATTCTGGAGCGTCTCGCCGAGCGCATGGACCTGAAGCTCAGCGCGAGCGAGGCCGAAGCCCTGGCGCGGCGCCTCGATGCCACGCCGGCGATCTACGAGAATGCGCTCAAGGCCGCCAAGCTTTCCGGCGGCGGCGCCGAAGCCATCGAGCGCGCCGCGCTCGGCATTGTCCGCGCCGTCTCGGGCGTCGTCGCGCGTCGGGCCGGTGCCGTCCCCGAGTTCGATCCGCTGCTCGTCTGCTCCGATCAGGATCTCGCGGCGCTCGCCGATCGTCTCGTCGCCGCGCAGGCACGCGCCTTCTCGATCTGCCTCTCTGGGCCACCCGGCACCGGCAAATCAGCCTTCGCGCGCTATCTCTCGCGCCGCCTCGGCTTGGAGTTCGTGCAGAAGCGCGCGTCCGACATCCTCGGCCCTTATCTCGGCGAGACCGAGCGCCATATCGCAAACGCCTTCGAGGAATCGCGCGAAGCCAATGCCATGCTCGTCTTCGACGAGGCCGACAGCCTGCTGCTCGACCGGCGCGATGCGACGCGCTCGTGGGAGATCACGCAGGTCAACGAGATGCTGACATGGATGGAGGACCATCCGCTGCCCGTGTGCTTCACGACGAACTACATGGAGCGCGTCGACACCGCTTCGCTCCGGCGCTTCACCTTCCAGGTCGTGCTGAGCTATCTCGACAAGCCGGGCCTGCGCCGCGCTTGGCAGGTTTTCTTCGGCTCGGATCGCATCCCGCCGGAAGCCGCCGGCATCGCCAATCTCACACCCGGCGATTTTGCGAAGGCGCGCAAGCAGGCGGAGGTTCTGGGTGTTCTCGAGAACCCGGCCCGTCTCGCCGAGATCATGGGCGACATCAGCCGCTCGAAGCCGGATGCGCGCGGGAGCATGGGGTTTGTGAGGTAACTGGGATTCCCTCTCCCCGTCCTTCACGGGGAGAGGGTTAGGGTGAGGGGCGGAAACTTGCGCCGACGCTGAGTATGCCGCCGCCCCTCATCCCGGCCTTCTCCCCGTAAACACGGGAGAAGGAGAAGAGCTCAACCCTTCACGTCCAACTGCGAGACCATCACGCGCACGACGGACTTCTTGCCCCAGACCTGATCGATCGATGAGCGCACGGCGCGGCGGACGGCCTCGCGAACCGTCTCGACATCGCTGCGGCGCTTCGGCGGAATGCTCTCGATGGTGCCCTCGACCACATCGAGCACCATGTCCTCCATGGCGCCGCCGCCGGGTCGCTCGGAGGGAATGCCCTCCATGACGACCTCGGGATCGTCGAGCATCTTGCCGTTACGCGCGAGCACGAGCGAGACGACGACGACACCGACATAGGCGAGCTTGCGCCGCTCGCGAATGCACATGTCCTCGGCGCTGATCAGCAGATTGCCGTCGCGATACACGCGGCCGACCGGTGCTTCGTCGATGATCGCCGGACGCCCTGGCGCCAGCGCGACGACCTCGCCGTTGATCGCGACGAGCACCTCCTTGATGCCGGCCCCGCGCGCGAGCTTGGCGTGCTCGGCAAGGTGCCGCATCTCTCCGTGCATAGGGATGACGATGCCAGGCTTCAGCCAGCCATAAAGCTGCTTCAGCTCATCGCGGCGCGGATGGCCCGTGACGTGCACCAGCGCCTCGTTATCGGTCACGAGATCAGCGCCCATGCGCACGAGTGAATTCTGGATGCGGCCGACGCTCTTCTCGTTTCCGGGAATTGTGCGCGACGAGAAGATGATCAGATCGCCCTTGGCGATCGAGATATCCGGATGCGAATTCTCGGCGATACGCGCTAGCGCGGCGCGCGGCTCGCCCTGGCTGCCCGTCACGAGCGCCACGATCTCGTCACGGCGGAAATCGCTGAAGCGCTGCTGGTCGGCGTACATGAAGTCCGGCGGCAGGTAGCCCGTCTCGATGCCGACCTGGATGATGCGATGAAGCGCACGCCCCGCGACGACGAGACGGCGGCCCGCGGCGCGCGCGGCGTTCGCCACGGCCAGCACGCGCGCGACATTCGACGCGAACGTCGTGACGATCACGAGCTGATCGGCCTGCTTGACGATGCGCACGAGCGAGGCGCCGACTTCCTCCTCCGAGGGCGAGCGGCCGTCGCGCATGGCATTCGTCGAATCGCAGATGAGGGCCATCACGCCCTCCTCTCCGATTTCCTTCATGCGCGCCTCGTCCGGCGGCAGGCCGGCGCCCGGCGCCTTGTCGAGCTTCCAGTCGCCCGTGTGATAAACGAGCCCGTGCGGCGTGCGGATCGCCAGCCCGTTCGGCTCCGGGATCGAATGCGCCTGATTGACCATCTCGATCGAGAAAGGACCGACGTCGAACGTCGCCCCGAGCGCGATCTCGTGGATCGGTATCTTGAGCTTGCCGCCCGTCTGCTCGGCGAGCTTCGTCTTGAGAAGCGTCGCGGTGAAGGGCGTCGCGTAGACCGGCACCTTGATGCGCGGCCACATCTCGATCACCGCGCCGAAGTGATCCTCGTGCGCGTGCGTGAGCACGAGGCCGCACAGATCCTTCGCGCGGCTCTCGATGAACTTCAGGTCCGGCATGATGACGTCGACGCCGGGATCGAACTCGCCTTCAGGGAAGGTAATGCCGAGATCGACCATCAGCCACTTGCGCGACTTCTCCGGACCGAGACCGTAGAGATAGCAATTCATGCCGATCTCGCCGAGCCCGCCGAGCGCGAGAAAGACCAGCTCGCTGTTGCCCTGAGTATCTGCCCGCGTGCGTGCCATGGCGCGTCCCTCAAGCCCGCGCCGACGGCAGCACGGAGACATCGCCGAACGTAAAGCGACGACGACCGGCAGACGGCAGATCGAGCAGCAGGGCACCATCATGGTCAAGCCCGGCGAAGGTTCCCGCGACCGGCCCGTCCTGCGTCTTCACTTCGAGCGCGCGCCCGAGCGGGATCGCGCGCTCGGCCCAGGCCGCGCGGATGGCATCGAAGCCGCCCGGCACCTGCCAGATCGAAAGCCAGCGCGCCATGTGCCGAACGAGCCCTTCGAGGACGGCACCCGCGTCGAGCGAGCTTCCCTCGGCTGCGAGACTCGTCACGGCGCGATCCGTGACCGGCGGTGCCGAGGCGACGTTGATGCCGATGCCGATCAGCGACACGACATCGCCGCCATGATTGCCCGACTCGATGAGAATGCCTGAGATTTTCGCCCCCTTGACCAGCACGTCGTTCGGCCACTTCAACTCGATCGGCTCTGCGCCGCAGCCGGAAAGCGCATCGGAAACGGCATCGTACGTCGCGACGCCTGAGACCAGCGAAAGTTCCGGAAGACGCGCCGGCGGCGTGCCTGGCACGAAGAGCAGTGTCGCCGCGACATTGCCTTCGCTCGCCTCGACCCACGCGCGCCCCGCGCGGCCCTTGCCGGCCGTCTGGCGGCGCGTCGCGATCCAGATCGGCCCATGCTCGCCGGCAGCGGCGCGCCTGTTGGCCTCGTCGTTCGTGGAGCCGACCTCGTCCAGGAGCTCGACCGGCGGCAGCGCGAGCTGATGAGAGCGATCCGCCATTCGCTTATCCTAGAACAGTGTGCGCGCCGCCGCGGCCGCGGCCTCGACGAGAGGCGCGGAGATGATCGGCACGACAAAGGCGACGACGAGAATCATGGCCACCCACTGCACCGCGCGCTCCTTGGCGAGCGTCGGCTCGAAGGGCGCACTGGCCTCGTCGAAGAACATGAGCTTCACAATGCGCAGGTAATAGTAGGCGCCGACGACGCTCGCGAGCACGCCGATGACGGCAAGCGTATAGAGTTCAGCCTTGATCGCCGCCATGAACACGTAGAGCTTCGCGAAGAAGCCGGCGAGCGGCGGGATGCCGGCGAGCGAGAACATGAACATGGCCATGGCGAAGGCCATGGGCAGGTTGGTCTTGGAGAGGCCCGCAAGCTCGCTGATGTCCTCGATGGCGGCGCCGTCGCGGCGCATGGCGAGGATGACCGCGAAGGCGCCGAGCGTCATCACGACATAGATCGCCATGTAGAGGAGCACGCCCTGCACGCCCTCCACCGTGCCGGCCGCGAGCCCGACGAGCGCATAACCCATGTTGGCGATCGAGGAATAGGCCATCAGCCGCTTGATGTTCGTCTGGCGGATGGCGGCGAAAGCGCCGAGCAGCATGGAGGCAATGGCGAGGAACACGACGATCTGCTGCCACTGCGGCAGCACGCCGGCAAACATCGTAATGACGATGCGGATGAAGAGCGCCATGGCCGCCACCTTGGGCGCGGAAGCAAAGAACGCCGTCACCGGCGTCGGCGCGCCCTCATAGACGTCCGGCGTCCACATGTGGAAGGGCACGGCCGAAATCTTGAAGGCGACGCCGACGAGCAGGAAGACGAGACCGAAGATCAGCAGGAGATCCTGGCCGGCACCCTGCGCGCGCGTCGCGGCGGCAATGGCCTCGAAGCTCGTCGAGCCCGCGAAGCCATAGAGCAGCGAGGCCCCGTAGAGCAGCATGCCCGAGGAGAGAGCACCGAGGACGAAGTACTTGAGACCGGCCTCGCTCGAGCGCGTCGAATCGCGGCGGAAGGCGGCGACCACGTAGAGCGCGAGGCTCTGCAGCTCGAGGCCCAGATAGAGGGAGATGAGATCGTTGGCCGAGATCATCATCATCATGCCGGTGGCCGCCAGCAGGACGAGGACCGGATACTCGAATTTCAGCGACTTCCGATCGGCCATCTCGTCGAACGAGAGCACCAGCGCGCCGGCCGCGCCGATGAGCACGACGATCTTCATGAAGCGCCCGAAGGTGTCGACGATGAACGCACCCTCGAAGAGCCGCTCGGTGCCCGCGCCCTTCAGCACGGCAAATCCCGACGCGAGCAGCACCGCGACCGCGAGCCACATGATCCTGCCCGCTTCCTCCTGCCCTTCAGGCCGGAAGACGCCGAACATGAGGAGCGCCATGGCGCCGATCGCGAGGATCAGCTCGGGCAGCAGCGGGGCATAGACAGCGAGGGCGGACATCTGAAGAACGAGCCTCTCTCAGCGCACCGGCGCCGCAGGATTGACGACCACGCGCGAGCCCGTTGCCGCGCGCGCCTTCTTGACCGCCGCATCGTGCCGCTCGACGAGCTGGTTCACGGACTTCGCGGTGACATCGAGGATCGGCGCCGGGTAGATGCCGAACAGGATGGTCAGGATGACGAGCGGCACCATGAAGGCGACCTCGCGCGGCGTCATGTCGGCGATGACCTTGAGCTTGGGTTTCTCGATCACGCCAAAGACCATGCGGCGATAGAGGTAGAGCGCGTAGGCTGCCGACAGAATGACGCCAGTCGTGGCGAAGAAGGCAACCCACGTGTTGGCCTTGAACGACGCCAGCAGCGTCAGGAACTCGCCGACGAAACCCGATGTGCCCGGCAAGCCGACGTTCGCCATGGTGAAGATCATGAAGCAGAACGCGTAGACCGGCATGCGGTTGACGAGGCCGCCATAGGCCGAGATCTCGCGCGTGTGCATGCGGTCGTAGACGACGCCGACGCAGAGGAAGAGCGCTGCCGAGACGATGCCGTGCGAGAGCATCTGGAAGATCGCGCCGTCAACGCCCTGCTGCGAGAACGTGAAGATGCCCATGGTCACGAAACCCATGTGGGCGACGGACGAGTAGGCAATGAGCTTCTTCATGTCCTCCTGCACGAGCGCCACGAGCGACGTGTAGACGATCGCCACCACCGAGAGCAGGAACACGAACGGGGCGAAATCCACGGACGCCACCGGGAACATCGGTAGCGAGAAGCGCAGGAAGCCGTACCCGCCCATCTTCAGGAGAATGCCGGCGAGGATCACCGAGCCCGCCGTCGGCGCCTCGACGTGCGCGTCGGGAAGCCACGTATGGACCGGCCACATGGGCATCTTCACGGCGAAGGACGCGAAGAAGGCGAGCCACAGCCACCACTGCATGTCGACGGGGAAGTCCGTCTTCAGCAGCGTCGGGATGTCGGTCGTACCCGCCTGCCAGTACATGGCCAGCATGGCGAGCAGCATCAGCACCGAGCCGAGCAGCGTGTAGAGGAAGAACTTGAAGCTCGCGTAGACGCGCCGCCGGCCGCCCCACACCCCGATGATGATGAACATCGGGATCAGGCCGGCTTCGAAGAAGATGTAGAAGAGCACGAGATCGAGGGCGCAGAAGACGCCGATCATGAGCGTCTCGAGCACCAGGAAGGCGATCATGTACTCCTTGACGCGATCCTCGATCGACTCCCAGCTCGCCAGAATGCAGAGCGGCATGAGGAAGGCCGTCAGCACGACGAACAGCATGGAAATGCCGTCGACGCCCATCTTGTACTTGATGGGACCGAGCCAGGCGCGCTCCTCGACGAACTGGAAGTCCGGATTGGCCGGATCGAAATTGATCCAGATGAGCAGCGAGAGCGCGAACGTGAAGAGCGTCGTCCAGAGCGCGATCCAGCGCGCGTTCTGCTTCGCTTCCGAGTTCAGGAAGCACATGAAGATCGCGACCGTCGCCGGCAGGAACGTGACGACGGAGAGGAGGCTGTTGCCGGCGAGGTTCATTGCACGCCTCCCGTGCGGAACATGAACCAGGTGATGATCGCGGCGAGGCCGATCAGCATGGCGAAGGCATAGTGGTAGATGTAGCCGGTCTGCAGCTTGGCGACGTTGTTGGCGGTCACGAGCACGCGATTCGCCGTGCCGTCGATCGCGCCATCGATGACCGCGCCGTCGCCCTTCTTCCAGAGGAACCTGCCGATCGCGAAGGCGGGACGGACGAAAATGCGGTCATAGAGCTCGTCGAAGTACCACTTGTTGAGCAGGAAGAGATAGAGCGGGCGGAACGCCGTCGCCGTCGCCTCGGGCAGCCACGGCGCGTGGATGTAGTAGACGTACGACAGCGCGAAACCGCCGAGCATGGCGAAGAACGGCGACATCACGACCCACGCGGGCACATCGTGCAGGTCGTGCATGATGTGGTTGCCCTTGCCTTCGAAGATCGCGCGGCCCCAGAACTCGGTGTAGTGCTCGCCGACGAACAGGCCCTTGAAGACGAAGCCCGCGAAGATCGCGCCGGCGGCCAGCACGAACAGCGGCACGAGCATGACGTAGGGGCTCTCGTGCGCATGATCGTAGGTGTGGTGATCCGCGCGCGTGCGGCCGTAGAAGGTCATGAACATGAGCCGCCAGGAGTAGAACGACGTCATGAAGGCGGCGATGACGAGCATCCAGAAGGCATAGTTGAAGGGCGTGTGGCCGGCATAGGCCGCTTCGACGATCACGTCCTTGGAATGGAAGCCGGCGAAGCCCGCGACGAAGGGAATGCCGACGCCCGTCAGCGCGAGCGTGCCGATCAGCATCATGGCCCAGGTGATCGGGATCTTGGAGCGCAGGCCGCCCATGTGGCGCATGTCCTGCTCGTGATGCATGGCGTGGATGACGGAGCCAGCACCGAGGAACAGCAGCGCCTTGAAGAAGGCGTGCGTGAAGAGGTGGAAGATACCGGCCGAGTATGCGCCGACGCCGATCGCCGCGAACATGTAGCCGAGCTGCGAGCACGTCGAGTAGGCAATGACGCGCTTGATGTCGTTCTGCACGAGGCCAACAGTCGCGGCGAAGAACGCCGTCACGGCGCCGACGAGCGTCACGACCTGCAGCGCGACCGGCGCCAGCTCGAAGAGCGGCGAGAGGCGCGCGACCATGAACACGCCGGCCGTCACCATGGTCGCGGCATGGATGAGCGCGGAGACGGGCGTCGGGCCTTCCATGGCATCGGGAAGCCACGTGTGCAGCAGGAACTGCGCCGACTTGCCCATGGCACCGACGAAGAGCAGCAGGCACAGCGTCGTCAGGATGTCGACCTCGTAGCCGAGGAACGTCATGGTCTTGCCGGCCTGCTGCGGAGCGGCGGCGAAGACCGCATCGAAGCTGATGGTCTGGAAGACGAGGAAGATGCCGAACATGCCGAGCGCGAAGCCGAAGTCGCCGACCCGGTTCACGACGAAGGCCTTGATCGCGGCCGCGTTCGCCTCGGGCTTCTGATACCAGAAGCCGATCAGCAGATAGGAGGCGAGGCCGCCGCCTTCCCAGCCGAAGAACATCTGGAGGAAGTTGTCCGCCGTCACCAGCATGAGCATGGCGAACGTGAAGAGTGAGAGATAGGCGAAGAAGCGCGGCCGGTGTGGGTCCTCGTGCATGTAGCCGATCGAATAGATATGCACGAGCGCGGAGACGGTATTCACGACGACCAGCATGACGGCCGTCAGCGTATCGACGCGAATGGCCCACGAGACGTCGAGCTCGCCGGAGCTGACCCAGCGCATGATCGTGATCTTGTCGGTCGTGTGCTCGATGCCGACCTGCCAGAAGGCGACCCACGAAAGGATCGCCGCCACCACCAGAAAGCCCGAGGTGACGAGCTCTGCCGGACGCGCGCCGATGAAGCGGCCGAAGAAGCCGGCGATCAGGGCACCTAGAAGCGGCAGGAAGACGATAGCCTGATAGATCATGCGTTTGTCCCGAAGGCGCGGCGCGAGCGCGCTGCCTACCCCTTCATCAGGTTGATGTCTTCGACGGCGATGGTGCCGCGGTTGCGGAAATAGACGACCACGATCGCGAGACCGATCGCCGCTTCGGCCGCCGCCACCGTCAGCACGAACAGCGCGAATATCTGGCCGGTGAGATTGCCGAGGAAGCTCGAGAACGCGACGAGGTTGATGTTCACCGCGAGCAGCATGAGCTCGACCGACATCAGGATGACGATCACGTTCTTGCGGTTGAGGAAGATGCCGAAGATGCCGAGCGTGAAGAGACACGCTGCCACGGCGAGATAGTGCCCGAGCCCGATGTCCATGCTGCTCCCTCAGCCCCCCACGATGCCGGCCGCGCGCAGCAGCGGCGCTGCCAGCGCGAACACCCCGCCGATGGCGAGCACGACGAGCAGCGCGCTCATTGCCCACTGCCCGGCCGTTACCCGCCGTTCGCCGGTCGCATGACCAGCGCGCGGCTTGACGGCAGCCTTGGCCTGCCGGCGCGCGCCCGCGAGCGAGACGACGTTCGATGCCTGATCGTGCTGATCGTCGCGCCCGTTCTTCATCCGCGCCGCTCCCCGCTCGGCACGATCACCTGGCCCGGCGCGAGCGTCACGACATCAATGGCGGCCGCCGGCGTGCGCGCATTCTGCGCCGCGATCGACTGGCGGCGCACGCCTTCCTTGTGGCGCAGCGTGAGCACGATGGCGCCAATCATGGCAACGAGCAGGATGAGACCCGCGGCCTGGAAGAAATAGACGTACTGCGTGTAGAGCAGCCGGCCGATGGCCTCGGTGTTGGTGATGGTGGGATCGATGATCACGGGGCCCTTGGCCGCCTTGTTCGCGACGATGCTCACGCCGCCGATCAGGCGCGAAGTGAGCACGAGCAGCAGCTCGACGAGCAGCACGAGGCCGACGAGCGCACCAACCGAGGCATGGCGGATGAAGCCCGCGCGCAGCGAGGCGAAGTCCACATCCAGCATCATGACGACGAACAGGAAGAGCACCGCGACCGCGCCGACGTAGACGACGACGAGGATCATCGCGAGGAACTCGGCCCCGAGCAGCACGAAGAGGCCGGCCGCTTTGAAGAAGGCCAGAATGAGCCACAGCACCGCGTGCACGGGATTGCGCGCGACGATGACCAGCAGCCCGGACATCACCGTCACAGCCGCGAACAGGTAGAAGAAGAGCGCCGTCAAACTCATCTGCCGGTCCTCATTCCTCAGCGATAGCGCGCATCGAGCGCCAGGTTCTTCGCGATCTCGCGCTCCCAGCGATCGCCGTTCGCCAGCAGCCGCGCCTTGTCGTAGTAGAGCTCCTCGCGCGTCTCGGTCGCGAACTCGAAGTTCGGCCCCTCGACGATGGCATCCACAGGGCAGGCCTCCTGGCAGAGGCCGCAGTAGATGCATTTCACCATGTCGATATCGTAGCGGGTCGTGCGCCGCGTGCCGTCATTGCGGCGCGGGCCGGCCTCGATGGTGATCGCCTGCGCCGGGCAGATGGCCTCGCAGAGCTTGCAGGCAATGCAGCGCTCCTCGCCGTTGGGATAGCGGCGCAGCGCGTGCTCGCCGCGAAAGCGCGGGCTCAGCGGCCCCTTCTCGAAGGGATAGTTCAGGGTTGCCTTGGGCTTGAAGAAGTAGCGCATGGCGAGGAAGAACGCCGATACGAACTCCTTCAGGAACAGCGATTTCACGCCTTGGGCGACGCTCATGGGCGGCCTCGTTCAGGTGTTGCGTGCGCGATTGTCCGGCTCACGGGGCGAGCCCTCCGAAGTGGAGGATGGAGGCAACCACCACGACCATGGCGAGCGAGAGCGGCAGGAAGACCTTCCAGCCGAGCCGCATGAGCTGGTCGTAGCGATAGCGCGGCACCATGGCCTTCACCATCGCGAACATGAAGAAGACGAATGTGACCTTGAGCAGGAACCAGATCGGTCCCGGAACCCAGTTGATCAGCCAGTGGTCGATCGGAGGCAGCCAGCCGCCGAGGAACATGATCGTCGTCAGCGCGCACATGGTCACGATCGCCACGTACTCGCCGAGCATGAACAGCAAGTACGGCGTCGATGAATATTCAACCATGAAGCCGGCGACGAGTTCCGATTCCGCCTCGGGAAGGTCGAACGGCGGCCGATTAGTCTCGGCGAGCGCCGAAATGAAGAACACGACGAACATCGGGAACAGCACCAGCCAGTTCCAGTCGAGGAACGAGTTGGGGAGGCCGATGGACGTGCCGATGCCGGTCTGCTGCTGGGCCACGATCGCGCTCATGTTGAGCGAGCCGACGAGCAGCAGCACGGTGATGATCACGAAGCCGATGGACACCTCGTAGGACACCATCTGCGCGGCCGAGCGGAGCGATCCGAGGAAGGGATACTTCGAGTTCGACGCCCATCCGCCCATGATGATGCCGTACACGCCGAGCGAGGAGATCGCGAACAGGTAGAGAATGCCGACATTGAGATCGGAGATGACAATGCCGTTACCGACCGGGATCACGGCCCACGCCGCGAGTGCCAGAATTGTCGTCACGAGCGGCGCGAGAAGAAACACGCCCTTGTCGGCTCCCGCCGGAATGACCGGCTCCTTGAGCACGAATTTCAGAAGATCCGCGAAGGACTGCAGCAGGCCGAACGGGCCCACCACGTTCGGGCCGCGCCGGAGCTGCACCGCCGCCCAGACCTTGCGATCCATGAGCAGCAGGAAGGCGATGATGACCAGCAGCGAGACCATCAGCAGCAAGCTCGCGCCGGCCGTCAGCGCGAGCCAGAGCGCATAGTCCCACCAGGTTTCGAAGGTTGTCGGAAACATGCGTGCCTGGCCTGCCTCACTCCGCCGCCGCGCGTATGCGGCCGCTGCCCGCCTTGATGATCGAGAGCTCCGCCATGACTGACGAGGCGCGGGCAATCGGGTTCGTCATGTAGAAATCACGTACCGGCGAGACGAAAGGCGTCTCGTCGATCTTGCCAGCGTGCGCGGCAATGCGCTCCACACCCGCCGCGGCTGCCGGCGACACCGTGTCCAGAGCGGCGAGCGTCGGTGCCGCCTTGAACATGAGCGCGCGGAGCTGGCGGATGTTGTCGAACGGCAGCGGCGCGCCGAGCAGAGCGGAGAGCTGGCGCAGGATCGTCCAGTCCTCGCGAGCCTCACCCGGCGCGAAGGCTGCCTTTGCCGTCATCTGCGCGCGGCCCTCGAGATTGATGTAGGTCGCGTCCTTCTCGGTGTAGGCCGCCCCCGGCAGGATGACGTCGGCGCGATGCGCACCGGCATCGCCATGGCTGCCCTGGTAGATCACGAACGCCTTGCCGAGACGGTTCACGTCGAGTTCGTCGGCGCCGAGGAGATAGAGCACGTCGAGGCGTCCCCCGCCGGCGGCATCCATCATGCCGGCAACATCGAGACCGCCCTTGCCCGGCACGAAACCGAGATCGAGCGCACCGACGCGCGCCGCCGCCATGTGCAGCACGTTGAATGCATTCCAGCCGGCATCCTTGCCGGCCATGGCATCGCGCGCGATCCGCGCCGCGAGCGCGAGAACCGCCGCGCCATCCGGCCGCGAGGCCGCGCCCATGCCGACGATCACCATCGGATGCTGCGCCTGACGCAGGACACCCGAGAAGGCGTTCTTGCCCTCGGCAATCTCCTGAAGCGTGACCGGCCCAGTGCCGAGATGGTCGGCGCCGTACGTGAGATCGGCGACCTCGCCGACGAGCCCGACGCTCAGGCCACCCTGGCGCCAGCGCTTGCGGATGCGCCCGTTGAGCACCGCCGACTCGAGACGCGGGTTCGTGCCGACGAGCAGGATCGCATCCGCCTGCTCGATGCCTTCGATCGTCGAATTGAAAAGATAGCCCGCGCGCCCGAGCGCCGGATCGAGCTTGGCGCCGTCCTGGCGACAGTCGAGATTGGTCACGCCGCGCGCGTCCAGCAGCGACTTCAGCGCGAACATCTCCTCCGCGCCACAGAGGTCACCCGCAATGGCGCCGATCCGCTCAGGCGCCGTGCCCTTGAGCTTCTGCGCAACGAGATCGAGCGCTTCGGCCCAGGTCGCCGGCTCGAGGCGGCCATTGCGGCGCACATAGGGATGATCGAGCCGCTGGGTCCTGAGACCATCGGCAACGTGGCGCGTCTTGTCGGTGATCCACTCCTCGTTCACGGCATCGTTGTTGCGCGGCAGAATGCGCATGACCTCGCGGCCGCGCGTATCGACGCGGATGGCGGCACCGAGCGCGTCCATGACGTCGATCGATTCCGTCTTGCGCATTTCCCAAGGCCGCGCATTGAAGGCCCACGGACGATGCGTCAGCGCGCCGACCGGGCAGAGATCGACGACGTTCGCGGAGAGCTCCGACATCATCCCCTGCTCGAGATATGTCGTGATCTCCATATCCTCGCCGCGACCGATGGCGCCCAGCTCCTCGACGCCCGCGACCTCGGTCATGAAGCGCACGCAGCGCGTACACTGGATACATCGCGTCATCATGGTCTTGATGAGCGGGCCGAGGTACTTCTCGTCGACGGCGCGCTTGTTCTCAACATACCGCGAGCCGCCCTTGCCGAAGGCCATGGCCTGGTCTTGCAGATCGCACTCGCCGCCCTGATCGCAGATCGGGCAATCCAGCGGGTGGTTGATCAGCAGGAACTCCATGACCCCTTCGCGCGCCTTCTTGACCATCGGCGAGCGCGTGTTGATCACCTTCGGCGTGCCGTCGCGGTTCGGGGGCAGGTCGTTGACGCCGAGCGCGCAGGAAGCCTGCGGCTTCGGCATGCCCACCACCTCGACGAGGCACATGCGGCAGTTGCCGGCGATGGAGAGACGCTCGTGGTAGCAGAAGCGGGGGATTTCGATCCCTGCCTGCTCACATGCCTGGATTAGCGTAATGCCGTCCTCGACCTCGATCTCGGTGCCGTCGATGATCAGCTTCTTGGGCATTCGCGTCCCGTTTCTGCGCGAGGAATCAGGCGGGCCCGTGCGGCGCGCCACACGTTCGCCGCACTCTTTAGCGTGCTGCGCCGCGGTAATCTAGGCCTGATGTGCCGCAGCTCGCATGTTCCCCGCGAATAGCCGGGAGCGCGCAATTGCGGCCGAATCAGGAGGCCTACGCCGCGTCGACGATCGGGTTCGCCAGGATGCCGATTCGCTCGACCTCGACCTCGACCTTGTCGCCCGCCTTCATCCAGGCCGGCGGCTTGCGGGCGTGCGCGACGCCCGAGGGTGTGCCCGTCGCAATCATGTCGCCCGGCTCCAGCGTCATGAACTCCGAGATGATCGCGATGATCTTCGCCGTCGAGAAGATCATGTCGGACGTATTGCTGTCCTGCATGGTCTCGCCGTTGACCCGGGTGCAGATCCGCAGCCCCGTGGCACCCGGGGGCAGCTCATCCGCGGTCACGACCACCGGCCCGAGCGGGCCCGTGCCGTCGAAGTTCTTGCCTGGCGTCCACTGCGCGCCCTTGCGCTGGAAATCGCGCACCGAGACGTCATTGAACAGCGTATAGCCGAACACGTGCTCCAGCGCCTTCCTTTCCGGGATATGGCGGCCGCCCTTGCCGATGACAATGGTCAGCTCACACTCGTAGTCGAGTTGGATGGACTCCTTCGGCCGTATCACCGGCTCACCGGCCGCGACCAGCGACGAGTGAAAGCGCGGGAACAGGGCGGGATAGGTCGGTGTCGCGTGTCCCCCTTCGGCCGCATGCGCGGCGTAGTTGAGGCCGATGCAGAGGAACTTCCCCGGCCGCGCGATCGGCAGGGCCGGCTTCACCGACGAGAGCGGCTGCTTACTGCCCTTGGCGGCAGCCGCCTTCACGGCCGCGAGGGCCGCCGGACCGCCGGCGATCACGTCATAAAGATTGCCGCCCCCCGAGCCGACCTCGACTACGCTGTCGCCCTCGACGACGCCGAGCGCTGCACCGTCACCCTTCTTGAACATCATCAGCTTCATGGCTTTGCGCCTCCCTAGCGCCTTCTGCTCACTTGCGTCCTTTGCCTATCGCGCCTCGTCCGCGCGGATATCCGCGATCGTGCGCTCGCGCAGCTTGAGCCACCAGCCGTACTGCACGGTCCAGTCGTCGAGCGCGTCCTTCATCGCCCGACCGAGCGCGATCTCGGCCATCTGCGGCCAGCACGGATTGACCAGCGCCTCGCGACCGATGGCAATGAGATCCGCCTGCTCCTTCTGCAGAATGTCCTCGGCAAGCGCCGGCTCGACGATCAAGCCGACGGCCATGGACATGATCCCAGCCTCACGACGCACGCGCTCGGCATAGGGCACCTGGAAGCCCCACGAGCGCTTGACGCGCGCCGCCGTCGCCGAGCCGACGAGCCCGCCGGACGAGCAATCGATCAGGTCGACGCCGCGCGCCTTCAGCGCCTTCGCGTAGGCGACCGTGTCGTCCACGGTCCAGCCGCCTTCCAAGCCGTCGACGGCCGAAACGCGAAGGAAGAGCGGCATACCCTTCGGAATGACCTTGCGGATGGCCTCCGCGATCTCGAGCGGAAAGCGCGTGCGGCCCTCGAAATCGCCGCCGTAGGCGTCATTGCGCTTGTTGGCGAGCGGCGAGAGGAACTGGTGCACCAGATAGCCGTGCGCGTTGTGGATCTCGATCATCTCGAAGCCGGCCTCGACGGCCCGCTCGGCGGCGGCGGCCCAGTCCTGCACGAGCTGCTTCAAGTCCGCGACGCTCAGCGCCTGCGGCACGATATAGCCGGGCGCCATGGGCTCGGCGACGGCCGACACGATCGGCCAGGTCTTGTCGCCACGCGCGAGGTCCTCGGCCGTCAGCGGTCCATTGCCGTGCCAGGGCCGCTGCATCGAGCCCTTTCGCCCGGCATGTGCGAGCTGGATCGCGGGGATGGTCCCCTGCTGCTTCATGAAGGCGGCAATGCGCTTGAGCGGCTTTGCATGCTCGGTCGACCAGATGCCGAGATCGCCGTTGGTGATGCGGCCCTGATCGGTGACTGCCGTCGCCTCGACCATGACACAGCCGGCACCACCGAGCGCGAAGCGCCCGAGATGGGCGAAGTGCCAGTCCTGCGCGATGCCGTCCACGGCCGAGTAGGTCGCCATGGGCGCGATGACGACGCGGTTCTTGAACGTCACATCGCGGATTGCGAGCGGCGTGAAGAGGCGAGGCTTGGTCATGAGGGCGTTCGGTCCTGCGGATTGGCAATTGCGGGCGCGCCCAATAAGCGAGCCGGCGGGTCGCCCCTGTCAAGGCCGAATGCTGCAGGCGTGATACGGGCCCAATGCAGGCAAATTGCGCCTTCTGACGCCGCCGCTATTGCGACGTGCTGACCGGAATGCCGTCCGCCGTCGTCCCTGGACGGATGGCCGACAGGCGCAGCACCTCCCGATTGGCCGTCACCTTCTGGCCCGGGCGCGCGCGCTGAAGTCCGCTCGTCACGACCCAGTCCTGTGCCTCGACCCCGCGCCGGATCACGCGAAGGCCCTGGTAGAGCGGGCCGAGCTGCACATCGCGACGCGACACCGTCCCATCCTCCGCGACGACGAGGACGAACTTGTTGGCCTGGTCCGTGCCGATGGCGGCATCGGGGAGGAGCACCGTCGAACGGAGCGGCGTACCGGCAAGGCGCACGCGCGCGAACATGCCGGGCGAGAAAATCTGATCGGCATTGGCGAGGATGGCACGCGCGCGCATGGTGGCGGTGCCGGGATCGAGGCGGTTGTCGACGAAGTCGAGCTTGCCGCGATGGGGAAACGACTTCTCGTCAGGCAATGCGATCTCGACCTCGGCGCCATTGCCGCCGAGCGCGCCACGTTCCGCGAGCCGCTTGTACTTGATGTAGTTGTTCTCACTGATGTCGAAATAGATGTGGATCGGATCCTGCGTGACGAGCAGCGTGAGCAGCGTCGCGTTGGCCGTGCCACCGGCCGATATCCAGCTTCCGAGGCTCACGTTGGCGCGGCTCATGCGGCCATCGATCGGCGCCGTGATGCTCGTGAAGGCATGCTCGAGCTCAGCCGTCGCGACCTTGGCTTCCGCGACCTTGACCGCCGCCTCGGCTTCTCTCAGCAGGTTGGCGCGATCATCGAACATCTTCTCCGACATGATCTTGCGCTCGAGCAGCGGCTTGCCGCGCTCGACATCGAGGGCTGCGTTCTGCGTCCTCGTGCGCGCCTGCTCGAGCTCCGCCTTGACCTGTGCGAGCACGCGCTCGAAGGGCCGCGGGTCGATGACGAAGAGAAGATCGCCCTTCTTCACCGACTGCCCGTCCTCGAAGGCGATCTTGTCGACATAACCGGAGACGCGCGCGCGGATATCGACGCTCGCGACGGCCTCGAAGCGGCCCGTGTACTCGTCCCACTCGACGATCTCGCTGACGACCGGCTGGCTGGTCGTGACGGCAGGTGGTGGCGTCGCGGCCTGCTGGCTCTTGCTGTTCGCCTGCGGCCGGTCGCAGCCCGCGAGCAGCAGGGCGAGCAGCAGCGCACCGAGCGACATGATTGCGCACTCGTCCCATCGGTGCCGAAAGCAGATCTGCATCGTCGCTCAACCCATGCCGAGGAATAGGTGCGCTGCCCGGCCGCCGCACACGGAAAGCGGCAACAGCCGGCAAGCCACAGATGAATGCCCCATAATTCTAGCTGGCCGGGGCGCCAGTGCAAACAAAACACAGAAAATGCAGGAACGAATTAACGTCAGTCCGCCCGGAGATCGGTCGCTGATGGCCCGAACGGGCTCGCAATGAAGCTCGCAAACCCCAGAGTGTGGCGCCAGGGCACCACTACGGCCGGTGTCTAGGCAGGTGTCTAGGCATGCGCCTTGGCAGTCGCCTCCGAAGCCCGCAGCAGGGTGCCTGCATCGGCGGCCCGCGCCTCGACGGTGGCGCGGAACTGGCTCGCCTTGCGCGATTTGCCCCACCGGTTGGCATAGGCACTCATGCGCTCGAGCGGGATGATGTTCTTGAACCCGATCCCGTCGATGAGCACGAAATGCTCCCCGTGCTCGGGCGTAAAACCGAGGACGACGTTCGAGGGATTGAGGTCTGCGACGATCACCGGCGAGGCGACAAGCTCCTCCAGAAATCGGTCGAGCTTGGCCCGGATCGGCCGGTCGAGCTGCCCGAGACGGATCAGGTCGGCAACCGTCGGAGCGAATTCACCGTCGCGCCCGAGTACAGCTTCGACGACGAAGCCCATTCCGAGGTCCGTTTCGACGATCCCGACGATCTTCTGCAGGTAGGGCGGATATTCCCCGCCCATGGCGTGGACGGCGATCTGCTCGCGGATTTCCCGCAGATAGGCAATGAGGTGGCGATAGCGGCGTTGTTTGAACTTGTACCAGGGCGCACCGCTACCGAACCGCTCCTCGATCGCCGAGGGACGGATGACCTTTACCAGCAGGGAGGGATCGTCGGGATGGCGGTAGACGTTGCGCGTGCTCCCGGCCGCGACGACTTCCGCATCCTTGAGCACAAGCATGATGAGCATTGCCTCTTGGAGAGCGCGTCCAAGTGGTTATGGCTTCCATGCCAATCCGTCAAGAATCTGTCACGAGGTGCGTCTTTGTTTCCGCAACGAGGTGATCGACGACCGCCTCGAGCGCCTCTTGACGGCTCGCACCCTCGGCGAGCGCCTTTGCAAAGCAGGCAAGCTGACGGTCCGCACTCGTACCCTCGGCCAGTATACGCCGCGCGCCCTGGACCTCCTCCAGGCAACCGAGTGCCACAGCATCGTCGTGCACGATCGCCAGGATTTCCTCGAGGAGGTCGGCATACGGCACGAGCTCGCCCCGGCCGAAGTCGAAGAGCGAACCCGAAAGCCCGTAACGCTGCGCCCGCCAGCGGTTCTCCTCGAGCAGGAAGACGGGATAGGAGCGCCAGCTCTGGTTGTTGCGGCGCAGGCGGTGCAGCATCCGCGCAATGCACATGAAGAGCGCGGCAACCGTCACCGCATCCTCGCTCGACGTGCAGATGTCCGTGATCCGCATTTCGAGGGTCTGGAAGCGCGCCGAGGGACGCAGATCCCACCAGATCTTCGAGGCGTCCTCCATGACCTTGGCCCGCACGAGCACGTCGACCGTCTGGCGGTACTCATCCCAGCTGTTGAAACGCCCCGGCAACCCCGTGCGCGGCAGCTCGCGGAAGATCGCGAGGCGCCAGCTCTTGAGGCCCGTGTCCTCGCCTTCCCAGAAGGGCGAGGAGGTCGTCAGCACTAGGAGGTGGGGGAGGAAATAGCGCAGTTGGTTCATGAGATCGATGCGCTGCTCGTCATCCTCGATGCCGATGTGGACGTGCATTCCCGAGATGAGCAGGCGGCGACCGACACCGGCAAGGTCGCGCGCGAGCGTGTGATAGCGCTCACGGTCCGTATGGGGCGCCTGTCCGGCGCGGGCGAACGGATGCGTCGAAGCGGCAATCGGCGCGAGGCCGAACTGCGCGGCGCTCGTCACGACACCCGCGCGCAAACGCTGCAGATCCGCGCGGGCTTCTACGAGGGTCCGACACGGCCGCGTGCCGACCTCGATCTGCGAGCGCAGGAACTCGGGCGAGACCTGCGGCCCGAGCACGCGCTCGCATTCCGCGACGAAACCCGGCGGCACTTCAGTCGCGAGGCCGCGCGTGCGTACATCGACGAGGTGATATTCCTCCTCGATGCCGACTGTCAGGGAGGGCTCGCTCGCGGGCATTCGCATCTCACAGAGTTGACGGGTGTTGAAGATCGTAGCGGACGGGCGACCGTAGCGCGCCTCCTTCCGATGGCCTAGCTTGGTCACGATTCGCTTTCCCGGCGCTCCAAACCATTCAGCGGAGACGTTCACGTGAGGCGGTGGCTCATTGGATTTCTGCTCGGCGGCATTCTCGGCACCGGGCTCGGCTTCGCAGCCGGCATCTTCTTCTTTCCCTACCTCTTTCCGCCGCCGCCAGCCGCCGAAGTGCTGACCGAGACGGACAAAACCGCGGCCGTTGTCGCGCGCGGCACCTTTATCCACGCAGATCCCTCCGACCCCGTGCATTGGGGCAAGGGCAGCGTGAGCGTCCGGCGCGACAGCGTCTTTCTCGAAGAGAACTTCGAGGTCGGGCCGGGGCCGAAGTACCACCTCTATCTCGTGCCGAAGGCACCGATCCGCCGCTCGGGCGACCTCAGCGGCCAGATGTTCGTCGATCTCGGGCGGCTCAGGTCCTTCAAGGGCAGCCAGCGCTACGCGATCCCTCCCGGCGTCGACATCGACAAGTACGCGAGCGTCATCGTCTGGTGCGAGGCCTTCTCCGTGCTCATCACGCCCGCCGATCTCAAGGCCGGTGGATAGTCACGCACGACTGTTCCGAGCGAGACAGCGCACACACCGCATTCCTCCGATCCTCAGTGCATCGAGGCCACTCGACTTCGATCGCAAGGAGAATCGCAATGCGCAGGATCGGCGGCAACCACTACGCGTACGCTACGTTTTCGCCCCTCGAGATCAACGAGGTGACCGGCGGCTTCATGCTGGGGCTCATGATGAAGCTTTCCGCGCCGGACCCGCAGCAGGACGGCACCAGAAGCTCCAGACGGAGGAGCGAGGTAATCCAGGCCGGCGCCGGCTACGTCGATCCGAACGGCAACTTCGCGCTGCGCTGACCGCGCCTATGCGATCGGCTCGACGTCGAGGGGCATCCCACCCTTCGGCCTCAGCGTGACGCGGCTGATGGGCTCCGGCAGATGGCGGCCGTCCCAGTGAAAGCGCGCGGCGCGCACGAGCGTCGCGAAGAGCACGACGGCCTCGACGTTCGCGAACGACATGCCGAGGCAGATCCGCGGGCCTGCACCGAACGGCATGTATTGCGTGCGCGGCATGGCCTTCTCGCGCTCGGGGAGAAATCGATCGGGATCGAAGCGGTCCGGATCTTCCCACAGCTTGCGGTGGCGATGGATCGCATAGATCGGGATCACGACCTGGGTGCGCGCCTTGATCGTGGTCTCGCCGAGCTTGATCTCCGTCGTCGGCATGCGCGAGATGATGGGCGCGGGCGGATAGAGGCGCATGGCCTCCTTCATGACGCGGTCGGTGAGGGCGAGACGCGGCACATGCGCGGCCTCGATGCGCCCCTTGCCGGCGACGGCCAGCACCTCCGCGCGCACGCGCTCCTGCCAATCCGGCGCGCGGGCCACCAGATAGAGCGCCCAGGTGAGCGCCCGCGCCGTGGTCTCGTGTCCGGCTTCGAGAAGCGTCAGCAGGTTGCTGATCACATCCTCGTCGCCCATGGGCGCGCCGTTCTCGGGATTGCGCGCAGCGAGCAGCCGTCCGAGCAGATCGTAGCCGCCATCGCCTTCGGCCCTGCGCCGCGCGACGATCTCGCCGACCGCGTGCCGCAATCGGCGCGCCGCGCGCTTCCTGGCAAGCGTCGCGGGATGCGGCAGCCACGTCGGCAATTTCATCAGCGCCCACGCGAGCTCCCAGGAGCTGTTCGCCAGATACGCCGTGCCCTCGCGCTTGATCACTTCGGCTTCGGCCGGCACGCCGCCCGCGAGCATCGTGCGCGCGATGACGTCGAATGTGACGTCGATCATGTCCGCATCGATGGCGCGGACACCGCGACCACTGCGCTGCCATGTGGCCGTCAAGGCGCCGGCGGCCGCCGACATCTCCGGCACGTAGGTCAGGATCTCCTGATGACGGAAGAGCGGCGCCATGGCCCGGCGCTGCCACCGCCAATGCGCGCCGACCGCGGTCAGCACGCCATCGCCGAGGCTGCCGCCAAGCACGCGGCGCTCCAGCTCGGTCTTGCTGAAGGTGTCGCTCGACGCGATCAGCACCTGCTCGACGAGATCGGGCCGCGTCACCCAGACGACGAGCCGCCCCTTCGCCGGCTCGAAGACCACCATCGGCTCCTCGTATACCGGCCGCGAGAGCACGCGGAGCGGATTGCGCACGTACTCGAACAGCGCGCGTTCGAGCCTGACCGGCCGATCGGGCGGCACGACAGTCGGGGGATAGAGTGCAGCAGTTGCGGGAACGACAACGCCTGCCTGAAGCATGGCGACCACCTTCTGACGATCCGCCTCAGGATATCAGACGGCCGCCCCCGGCGCAGCCACGGCTCAGTGTGCTCCGGGCAGCAGCGCGATCAATTTACGCCACAATCAGGTGGATGAATTTTATCAGTTGGCGCCTTCCAATAGCCGCCGGGCAATCACCTGCGCCTGGATTTCGGCCGCACCCTCGAAGATGTTCAGAATGCGCGCATCGCACAGCACGCGCGACACCGGATATTCGAGCGCGAAGCCGTTGCCGCCGTGGATCTGCAGCGCATTGTCGGCATTCGCCCAGGCAATGCGCGCGGCCAGCAGCTTGGCCATGCCCGCTTCGAGATCGCAGCGCCGTCCCTCGTCCTTCTCGCGGGCCGCGTAATAAGTGATCTGGCGCGCGATCATCGTCTCGACGGCCATCATGGCGATCTTGTTGGCGACGCGCGGGAAGGCGTAGATCGGCTTGCCGAACTGCACGCGCTCCAGCGCGTACTTGAGCGCAAGGTCCATGGCCGACTGCGCGACCCCGACCGCGCGCGCCGCCGTCTGGATGCGCGCCGACTCGAACGTCGCCATGAGCTGCTTGAAGCCCTGGCCTTCGGCCCCGCCGAGAAGCTGGCTCTCCGGCACCTCGAAGCCGTCGAAGGAAATGTCGAACTCCTTCATGCCGCGATAGCCGAGCACCTCGATCTCGCCGCCGGTCATGCCTTCGGCCGGGAACGGATTCTCGTCCGTCCCGCGCGGCTTCTCGGCGAGCAGCATCGAGAGCCCCTTGTAGCCGGGCTCCTTCGGGTTCGTGCGCACGAGCAGCGTCATGACATCAGCGCGTGCGGGATGCGTGATCCACGTCTTCTGCCCGAAGACCTTGTAGACATCGCCGTGCTTTTCCGCGCGCGTCTTGAGCGAGGCGAGGTCCGAGCCCGTGTTCGGCTCGGTGAACACGGCCGTCGGCAGAATCTCGCCTGCAGCGATCGGGCCGAGATACTTCGCCTTCTGCTCGTCCGTGCCGTTCTGCAGGATCAGCTCGCCCGCGATCTCAGAGCGCGTGCCGAGCGAGCCGACGCCGATATAGCCGCGCGAAAGCTCTTCCGACACGAGGCACATGCTCTCCTTGCCGAGGCCGAGACCGCCGTGCTCTTCCGGAATAGTCAGGCCGAACACGCCCATCGCGCTCATCTCGGCGATCACGTCGAGCGGAATGTACTCGTTCTCCAGATGCCACTCATGGGCGTAGGGAATGACCTTCTCGACGGCGAACCTGCGCATCTCCTCGCGCATGGCGGCGAGCGTCTCGTCGAGGCCCGTATCGCCGAACGTCGTCGCTGCCGGCTGCTCCGCGATGAGCGCCGCAATGCGCGCCTTCACGTCATCCGAGAAGCCGCTCTCGATCAACTCGGCCACCGCGGGCTCGGCCAGGAACCGCGCGACCTCCGCCGCCGGAATGCCGAGCTGTCCGGGGCGCACGATCTCGCCCTGGCTCATGGGAATGCCGCCGCCGATCTGCGCAAGGTACTCCCCGAATGCCGCGCCGAGCAGCAGCCGCTCCATCTCACCGGCACGTCCATCCGCTTCGAGCCGCTGCGCCCAGCCGAGCATCTGCCGGAGCGCTTCGACGTATGTCGCCAGCCAGGCAAGGCCGTGCAGCGCGTGCTGGGCGCTGTCACCGCGGCCCGCGGCCGCCGATTTCGCGCCGACTGCCGAGCGGGCGAGCTGCAACAGGCGCTCTGCGGCCGCGAGCGCGCCGGCGCAGGCATCGAGCGAGGCTGCGGAAGTCGCGGATACGGCGGCGCGTTCGGCGGTGGCCATAGAGGGCGTCCTTGTCGGCGGCGAATGGAGATACTGCACTGCACAATAGTCGGATTGCGCGCGTGTGCAATCCCGCCCGCTGATGGAAAATCCGTCGCCGGAAGTCAACCGCGCATCGCTAGCGGCGGCTGCCGGCGATCTCATCGAAGATGCGCGCGAACTCGACGGCACCGGCCTTCTTCTCGTTGACCCGCATGCGCTGTTCGAGCGCCGCCAGCAGCTCGGCGCCGTTCTTCTCGCGCACGATCGTGTTGCGGTAGTAGGCCGGGCGCGAGAAGAAATTGGTGGTCGACATCTGCCGGCCAATCGGCGTCATCATTTCGAGGCCCGTGCCCGGCCCCGCGAGGTTCATCAGCTCGAGCTCGGGACCGCTGAGCGACGTGCGCCCTGCTCTGAGCCCGGTATCGAGCACGCCCCTGAGCTTGATCACCTGCAGCCAGGGGCCGATATCGGGATCGAGATTGAGCGCGTGAATACCCTGCCCGCGCGGCGTATTGCCGAGCGCGACATGGCGGCCCCATTGATAAGGCACCGACTTCGCCGCGCGCACCATCTTCCTTACGATCGCCGCCTTGCGCTTGAGGTACGCCGCCCGTCCCGGCGAGACCCCCGGCGCCCGCGCCATGTCCTCGAGCCGGTTGACGAACGACGGCCCGCTCTTTGCCACCTCGTTCACGGAGTTGCCGGCAAGAAGCTGCGCATAGCCGAGCGCGGTCGAGATCGGCCGGCCTTTGCGCGATTCGGGATCGATACCCGCCTGCATGTCGTAGACGCCGCGCCCGCCGGTCTCCAGGGCATAGACGTCGATCACCTGCGCCTTGCTGAGACCGACGCGCAGCGCCTCCTGCGCATAGCGGCGCTTGAACTCGCGCTCGGGAATGGCTGCGGGCACATAGCCGTACTGGGACTTCGCGGCCGCGAGAAAATCATGGAGGCCGGCGATCTCCGTATCCGGGCGCGGTGGCCGCAGATCCGCGATGATCTTCGCGACATCGGAAGGGAGCGGCGGCCCCTCGTACTGTGGCGGATGCTCGGGCACGTAGTCGGCGGAAGTGAAAGGCGTCCCGCTGGCGCGCTTTCGGCGGCGCCCATCGCGGAGCGAGTCGACCTCGGCCCAGTACATGTCGAGGCGCCGGTCGAACGGCGTGCGTGCCGCGAGATAGGCCTGATAGGCCTTGAGCTGGCGATCGTTGAGGCGTGCGGCGAGGTCGTCCGGAATGCGCTGCGCCGCGGCTGCCAGGGACGCACTCATCAACACAAGTGCGCCGAGCAAGCCGCCAGCGCCGATACGAGTTGCCTGCGGCAGCCAGCCTTTCATGCTGTCCGATCTCCCTCCGCGTCATGTCCAGGCTCGCGCCACACGAGCCGCGCCCAGATCGGGGCGCCCCTCGGCCCTTAGACGAATGTTTCGCCCATAGTGTGGCCGTTATGCCGGCTCTTCGTCGCTGGTCGCGGGCTCGCCGCGTCGCTGCGATATCGGGATATTGCTGATGAGCAGGGCACGACCGGCATAGAGCCCGCCGCTCGCCTCGAGCTCGAAGCGCTCGGCATCGCGACGGCGGAACTCGACGATGACGTCCGCGGCCTGCGTCTGCTCGCAGCCGAGCCTGACGAGCGCTTCCTCCGCCATGGCGAGCGCCGATTCGAACGTCTCGCGGATCTGGTAGTCGACGCCCAACTGCACGAGTTCGAGCGACGTCGTGCGGTCGAACGAGCGCGCGAACACCGGCACCATCGGAAACTCGGCTTTGCAGATCTCCGCGATCCTCCTGGTGGCCTCGCGCCTGTCGACGGCGATGATAATG
>JAEWIJ010000070.1 GCA_023387235.1 Pseudomonadota bacterium
GGCGAACGCTGAACGCGTTCGCCGATGCCGGCATTCGGCGTCAGTGCATCTCGACTTCCTTGGGCTTCTCGCCGGTCTGGATGGCGTCGATCACCATCTTGATCTCTTTGAGGAGATCCGCGTCGTCGGCGGCATCCTCATTCGACGGCATGCCCTCGTCGGTCGACTCGAGGCGGCGCGTCACGTCCACCTCCCAGCGCTTCAGCGTGGCGATCTTCTGCCCACGTGTGAGACCCACTTCGTTCTCGATGTCTGCCGGTCGATCGAAGACCGCCTCGGGATCCTGGCGGGCCTTCTCCGGCTCAATGCGCATGATCTCAGACATTTCTGCTTCTCCGTTCCTTGCAGAGCCAGGGCGAGACCGCCTGCACCCTACGCGCGCAGTGCCGCCCCTAGGTGAAACCTCCCACTCAACTCGCAGGGGTGGAATCGGGTTCCACGTCCTCGGTCAGACGTTGGATGCGCCGATGAACTGGCGCCGGCTCGGATTGAAATAGAGCTGATCGCCCTCACCGGCCGCGCCAAGCTTGACGTCGATCCGGCAGACCACGCCGTTCGGATCGAACTCGAGGCGGGCCTGGAGATGCGGCAGCCTGCCCGAACGCTCGAGCAGAAGCGTACCGAAGCCGCGGGCCACCGGCGGCGTCACGGGGGGGCCGCCACGCTCGACCCACAACAGGACAATATGCGGTGTTTCCCGTATTTCCGTCGTCCAGGAAACGGTGACGCGACCCTCGGGACGCGAGAGCGAGCCGTGCTTGACCGCATTGGTCGCAAGCTCGTGCAGCATGAGCGTGAGTTGTAGCGCCGTCTGCGGAGGAACGAAGACGTCTTCGCCGATGATCTGGACGTTGTCCGTCTCGCCGGCGCTCACCTCGATCTGCGAGGTCACGATTTCGCGCAGCGAGGCACCTGTCCAGTGCGCCTCCGTCAGCATGTGATGGGCGCTCGACATGGATTGGATGCGGCCATTGAGGCTGGCGACGAACTGCTCGATGGTCGAGGACGTGCGCGCCGTCTGCGCGACGATGGCCTGGACGATCGCGAGCGTGTTCTTCACGCGGTGATTGATCTCGCCGACCAGCAGATTGCGGACATCGTCGGCCTTGCGCCGCTCGGTGATGTCGCGGTTCGTCTCGACGACCAGGCTGCGCCCGCCCGTGCGTATGAGCTCGAGCCGGCTGTCGACCCAGATCTCGGTGCCGTCCTTCGCGGCCTGCAGCAGCTCGCCGCTCCACTTGCCGTCCGCCTGGAGGTGCTCGAGCATGGCCTCGAGCGGCTCCGGATAGCGCGTCTTGAGCAGCTCGGCAGGTATGGCGCCGAGGGCCTCGCTCTTGTCGTAGCCGTAGAGCTCCTCGCAGCCGCGATTGAAAAGGATGATCCCTTCGCCGAGCTGCCAGACGAGCATGGCCTCGTGCGACAGCTCGATGACGCGCTGATGCTTGAGAAGGCGCTCGCTCAGCCGGCGCTGGTCGGTGATGTCGGTATCCGTGCCGCACCAGAGAACGACGCGGCCGCGGTCGTCGCGCAAGGGCATGGCCCGCGAGAGGAACCAGCGGTAAGTGCCGTCCTCGCCGCGCATGGGAAATGTGTCTTCCCAGGTTTCGCCGCTCTCGAAGGCGCGCTTCAGCTGGCGCACGACCCGATCCGTGAAGTCGGGATGAATGACGTCATGCCAGCCTTCGCCGGCGGACTCCACCGGGTCCAGCCCCGTATAGTCGAACCAGCGCTGATTGTGCCAGAACACGTAGCCCGACGGGTACGCCATCCAGGCAAACTGGGCCATGTTGTCGGCGAGCGCGCGAAAACGCTCCTCGCTGGCCTTGAGCGACGCCTCGGCCAGCTTCTGGGCCGTCACGTCGCGCGCAACAGAGAGAAGATGCTGGATCACGCCACCTTCGCCGCGCACCGGGGTGACGACCACGTCCCACCACTTCGAGGCACCCTTGGCGGTCGTCCCGGTATCGCTGAAGTGGACGGCCTGACCGCTCATGGCGGTGGCGAAGGCGCGTTCGATGGTCTCGCGTGAGACTTCGGGCCAAAGTTCGGTCCAGGCGCGACCGAGCAGGCCTTCACCCGTCTCAATCTCCATGTGGCCGCAACCGGCCGGGTTGATGTAGCGGACGACACCGCGGGCGTCGATCAGCGTCACGCAGTCGGAGCTCGCCTCCAGCAGGGTCGAAGCGAGCCCGGAAGGAGCTTCAAACGGCTTGTCGCCGGACCCTGCGCTTCCGTTCAATCCGTCCGCGTCGCCCTCGGGCACATCGCGCCTGTACGGCTGTTCTCGCGATGTCATTGCATGCCCCGAACCCCGCTCGAACCCTTCCTTCGTGGCCGGCCGCGCCGATTCCCCGCCACCGGCGCGCGCCCGCCGGTCGCTGCGCTGAAAGGCGCCAATCGTCCGACGATCGATGCTGCCGTGAAGAGTTCCACTTCGATCTATTCTATCGCTCCAGGTTGCAGATCCGGGCACGAATCGCCCGATGGATCTCATTCTCTGTGGATGAGATGGGTTCAGCGGAACGATCGCGCTCCGCAGGGCTCATGTCATGCCGCAGCGCCGCGCGGACGGCCGCCCGCGCGCACATCGAAAAATAGAGCCTGGCTGATGACCGCCTTCACCATCTCGGGTTTGAAAGGCTTCGTGATCAAAAACGTCGGCTCGGCGCGCTCGCCCGTCAGCAGGCGCTCGGGATAGGCGGTGATGAAGATCACCGGCATGTCGGCACCCTTGAGAATATCGTTCACCGCGTCGATGCCGGAGCTGCCGTCGGCGAGCTGAATGTCCGCGAGGACGAGACCGGGCTTGGTCGTGCGAGCGAGGTCGCCCGCTTCCGTGCGCGTCGTGGCGATGCCGACGACGTCGTGGCCGAGGTCGCCGACAATGCCTTCGATGTCGAGGGCGATGAGAGGCTCGTCCTCGATGATGAGCACACTCGCGGTGATCTGCTCGGCGATCTCGGCGCCGGCAATGTCCACGAAGCGGCAGACCTGCTCCTCGGTCGTGCTGAGGATCTCGGCGATGTCGCTCGTCGGAAATTCTTCGAGTGCCGCCAGCAGGAAAGCCTGGCGCGGCAAGGGCGTCAGTGTCTCGATGCGGCGATCGACGACGCCGCCAGGTCCGGTCTCGACGGGCTCCGGCACCTGATTGATCGGAAGCGCGCCCCAGACCTTGACGAAGGTGTGATAAAGCGCCGTGCGAGGTGCGAGATCGCGGCGGAAACTGCGCTGATCGGCGACGAGCGCCTCCAGCGTCGCAACGACATAGGCATCGCCTCGGTCCTGCGAGCCGGTGAGGGCGCGCGCAAATCGTCTGAGATACGGAATCTGTGGCGCGACCAGATCGGCAACAGAGCTTGTCATCTGCAGCAACTCCCCCTGTCTCTCGAGGCTTAGCTGTCCTTGTGGGGATCAGCGATAGTTCCGGCACGTGGATATCCGGCCACGGGCCACCAAAACGGGTAACGCACACTACGGCGGATGGTTCCGCTGACGTCCGCGAATGGACCTCAACAGAATATCATCCCACGGCAAATCCCCTTGGGCGAGGCGCATGATCGCCGCCGAAATCCTCCGCGCCTTCGACGCCCATGATCTCGGCGAGCTTGCCGCGGGCGCGGTTCACTCGGCTCTTCATCGTGCCGACAGCGCAACCGCACATCAGGGCTGCCTCGTCGTACGAAAAGCCTTCCGCACCGATGAGGATGAGTGCCTCGCGCTGTTCCGCCGACAGGAGGGCGAAGGCCTTGCTGAAGTCGACCAGATCCATGTGGCCGGACTGGCTGTCCTTGACGCTGAGTTGCTGCGCCAGCTCACCGTCGTGGTCCTGGACCTCGTACTTCCGCTTGCGCAACTCAGAAAGGTACGTGTTGCGCAGAATGGTAAAGAGCCAAGCCTTCAGGTTGGAGCCCGGATCGAAGCTCGCGCGGCTTTTCCACGCCTTCACGAGCGTTTCCTGAACGAGATCGTCGGCCTGATCCGCGGCGCCGCAAAGCGACCGCGCGAAGGCACGCAAATTGGGGACGAGCGCGGCCAGCTGGGCCTGCAGGTCCCCCGTGCTGCCTGCTGTCATTCCTTGCTCTCCGGCTTCATGTCGGACTGAGATTCGGATTTGGCCAACTCGTCGAGAAGCTTGGTGAACTTGTCGGGCAGCGGTTCGGCCAGCACGCGGCGGTACTCCTCGCGCAACTGGTGCCCGATCAAACCCCGCGCCTCCGACGGCAGACCCGCCTCGGGCGTGGTGTCGTCAGACGTCAAGCTCACAATTCTGGCCTCTTGCCGCATTTCCTTGTCACTTTGCTTTCTTTCATCTGCCATTTGTCCCCCCATTCCCCGTGCGATTGAGGGTCAGAACCGAGCCCTATGTGGACCCGCCCTGCCAGCGGCTGCCAGCAGCGCGCGAATAGTGCCAACGCCTTTCGAAACACGCAAATCGAACGGAAGTTCCCGATGCAGACGCAGAATGTTGCATCGGTCTATTATTGAACCTTCGCTAATGGTTAGCAGACATTCTCGTCCGACTATTCGCCGGGTTCCAGGCCCGGCTGAAGGGCGGAGCTGCCCTGTCCATCGCGGGAAATAATGAATGCTGCCGCAGCGACGGCTGCGACCAACGGCAAATTGCGGCCGATGGTGCGCACGATGGCCGGCAGGGCGATGGGCGCTGCCGACGTCAGCGCGGCCATGATCAGCTCACGGTCGGCACCGGAGAAATCCGGACCCTCGGCGCTCGCCGCCGCAGAAGCCTGGACAGGTTCCTCGGCGGTCCCACTGCTCTCGGCAGGCGCTGCCGCGTGCGGACGGAAAATGAGCCATGCCACCAGGCCGAGGACCGCAAAGCCCCCGGCCAGGATGAGCGATGCGGTCTCCGCCCCATACTCGCGATTGAGCCAAAGCGTGAGGGCGGCCGTGCCGAAACCGCCCGCGATCAGGAACGGTATGGCGATGATGATCCGGTGAACGATGTTGTCGACGGCCCGGTCAACGGTCGCCTGTGCGCGCCGGAACAGAAACCCGAACATGACGATCCCCTCTGCGCTTCACGCCGCCGGCTTACGACTTCCAGAGAGCGCCGAGAACGAAACCGATCGCGCCGACCACCGCGAGGGTCGCCATCGGCTGGTCCTTCACCGACTTATCGACGGCGGACTTGAGATTACCGGCCACTTCCTGCACGCGCTCACCGGCCTCGCGGCCCTGATCGGCGACAGAGCGCATCGCGCCCTCGGCACCTTCCAAAGCCCGGTCGAACTGCTGGCCGGCTTTGTTGGCATATTCCGAAGCCTTGTCGGCGACTTGGTCTGCGACATCGCTGGCACTCGACGCTGCCCGCTTGCCGCTCTCTGAATGGGGATAGCTCTTCGACGTCTGCATTGGGTGAACTCCTTCGACATGCGGGCTCGGTTGCCTCGTATCGTCAAAGAAAA
Source organism: Pseudomonadota bacterium (assembly GCA_023387235.1). Classification (GTDB taxonomy): domain Bacteria; phylum Pseudomonadota; class Alphaproteobacteria; order Rhizobiales; family Hyphomicrobiaceae. Next base: position 5,427 of record JAEWIJ010000070.1, read on the forward strand.
CGCCGGCCTCTCGCGCGAAGTTCCCCTTATGGACACAAAAGCCCTGCGACCGAACGGCCGCCTGCCACGCGGCCCTAGCTGCTTCGCCGCGAGAAGATCGAGCGGACGGCGGAACCGATCGCGGATGCTGCCTGCCGGCCGGCGCCGACATAGTTTCGCTGTGTCTTCATCCGGCTGAGCCAGCGCACGGCCTTCACGCGGCGCGCATGGTCATAGCTGCGGCGCAAGGCGTCGGCGAGACGTTCGCCATCGGCCTCGGGGTTTGCCGATTTCGGATCGATGGCGATCGGCGTCATCACGATCAGCGCATCGTCCGAAAGCCCCCGAACCGCCTTCTCGCCCGATGCCGGAGAGGCCGCGACGTCCCTGAGCTCCACGGGCAGAACCGACGGCGCGAGGAGGCTCGGCGTCGCCTTGAAATGCTCCGCAATCGCGGCGAGAGCGGCGCGCTGCTGTTCGGTGACGATACCACCGGGCAGCGCCCACACCACGATATCGGCGCCGGCCACTTCCTCGACGAGATTGCGAACGTGCTTCCCGGCGGCGACATCGGCTTCGGAAACGCGTACCTCGAGGCCGACCAGATCCCAGGTCGATGCGGAAGGGTCCTTGCGATCGAGACTGGCCAGCATGGCGCGCGCCTCATCCTGCTCGACCATGCGCAGGAGCGCGGCGGTCGTCTCGCGCGCCTCCGCCGTCCCGCCGGCAACGAGCACGGTCATGGGCGTGCGGGTCATGGCGGCGACGCTCTCCGGTGCGTCGGCAGCTTCCTCGGACGAGGCCCGCGCAACACGCAGGCGACCGCCGTAGAGATCGATGGCAGCACGGCCCACTTCCTCTACATAGGCCTCGACGAGGCGGCGCATGACATGCTCGCGTCCCCATTGGAAAAGGGCGCGGGAGAGCCGCTCACGCGCCTCGTTGGTAATGGCGGTCGCCGGATTGACGAGACGCACCAGCCGCCAGATGTCGTAGGCGCGCTCGGCTGCATCCATCATGTGCCGCCACTGATAGATGCTGATGAACTGCGATACCGTCATGCGATCGCCGAAGGGGACGTTCGTCTCGATCATGCGGCCGAGGCGACGGCTGACGCGCTCGGTGATGGCGAGGGCCTCGGGCAGCGTGAACTGCCAGATGGCATCCTCGCGCGTCGGATGAAGGCGTTCGGCGACGACCTCGATGGTATTGCGCCCAAGCAGAAAAACGGAATCGAGATCGTTCATGCGCTCGAGATCGACGCGCGATGCGACCATCTTAACGTCCGCCCAGGCCTTGGACTCGAGGGGACTCCATGTCGGATCGGCGAGTGAAGCCTCCTCGAGGCCGGGCGAGGTCTTCTGCTCGACTTCAGGCGGGGGGCGGCGAATGGCACCCGCAATCAGCACGCGCTGGAGCAGCGTGACGCCTCCGATGCACGCGAGCGCCGCCAGTGCCCACCAGAGGACGAAACCATGCTCCCACAGGTAGAGGCCGCCGAGGGGCACGAGCGACAGCGTCGGCAGCAGCAGCGCCGTCGCGACGAGGATGTAACGCGCAGCACTGGTTGCCGGATTGCTCTTTGCCATAGGCCAACTCACGCCTCGGAACGTGAACGCCGCAACATGAAGCGGCCGGCGACCGCGGGAAGCTCAAGCCTCCGACGACGCCGGCCGATAGCCGTGCTTTGGATTGGCCTGAGCGTCAAGCCCGGCGTATCCAACCTCCCACGAGCGCGATGATGAACAGCACGATCGCGACCCAGAAGAGAATGCGCGCACCTTCCATTGCCGTGCCCGCGACGCCCCCGAAGCCGAGGAAGGCCGCCACGAGCGCGACAATGAGAAAGACCACGGCATAGTGCAGCAGATTGCCCATATCTCAGCTCCTGAATTCTCGTTTCCTGAATTAGTCAGGGATGCCCCTTCAAACGCGTTGTGCGGCCGATCGTTCCTTTCACCGCGCATTGTGGGGCTTGCACTTGAACAACCGCTCGATCAGGCCGCTGCAACCGGCAGGCATGACAGCGCGTTTCTCGTGCGTCGCTTTTCGCCGGAAAGCGCACATAACCTGCCGTGGGGCCGGCACTTCAAAGGATCGAAACAAGATGCCGCTGCTCGCCGACAGCCTGCGCAATCTCTCGGCATCGCTGATCGTGATTGCCCTCATCGTGGGCGCCCTCTACGTCGGCAGCGCCATATTCATCCCACTGGCGATTGCGATCGTCATCGCCTTCATCCTGGCACCGCTCGTCAGGTGGCTGGCCGCGCGTCACATACCGCAGCCCGTTGCCGCCGTAGGGGTACTGGCGGCAGCAATCCTGCTGCTGGTTGCGCTTTCGTTTGCCGTCAGTACGCAGCTTCTCTCCCTCACCGCCGAGCTCGGCAGCTATAAGCACAACCTTGTCGAGAAGGTGCGCGCGGTCGCCGACATGGGGCGCTCGGATGGTCTGATCAAGCGTGCGGTGACGGCCGTCGAGACCCTCGGCACGGACATCGAGCGCGAGCTCGGCCGCGGCGTGGCCGCGAAGCCGGACCCGCTCGTCGTCGCGCAGCAGCAAGGCACGCCCGCGGAAATCCTGCTCGGGATCGGCGCCGCGCTCGAGCCGCTCGCACAGGTCGGCATCACCATCCTGTTCGCCATGCTGCTGCTGTTGCAGCATCATGATATCCGGGACCGCATCGTCAGGATCGCAGGCACGGACCGGCTCAGCGGCACGGCGGCCGCCATCAGCGATGCCGGCGGCAAGCTGTCAGACCTCTTTCTCGCGCTCGCGACGATGAATGCCGGCTACGGCTTCGTCGTCGGCGTGTCGCTCTGGATCATCGGCGTACCCAATCCGCTGCTGTGGGGCATTCTCGCGGCCCTGCTGCGCTTCGTGCCGTTCGCGGGACCGCTGCTGGCGGCAATCCCGCCGATCGTGCTCGCGGCCGCGGTCGATCCGGGCTGGATGACGCTGATCCTCACCGTCGCGCTCTTCATCATCGGCGAGACGATCTTCAACAACGTCGTCGAGCCATTCATGCTCGGCAAGAAGGCGGGCATTACGGCTTTCGGCATGGCCGTCGCCGCAAGCTTCTGGACGGTCGTGTGGGGGCCGATCGGCCTGCTGCTCTCGGCGCCGCTGACGACGACCATCGTGGTGTTCGGCCATCATGTCCGCGGGCTCGAGTTCATCTCGGTGCTCTTCGGCGACGAGCCGCCGCTCGATCCGGCCCAGGAGCTGTATCATCGCCTGCTCGCCGGCGATCCGGTGGCCGCTGCCTCGACGCTCGAAGACGAAGCCGAGAGCCTCTCGCTCGTCGAGATCAGTGACCGCCTCGTCCTGCCCGCGCTGCGCCTCGCGGCCGTGGACCATCGCGCCCAGCGCGTCGATGCCGAGCAGGCTGAAGCCCTCCGCGAAACCATGGACGAGACGGCCGATCTCTATTTCGACGCGCCCGACGACGAGACGAAAGAGGTCGACGGCAAGGCGCCGCCGAGCGTCTGCGTCATTCCCGCACGCGGCGTCATCGATCGCGCGGCAGCGGACCACGTCGCGCGCCTCGTCAGCCTCCAGACACCGTGCCGCGCCGTCGTCGCGACGCGCTCGACAGGGCTGACGGCCATTGCGGATCTCAGGACAATGGAGGACTACGAGGACGTCGATACGATCGTCATCGCGACGGTCGGCGGTATCGACGAGAAGCAGCTCCGGCTCATCGCACGCCGCGCCGAGCGCGACTTTCCCGACGCGCATCACTTCGTGCTCGGGCCTGCCCGACAGTTGTCGGTCGACGGCACGGATCAGCGCAAGGAAGAGGGCGCGAGCCGCGTGCATACGTCGATCGCGCCGATCGTGGCGGCACTCGACTGCGCGCCGCGCCGCCCGCGCGAGAAGGCCGAAGATGCAAGCCCGCGCGCGCAGGAGCGGGCCATCGAGACGATCTCCTGAAAGCACAAGCGGGCGCGTCGATGCGCAACCGATCCCTGCGGTTGAACGTTATTCGCGCGTGATCGGGCAGATGCACAGCAGCAAGCTCTCAGGCCCGCCCCAACAAGGAGAACTCAGATGGCCAAGAACCTCATTCTTTGGATGCTCGGCGTGCCGATCTCGGTGCTGATCCTGCTCAACATCTTCGGATATCTCTGATGGCGGCAGGCCAAGGGATCGCGATGTTATGCTCAGCTATCGGCTCGCTCGCCGTGCTCGGCATCCTCGCGATGCTCGGCATGGAGTTCCGGCCCGCCCTCGCTCGTCACAGGCGCACTTGCCTTCGGCAGATGCACCTCGTGGCGCACGCCGGAAGCCTCGAACGTCGTTGAGATGCGGCCGCCGAGGCCGCGCTCGATCGAGAACTTCATCACATTCGTCCCAAAGCCGCTCGTCGAGGGCGCCTTCACCGGCGGCCCGTTCCGCTCCTGCCAGACGATGTGCACGCCTTCCTGATCATCACTGCCGGCCTCGCTCTGCGACCCGCGCGCCAAGTCTCGTCCCACGTCGCGCCCCACTTCGCGCCAAGTGACCATCACCTGTCCGCTCGGCACCGACCACGCGCCGTACTTGGTCGCGTTCGTGGCGAGCTCGTTGATGAGCAAGCTCAAGAGCACCGCCTGGTTCTGCGTGACCTCGATGGCCGGGCCTTGCGCGACAAGCGCGCCTTGCCAGTGGCAATAGGGCGCCAGTATCTCATGCACGAAGCTGCCGAGGTCCGGCGTGTGCGCGGGATCGGGGCGCAGCAGGTCGTGAACGCGCGCGAGCGAGGTCAGGCGTTCGCGGAACGACTTGTTGAAGACCTCGACCGTCGGACTGTACCGCGCGGTCTGTGAGGCGATGGCCGTTACGATGGCGAGGATGTTCTTGACCCGATGGATGAGCTCGCGGTTTGCAAGCTGCGCCTGCTCCTGCGCGCGCTTCCTCTCTGCGACCTCCTGGGAAAGCTCATGCTCCGCGATCGCGTAGCGCTCCCGGGCATAGGCGAGCGAGCCGACGATGCCGGCGATGAGAAGACTGATGACGGAGCCGCCGAACAGCGCCATCCAGGCCTTGGACCGATCGATCATGTCTTCCAGCGCCGGCCTCGAGCGGAGCACGATCGTCCACTCCGTGCCGGCAACCGTGATCGTCCGGCTGCTCTTGAACTTGGCACGCTCCGTTATCTCAGGGAGCCGCGACAAGCTCCCGAGCGTGAGCCGGCGATCATCAAACATGAGATCGGCTTCGCCGGTGGGCTTGGCGCCATCGAAGATCTGGACATGCAGTCGCTGGAATGTTCCCGGCAAATAGCGGTCGATGACACGAGGAATGAAATCCCCCATGCGGAAGGCACCGTAGATGTATCCGATGAGCGCGGCCCTGCGCGCCTCGGGCGTGTCCGGTATCAAGCCATCGGCGTACAGGGGCAGGTAGACGAGGACGCCGGCCTGAACGTCCTCGCCGGTCTCCTGCATGAGCGTGACCTTGCCGCTCAGTGCCGGGCCGCCGCTATCGCGCGCGCGTTCCATGGCGGCGCGGCGGCGCGGCTCGGAGAACATGTCGTAGCCAAGCGCGCGGCTGTTGCGCCAGTTCTCCGGCTCGAGATAGACGACCGCCGTGTAGGTATCGCGCTTGCCGGTGGGGTTGAATTGGTAGTCCGGCCGGCCGGCCCGCTGCTGCTGCTCGACGAACTCGTCGATCTCCTCGTATCGCAGCCGCTTGACGTAGCCGATGCCTTGGATGCCGGGAAAGAACTCGTCGACGTCGAGGTCGCGGATGTACTGCCGCCATTGCTCGCGCGTTATGGCGGGATTGGCATTGAACGCCGCGACGCCGGACCGCAGCACCTGCTGATAGGAGCGCATGGCATCGACCATGAGCCCTTCGAACGCACTCGCCTGCTCCTCGAACTGGCGGCGCGCCTTGTCGGTCGCGTCGGCGACCAGGAGCCACGAAGCGAGGCCTGTCGCGCCGAGCAGCAGCAGGAGGATCAGCAGCGTCGAAAGGTAGACGCGTAACCGCATCGCGTGTCCTGCGAAATTTCACATGCGTCGAAAGCGGAGGTCGCTCGGCGGCCGGCCGGCAGAGCGTCAAGGCTCGTGGAAATCAACTATCGTTCTTCCCCTAAGCCGCACCAGCACTCTATCCGGCCACCCGCACCAGCGCGCCTTCGCTGTTCCCAGATTTAGGCATTTAGCATCTGCCGTCGCCGCTGTCGTCGATAATCCGACCTGTGATTTATCATGGTAAATCGCCGCGCCCCGCGCGTCAGGACATGCGTCAGGTCTGGCGCCGCCGCGGCAGATCGATGGGAAGAAAATCCACGCCCGACTGCTGCACGGGCTGCGGATAGAGCTTCATGAGATCGAGGATCTCGTTCGGCATGGCAACCTTCACCGGCAGGCCGAGCGAGCGCGCCTCCTCGGCCGTCAGCGCATAGTCGTGCGTCCAATGGCCGCCGGCGAGCTTCTCGGCGAGTGCCCGGGCGGCACCCTCCTCCATCTGCGGCGTGAGCAGCTCGACTGCGCCGCGTTTCACCTGATCGAGCGCCTTCTCGCTGACATCGGCGAGCACCAGCGTGAGGTCGAACACCTGCTCGATCGGCTTGATCTTCGGCACCTTGGCGATGCTCGCCGCCGGGAACCCGGCAATCTGCGGATCTATGGGCCCGAGCACCGAGAACTCGCCCATGACGATCTCGTCGGCCGCGAGCGCGATCAGCGTGCCGCCGGACATGGCGTATACAGGAACGTAGACCGTCACCTTGGATGGATGCGCCTCGACGGCCCGCGCAATCTGCATCGCGGCGAGCACGAGACCGCCCGGCGTGTGCAGCACGAGATCGATCGGCATATCCCGCGGCGTTTCCTTGATGGCCGCGATGATCGTCTGCGCATCCTCGAGATCGATATGGCGGGCGACCGAGAAGCCGAGAAGGCTTCGCCGCTCCTGGCGGTGGATCATCGTGATGACGCGCGAGCCGTGAGCCTGCTCGATGGCGCGGATGGCGCGCATCCTCTGAACGGCGGCCCATCGCCCCATGAGAATGGGTTGCAGGGCCATGATCAGGATGGCGATCCAGATCAGCGAGGAAAAATCCAGCGACATGACGAGATCCTCGAGAACGCCGAGACCGGCAACGGAAGTTCCGTACTGCGCACTCTAATGTAGGGGCTGAGCCTGACGCAATGCGGCCCGGGAAGGCATCATACCGTCCCGGGCCGAGAACTCACAAAACACGCGTCCGCGCTTACATGCGCTTCAGCCACTCATCGACTTCCTTGCGCGTCTGATCCTTGGCGTAGCCGTACCGCTCCTGGATCTTACCCTCGAGCTGGTCGCGACGACCCTCGACCTGGTCAAGCTCGTCGTCAGTGAGCTTGCCCCACTGCTCTTTGACCTTGCCGCGGAACTGCTTCCAGTTGCCTTCGATCCGATTCCAATCCATCGGCTCAACTCCTTGTTCATTTCAAGAATGACTGTCGTTCCTGGAGGCACCGCCTCCCGGAGACGATGGGCCGAAAACGCACGCATCCACGCCAAAGTTCCCGTCCCGCGACATCGTTAAAAGTGCGGAACCTCGTGCAATTTAGAGCGTTCTTTGGGCAGTGCTTACACGGACAGGCACCACACTTCGAACAACGCTCATGGAGATGACGTGATGAAATGGATTGTTCCGGCAGCAACGTCGCTGGCCCTCTTTGCATCGTCGGCGGCATTCGCACAAACGACGGCGCCTAGCGAGAGCGCGCCGGCAACACCGCCAGCCGCGACCGCACCGCCGGCAGCGACGGCGCCGAGCGTGCAGCCGGCGCCGGCCGATAGCGCCCCGATGCTCACCGAGGAGCAGGCTAAGGCCCTCATCGACGCGACCGTGCTCAGCAGCGACAACGAGAATCTCGGCGAGGTCGCAGCCATTCAGCGCGATAGCAGCGGCAAGGTCACGGAGCTTCACGCCGATATCGGCGGCTTCCTCGGCATCGGCGAGACGCGCGTGCGCGTGATGCCGTCGCAGTTCACGGTCGTGGACAACAAGGTCCAGCTTTCGCTGACCGCGGAGCAGGCCAAGGCGCTTCCGAAGATCGAGAAGTAAGTGAATGCGTTTCGTTCGCCCCGGGACAACTAAGTCCCGGGGCGGCTTTCGGCCCAATGAGAGTGCCCGACGGAAGTGCCATGGCGACCCATCTCTCCACCGCGACACCCACAACCCGCCGTCACGTGAAGCCCGCCCGCCCGCGTCTCGGCAATACGTGGCAGGATCAGACTTGGCGAACCGTTCATTTGACGCCTGTGCTCCGCGCGCCCTTCGCACGCGAAGTGGCTGCGGCG
>JAEWIJ010000144.1 GCA_023387235.1 Pseudomonadota bacterium
TCTTTCCGATGATGTGGCGATGTTCGTGCTCGAGCGCAGTTTTGCCCGCCTCGTGCGCGAGCGCCAGCGCCTGACCGAACTCGGTCCGATGCTGAGAGAGTTCGTCGGGGAGGGCGCTACTGCCGCCTCACCGCCGCAGCCGGAGATGCCTGCCGCGCCGACGGCGCCCGCCGCACCGGCGCCGCGCACTGCGACCGGGTCGGCTCCAGTCGCGCCCGGAAAGTCGGCGTCTCCGCCGGCGACGGCTGCGCCGCTCACGACCGAGGTCGCGGAGCGCGCGCGCATTCGCACGCAGTTCGACATCTCCGAGGCGGCAGAGGCGCGCCTCTTGAGCCTCATCGAGAGCCAGGGCGCGAGCGGCGCCAGTCGCATCGGCCGCCTCGAAGCGCTCGCGCGCTGGATTCAGGAGGCGCGCGCGCAGTTGATGCGCCCGACGAACGACGACGGCGATCTGCGCAAGCTCAAGCTGCGCGCTGCCGACGCACTTGCGGCGGGCGATCTCGCGCTTGCCATGGATACCCTGAAGCACATCCGCCGCGCGCTGCGCGATGGCCGTCGCCGCATCGAGGCGCGCCTCGAGGACGAGGTTGCGGCGCTCAAGACACAGATGACCGAGGAGGCACGTGCAGCGGCCCGGCTCGCCGAGCTTGCCGTTGCGCGGCGGGACTATCTCGCTGCGGCCGATCTCTTCGTCGAGGCCGCGGACTGCCTGCCGAAGAGCGCGCGCGAAGAGGCCTGGCGCTATCATCTGGCGCGTGCCGATGCGCTTCTCCGGAAGGCTGAGGAGGAGGAGGACGCCGCCGCGCTCGGCGAAGCGCTCGCGGGCTACGGCGGCGTGCTGAAGCTGCTTGCCGACGGCTCGAATGCGATCGGCGCGGCGCGCGCCAATGTCGGGCTCGGCCGCGCCCTGCATCGGCAGGCGGAGGCGGCAACAGGCACCGGCCGTCTCGGCGATGCCATCATGGCTTTCCGCAAGGCTCTGGGACTCATCTCGGCCGACGATGCCCCGACCGTCTGGTGCGAGGCGCAGGCTGCGCTCGCGCGTGCGCTCATGCTGTCCGGCCAGCGCACGCGTCAGGTGCCGCAGCTTCGCGAGGCTGTCGAAGCCTATCGGACGGCGCTCGATGGGGCGAGCGACGAGGTCGCGACGCAGATCCGTCTCGAGCTCAATCTCGGTCTCGGCTCGGCCCTGCTCGATCTCGCCGAGTTCGACAAGTCGCCCGATGTCGTCGAGGGGGCTGCTGCTGCCTATACGGACGCCCTGGCGGCGCTCTCGCGCGAGGAGGCGCCGGCGGCCTGGGCCGAGGCGAGCTTCAATCTCGGCAGTGCGCTGCTCCTGCGTGCCGACATGCGCGGCGAGACTGGTCCCGATGCGGAGCGCCTTGCAAAGGCGGTCGCGGCGCTGAGCGGTGCTGCGGACGTGATGACGCCGGAGCGCGATGGCGATATTTGGGTCAATGCAACTCTGACGCTCGCCGATGCGCTCGCCGCACTGGCGGAGACCGAGACGCCGCCCCTCGATCGCCTGCGCCATGCCATCGGGACCTACCGGCGCGTGCTTGAGGTGGTCGATCGCGCCGCGACACCGATCACGTGGGCGACGGCGAGCATGAATCTCGGCTCGGCGCTGATCCGGCTCGGCGAGCAGGAGGACAAGCGCAACAACTGGCTCGCCGCCGCGGGCGCCATGGTGCCGGCGCTGGAGGTCTTCGAGGCCGAGGGCGCGACGGCCCATGCCGATCTCGCGCGCCGGACGCTCAAGCGCTTCCACGAGGAGTGGGTCGGCCTGCTTGCCCCGCAGCCGACCGGACCGGTCGCGCCCCCGGCCACTTCCCACCTCCAGCAGGTGAGCTGAACGGAACCCCGGCCTTTCAGGCGGGGTTTTTTCCCTGTACGTCGGCCATGTATAGTCGCGGAGCGGCGGTTTTTCCTCGCCCGCGCTCCGCCGATCCCCTTCGAACAGCCCGCAAGGACATCCAATGCCCCGAATTTCGCTTCGCCAGCTCCTCGATCATGCCGCCGAGCACAGCTATGGCGTGCCCGCCTTCAACATCAACAACATGGAGCAGGCGCTCGCCATCATGGCAGCGGCGGACGCGGTCGACGCCCCCGTGATTATCCAGGCGAGCCGGGGCGCGCGCTCCTACGCGAACGACATCATGCTCAAGCACATGATGGATGCGGTGACCGAGATCTATCCGCACATTCCCGTCTGCGTGCATCTCGACCACGGCAACGAGCCCGCGACCTGCATGACCGCCATCCAGGCCGGCTTCACGTCCGTGATGATGGACGGCTCGCTCAAGGCCGACGGCAAGACGCCGGGTGACTGGGACTACAACGTCGGCGTGACGAAGGCCGTCACCGACATGGCGCATCTCGGCGGTATTTCCGTCGAGGGCGAGCTCGGCGTGCTCGGCTCGCTCGAGACGGGCATGGGCGACAAGGAGGACGGCCACGGTGCCGAGGGTAAGCTCAGCCACGACCAGCTCCTGACCAATCCCGATGAAGCTGTGAAGTTCGTCAAGGAGACGAAAGTCGATGCGCTGGCCATTGCCATGGGCACGAGCCACGGCGCCTACAAGTTCAGCCGCAAGCCCGATGGCGACATCCTCGCCATGCACGTGATCGAGGAGATCCATCGCAAGCTGCCGAACATGCACCTCGTCATGCACGGTTCTTCTTCCATCCCGCAGGAGCTGCAGGAGATCATCAACAAGTACGGCGGGAAGATGCCGCAGACCTGGGGCGTGCCGGTCGCCGAGATCCAGCGCGGGATCAAGAACGGCGTGCGCAAGATCAACATCGACACCGACAATCGCATGGCGATGACGGGACAGATCCGCCGCGTGTTCCACGAGGCGCCGGGCGAGTTCGATCCGCGCAAGTACCTGAAGCCCGCGATGGAGGCGATGACCAAGCTCTGCACGCAGCGCCTGCAGGAGTTCAACACGGCGGGTCAGGCCTCGAAGATCAAGCGCGTGCTCACGCTCGCCGAGATGGCCAAGCGCTATGCGAAGGGCGAGCTCGATCCGAAGTTTGCCTGAGGATCGCTCACGCGCGGGGCACCTGGCGGCGGCCCGGCCAGATCCGCGGTTCGCTGCGGTCTGGCCGCTTTAATGGACAGGATGGCCCAGCGAATTGCCTTCTAATTAGGCAATTCGCCTATTCTTCAGGCCGGACTTGCTCTAAGTTCCCGCCTTAAAATCCGGCAGTGATAGGCTAACGTGCGGGGCGATCGAGGCATTCTGCTCCGTGACCGGTTCTGGCACGTCGCATGCTTAAGGCGTGATGTGCCCGCCGGCCGTCGTCACCGCTAGGAGCGCAGGCAAAGTGACATGAAGAAGATCGAAGCCATCATAAAGCCCTTCAAGCTCGACGAAGTGAAGGAGGCCCTTCAGGAGATCGGTCTCCAGGGCATCACGGTGATCGAAGCGAAGGGCTTCGGCCGTCAGAAAGGCCACACCGAGCTCTATCGCGGCGCCGAGTACGTCGTCGATTTCCTTCCCAAGGTGAAGATCGAAGTCGTGCTGCCCGACGACATGGTCGGCAAAGCCGTGGATGCCATCCAGAAGGCCGCCAAGACCGGCCGTATTGGAGACGGCAAGATCTTCGTATCGACGATCGAGGAGGCGATCCGCATTCGCACCGGCGAGACCGGCACCGACGCCATCTGAATTCCTCACCCGATTTCAGTCCTCGCCCACATTCGCGCGCGAGGACTGCCTTTCCAGCCCTCTTAACGACCCACCATCACAAACTGGGGAACATACATGTCCAAGACCGCTGCTGACGTGATCAAGACGATCAAGGACAAGGAGGTAAAGTTCCTTGATCTGCGGTTCACCGACACCAAAGGCAAAATGCAGCACGTCACCGCCGACGCTTCGTGCGTCGACGACGCCATGTTTGCGGACGGCTATGCCTTCGACGGCTCCTCGATCGCCGGCTGGAAAGGCATCGAGGCTTCGGACATGACGCTGATGCTCGACCCTGCGTCGGCGCATATGGATCCTTTCTTCGCGCAGAGCACGATGGCGATCTTCTGCGACGTCATCGAGCCGTCGACCGGCGAGCTCTATGAGCGCGATCCGCGCGGCATCGCCAAGAAGGCCGAGGCCTACATGAAAAGCCTCGGGATCGGCGACGCCATCTATTTCGGCCCCGAGGCCGAGTTCTTCATTTTCGACGACGTGCGCTTCACGTCCGATCCCTACAACACGGGCTTCCAGCTCGACAGCTCCGAGCTGCCCTCGAACATGGGCACGAAGTACGAGACGGGCAACCTCGGCCACCGTCCGCGCACGAAGGGCGGCTACTTCCCCGTCCCGCCGATCGACAGCGCGCAGGACATGCGCTCCGAGATGCTCTCGGTCATGGCCGAGATGGGCGTCGTCGTCGAGAAGCACCACCACGAGGTCGCGTCCGCGCAGCACGAACTCGGCATCAAGTTCGGTCCGATGATCACGATGGCCGACCACATGCAGATCTACAAGTATGTGATCCATCAGGTCGCGCAGGCCTACGGCAAGACCGCGACGTTCATGCCGAAGCCGGTCTTCGGCGACAACGGCTCGGGCATGCACTGCCACCAGTCGATCTGGAACAAGGGCGAGCCGACGTTCGCCGGCAACAAGTATGCCGACCTTTCGGACACCTGCCTCAGCTACATCGCCGGTATCCTGAAGCACGCGAAGGCGATCAACGCCTTCACGAACCCCTCGACCAACTCCTACAAGCGACTGGTCCCAGGCTACGAGGCGCCGGTGCTGCTCGCCTACTCGGCGCGCAACCGCTCGGCTTCCTGCCGCATCCCGCACGTGACGAGCCCGAAGGCGAAGCGCATCGAGGTCCGCTTCCCGGATCCGGCTGCGAACCCCTACCTCGCGTTCGCCGCGATGCTCATGGCTGGTCTGGACGGCATCCAGAACAAGCTGCATCCCGGCGATGCCATGGACAAGAACCTCTATGACCTGCCGCCGGCCGAGCTCGCCAAGATCCCGACCGTCTGCGGCTCGCTGCGCGAAGCCATGATGAGCCTCGACAGCGATCGCGGCTTCCTCAAGATGGGCGGCGTATTCACCGACGACACGATCGACGCCTACATCGAGCTCAAGATGGCCGAGGT
>JAEWIJ010000041.1 GCA_023387235.1 Pseudomonadota bacterium
GTCCACATTTCAGTGGACGGGCTCGCGTCCTTGACGGCGACGGCGATGCCGCTCGCGAGGCCGCCGCCGGAGACGTTGACGAGCACGGCGTCGAGCTTCACGCCGCGGCGCGCCGCTTCGGCCATCATCTCGAGGCCGGCGGTGCCCTGACCGGCAATGACGTCGGGATCGTCGAAGGGCGGCACGAAGATGGCGCGGCGCTCCTCGCACAGGCGGCGGGCGATGGCGTCACGGTCCTCGCGCTCGCGGTCGTAGGGCACGACCTCGCCGCCGAAGGCCTTGGTGCGGGCGACCTTGATCGGCGGGGCGTCCTTCGGCATGACGATCGCCGATTTGAGGCCGCAGAGCGTGGCGGCGGCGGCGACGCCCTGGGCATGATTGCCCGAGGAGGAGGCGACGACGCCACCGGGATAGGCCTTGGGATCGACCTGCGAAATCTTGTTGTAAGCGCCGCGGAACTTGAAGGCGCCGACGCGCTGGAGGCTTTCGCACTTGAGGAAGACGCGGCCGCGGACCTGCTTGTTGAGCGCGGGATGCTCGAGGAGCGGTGTCGTGACGATGTGGGGAGCGAGCCGTTCGGCGGCGGCGCGGATCATCTCGATGTTGACGGGCAGCGTGGGCATGGAGGTACTCGCGGTTCGGCGGGAAGGCGTCCGCGCTATACACCAGTGGGCGCCGTCTGGCCATGCGCGGGGCGCGGAGGCAGCGTCCCGGTTCCGATTTCCGATCCCGGATGACGTGGCCGTCTCGCCGAATGCCGCCGGTTGGGCTAAAAACACGCATGGCAGATCAGAACGCGATCAATTTGCGGATTGTCATCGAGCGGCCGGTGGTCGGCGTGCTCCACAGCCTTCAAGCCAAGGATGGGTCGCCTCTCGATCCGAAAAGCTCGCGCAAAGGCGAGCCGCTGGCATTCGATTTCCCGATCCGCATGGGCCCGGGGAACAAGCTCCTCGGCGATCAGGTGCGGCGGGAAGGTCCGGTGCGGAGATATGTTTACATTCGTGTCGGTGACTTGGTCGGTGACCCGTCCTCGCCCTGGTCTCGCCGGATGAAGATCGACATCCACGACATTGGGGCCGACCTGCTGGATCGCGCGGCCAAGAGCGGCGAGGTCATCGAGACAGTGGTCATAGGCACCAGCAAGGACGGCACTCCTTCATGTGCCACGGTGCGACCGACTGGGCGGCGCATCGTCGAGCGCTGAGGTCGGCGCATAAGGCTTTGCACGTTATACGTGCCCGAGTGCCGTCCGGGAGGCTTTGCACCGCCTAGGGAGCGTTCGGGGAGGCCGTTGAATCTTCACGTTGTATTTCAGCTCTGGGGTTCCGGATTGACGTGCAGAACTCCGGCGGCCGAGAGTTCGTGCTTGCGGGCTGCGCGCGGCGCGACTACCGGTGCAGCATGATCCCGGTGCAGATCGCCTCGTGCCCTGCGCCGGCATGGAGGGAGACGGAGAATGGTGCGCCAGTATTTTGGCACCGACGGCATCCGGGGGCTGGCCAACACGCCGCCGATGACGGCCGAGATCGCGCTGAAGGTTGGCATGGCCGCGGGGAAGGTGCTGGCGGAAGGCGGGGGACACCGCTTGCGGGCGGTGATCGGCAAGGATACGCGGCTCTCGGGCTACATGATCGAGAATGCGCTGATGTCGGGCTTCACGGCCGTCGGCGTGGATGTCTTCCAGCTCGGGCCCATGCCGACGCCGGCCGTCGCGATGCTCACGCGCTCGCTGCGCGCCGATATCGGCGTGATGATCTCGGCTTCGCACAACCAGTTCGCCGACAACGGCATCAAGCTGTTCGACGCAAATGGCTTCAAGCTGTCCGACGAGGCGGAGATCGCGATCGAGGAATTGATCGGAACGCCCGCGGCCGAGCTGCTCGTGCCGTCCGACAAGATCGGGCGCGCGACGCGCATCGAGAGCGCGCAGGAGCGCTATATCGAGTTCGCCAAGCGTACGCTGCCGAAGAATCTGCGTCTCGACGGGCTCCGGATCGTGATCGATTGCGCGAATGGCGCGGGCTACAAGGTGGCACCGCAGGCGCTGTGGGAGCTCGGCGCGGAGGTCATCCGCATCGGCGTCGATCCGAACGGCTTCAACATCAACGAGAAGTGCGGCTCGACGGCGCCGGAATCCTTGCAGGAGAAAGTGCGCGAGCTTCGCGCCGACATCGGCATCGCGCTCGATGGCGATGCGGACCGGGTCGTGGTGGTGGACGAGAAGGCCAACATCGTCGATGGCGATCAGCTTCTCGCGGTCATTGCGGAGAGCTGGCGCCGGCGCGGGCGATTGCAGGGCGGCGGCGTCGTGGCGACGGTCATGTCGAACCTCGGGCTCGAGCGCTATCTCGATACGCTGGGACTCACCATGGTGCGCACGCCGGTCGGCGACCGGCACGTGGTCGAGCATATGCGGCGCCACGGCTTCAATGTCGGTGGCGAGCAGTCGGGGCATATCGTGCTCTCGGACTTCGGCACCACGGGCGACGGCCTCGTGTCGGCGCTGCAGATCCTGGCGACCGTCGTGACGACGGAACGGCCGGTGAGCGAGGTCTGCAAGCGCTTCGAGCGCATTCCGCAGCTCCTGCAGAACGTGCGCTATTCCAATGGCTCGCCGCTCGAGGATGGGCGCGTTCTCGCCGCGATCGATGCCGCCAAGGCCAAGCTCGGCGACAAGGGGCGCCTGCTGATCCGGCCATCCGGTACGGAGCCGGTGATCCGCGTCATGGCGGAAGGCGAGGACGAGCGGCTCGTCGCGGCGATCGTCGGTGATATCGTTGCAGCCGTGCAGAACGTGGCGCAGGTTGCCTGATTGTAGAAGCGTGGAGAGTACGCCGTGTCCGATCACATTCTGAAAAGCGTCGATGCCGGTGTGCTGACGGTGACGCTGAACCGGCCGGAAAAGTACAACGCGCTCACGTTCGAAATGTACGACGCGATTGCCGAGCTTTGCTCGAACGTGCCGGAGGACGGCTCGGTGCGGGCCATCGTCTTCCGCGGCGCGGGCGGCAAGGCATTCGCGGCCGGCACGGACATCTCGCTTTTCCGCAGCTTCGAAACGCCGGAGCAGGGCATTGCCTACGAGAAGAACGCCGACAAGGTGTTCACCGCGCTCGAGCGTTGTCCCGTGCCGACGATCGCGGCGATTACAGGCGCTTGCACGGGCGGCGGCGCGGGCATTGCGGCGTGCTGCGACATGCGCATCGGCACGCGGTCCATGAAGTTTGGATTCCCGATCGCGCGCACGCTCGGCAACTGCCTCTCGGCGGCGACGCTCGCGCGGCTCGTCGGGGTGCTCGGCGAAGCGGCGGTCATCGATCTCATCTATACCTCGCGGCTCATCGAGGCCGACGAGGCCCTTCGTGTCGGGCTCGTCTCGGAGCTGGTCGAGGATCACGAGGCGGTCGTTTCGCGGGCCGATGCGCTCGCGCGCCAGATCGCGGGGCACGCGCCGCTCACGCTCCGGGTCACCAAGGAGCTGCTGCGCCGGCTGCGCCATCGCCTTCCGGCCGTCGATGACGACGAGTTGATCGGCATGGTCTACACGAGCGCCGATTTCAAAGAGGGCATGGCTGCTTTCCTCGAAAAGCGGAAGCCTAACTGGCAGGGCCGCTGAGCCTTATCCTCTCCCCGTACGATTGTTGCGCTGCAAGGTGCGGCCGCCCGCGGGGGCGGGCGTTCACTATTGCCGTTGGCCGCAGACCCTTGCTGAAATATCAGCCTGCGCGTAGGCTGTGCCCGCTCAATGCCAAATACCAATAACGGCACCGTCAAAAACAAGGTGCTTCATAGGGAGGTTTCTAGAATGACGGGCGTATCACGTCGAAAATTTCTCAAGACCACGGGTGCGGGCGCCTTGGCTGCATCCTCGGGTGGCCTCGCCGGCATCCTCGCGACCGGCCGTGCGCCCGCGTATGCGCAGCAGACGACCGTGCACTGGCTGAGGTGGAACGACTTCGTTCCGGCCTGCGACACGCTTCTGCGCCAGAAGCTGCTGCCGGAGGCCGAGAAGGCGCTCGGCATCAAGGTCCGCTACGAGACGGTGAACGGCAACGATCTGCAGCCGCGCATCACCTCGGGCATCCAGTCGGGCGCCGGGCCCGATCTGATCATGCTCTTCAACAACCACCCGCATCTCTATCAGGCGAGCCTCGCCGACATGAGCGATGTGGCGGACGAGATCGGCAAGGCGCAGGGCGGCTGGTACAAGCTCTGTTCGGCCAACAGCTCGTCGGGCGGCAAGTATTTCTCGATGCCGATGGCCCTCATCGGCGCCATGAACGCCTATCGCAAGTCGTGGTTCGCGGAGGCCGGCTACAACGAGTTCCCGAAGACCTGGGACCAGTATCGCGACGTCGGCAAGAAGCTGAAAGCCAAGGGCTATCCGATCGGCCAATCGTTCGGCCAGTCGTTCGGTGATCCGCCGACGTTCGCCTATCCGCTGCTGTGGTCGTTCGGCGGCGCCGAGATCGACGACAAGGGCAAGGTCGTCATCAACTCGAAGGCAACGGTGGATGCGGTCAAATGGATGGCGTCGGCTTGGACCGAGTCCTTCGACGAGGGTGGCCTCGCCTGGGATGACGCTTCCAACAACCGCGCCTTCCTCGCCGGCACCATCTGCTCGACGCTCAACGGCGCCTCGATCTACATCGAGTCCATGCGCAAGCCCGAGCAGTACAAGACGGCCGACGGCAAGCCGCTCAAGGACGACATTCTGCACGCACCTCTGCCGGGCGGTCCTGCCGGGCAGTTCGGCTTCCACACGTACACCTCGCACGTGATGCCGAGCTATTCGAAGAACCAGCAGGCGACGAAGGATCTCCTTCGCTTCATTCACAAGAAGGAGAACTACGATCAGTGGTTCACGACGGGGCTCGGCTTCTACACGCCCGGCACGACGTCGTGGGAGACCCACGATCTGTGGAAGAAAGATCCGGTGATGGCGCCATACGCGGTCGCCGGCAAGCAGGGCCTGACGCCGGGCCATCCTGGCGAGCCGAACGCCAAGGCCGCCGAGGTGCTGACGAAGTACCTTATCGGCAACATGTTTGCGGGTGCCATCCGCGGCCAGAAGGCCGAGGAAGCGGTCGCGGCCTGCGAGGCTCAGCTCAAGAAGATCTACGAGGGCTAAAGCGTCGGACCTTAATGCGGCCCACGCCCGGATTGATCTCAAAGTCGCATTCAAGGTCCAACGACGCTTTAGGGCCCGCTGTCGGAGTGACCGGGATGCGGGCGTGCTCCCGCATCCCGGATGGCAATTGGCGGGTGGCAGGTTCGGGCCTGCTGCCCGCCCTTGTGACCTCTTCCGAAAGGATCAAACGCCGATGGCTGTAGCGGCGTCTACCTCCACGCCTGACCGCATCATCGTGGCAAAGCCCAAATGGCGGCCGCTCGAGAGCGAGCGCAATCTCGCCTGGCTCCTGCTGCTGCCGACGATGGTGCTGCTGGGGTTGTTCATTGCCTATCCGTTCATGCGCGGGCTGCTGCTGTCCGTGACGGACACGCGCGTCGGCGTTCCCGGCGAGTTCGTCGGTCTCGACAATTTCCGCCGGCTCGCATCCGATCCGATCTTTCACGCGGTCGTCTGGAACACGTGCTGGTACACGTTCGTCACGACGATCTTCAAGCTTGCGCTCGGGCTCTGGCTGGCGCTGCTGCTGAACCGATCGTTCAGGTTCAAGGCCTTCACGCGCGCCTTCATCCTGCTGCCGTTCATCATCCCGACGGTGCTTTCCACGTTCGCGTGGAAATGGATGTTCGACCCGACGTTCAGCGTCCTCAACTGGATGCTGTACCAGACGGGCGTGATCCGCACGGCCATCAACTGGCTCGGCGACGGCGATCTCGCGATGCTCTCCATCATCATCGTCAACATCTGGCGCGGCGTGCCGTTCTTCGCGATCTCGCTGCTCGCCGGCTTGCAGACGATCAGCCCTGATCTCAACGAGGCGGCGGCGATCGACGGCGCGCGGCCCTGGCAGCGCTTCTGGTACATAACGTGGCCGCTGCTGCTGCCGGTAACGATGGTCGTGATGCTGTTCTCGGTGATCCAGACGTTCGCCGATTTCCAGATCGTCTACGTGATGACGGGCGGTGGCCCTGCCAACGCGACGCATCTTTTCGCGACTTACGCCTATCAGCTCGGCGTCGGCACCGGGCTTCTGAGCCAGGGCGCGGCCGTATCGCTCGCGATGTTCCCGATCCTGCTTCTGATCGTGATCATCCAGCTTCTCTACATTCGCCGCGTGGAGGTCCGCTGATGATCGAAGGTGCGATCTGGCGCCGCTGGGTGTTCTTCTACATCCCGCTGACGCTCTTCCTGATCTTCCTGCTCTTCCCGTTCTACTGGATGCTCATCACGACATTCCGACCGGACGGCGAGCTCTACCGGCCGTGGCGCGCGGCGAACTACACGCCCTTCTGGACGTGGAACCCGACGCTCGATCACATAAAATATCTGTTCCGCGAGACCATGTTCGCGACGTGGCTCTGGAACACCATGTTCATCGCGCTCGCTTCGACCGTCATCTCGCTCATCTGCGGCGTGCTGGCGGGCTACGCGCTCGCGCGGCTGAACTTCTCCTTCGCGGGAAGCCTCGGCACGGGCATCTTCATCACCTACCTCGTGCCGCAGACGCTGCTGTTCATCCCGCTCTCGGAGATCATCCGAAACTACAAGCTCGGCGACACGCCATGGTCGCTGATCCTGACCTATCCGACATTCCTCATACCCTTCTGTACGTGGCTCATGATGGGCTACTTCAAGGCGGTGCCGAAAGAGCTCGAGGAATGCGCGCGAATAGACGGCGCGTCGCGATGGCAGGCCATGCTCTACATCATCATTCCGGTGGCCATTCCGGGCATTCTCTCGGCCGGCATCTTCGCCTTCACGCTCTCGTGGAACGAGTTCATCTACGCGCTCGTGTTCCTGTCGAGTCCCGAGCAGAAGACGGTGCCGGTCGGCGTCGTCTCCGAGCTCATACGCGGCGATGTCTTCTTCTGGGGACCGCTGATGGCGGGCGCGCTGCTCGGATCGATCCCGGTGGCGATCGCCTACTCCTTCTTCGTCGAACATTACGTTTCCGGCCTCACGGGCTCGGTCAAGGGATAGACGCACGATGGCAACAGTCAGCATCCGTGAGGTTCACAAGCGCTATGACGACTTTCATGCCGTCAAGGGCGTAAGCCTCGACATCAAGGACAAGGAGTTCGTCGTTCTCGTCGGGCCTTCGGGCTGCGGCAAGACGACGACGCTCAGAATGGTCGCGGGTCTCGAGACGATCACGCAGGGCAACATCCTGATCGGCGACACGGTGGTGAACGAGCTGCCGCCCATGGATCGCGATATCGCGATGGTGTTCCAGAACTACGCGCTCTATCCGCACATGAGCGTGTACGACAACATGGCCTTCGGGCTGAAAATGCGGAAGTTCGACAAGGCCGAGATCAAGCGTCGCGTCAACGAGGCGGCAGATATCCTCGGCATCAAGGATCATCTGCACAGGAAGCCGCGCCAGCTCTCGGGCGGCCAGCGCCAGCGTGTCGCGCTCGGCCGCGCGATCGTGCGCAATCCGCGGGTGTTTCTGTTCGACGAGCCGCTGTCGAACCTCGACGCCAAGCTGCGCGTGCAGATGCGCGTCGAGCTGAAGAAGCTGCACCAGCGCTTGGGCACGACGGCCGTCTACGTCACGCACGATCAGGTCGAGGCCATGACGCTCGGTGACCGCGTCGTCGTGATGAAGGATGGGCTCATCCAGCAGGTGGGCGAGCCGCTCGATCTCTACAATACGCCGGCGAACAAGTATGTGGCGGGCTTCATCGGCTCGCCGGCCATGAACTTCGCCGATGTCACGATCGCGCAGAACGGCAGCGGGCTCGTCGCGTCGAACAACGCGATGAACATCGCCGTGCCGGAGCATCTGGCGTCGCCCATGGGCCCGCATGTCGGAAGGCCGGCGACGTTCGGCATCCGGCCGGAGGATCTGCGCATCGCGGACGGCTCGGATCCTGCGCACCAGACCTTCGAGGCGGTGGTCGAGGTTGCCGAGCAGCTCGGCTCGGAGATTCTGCTCGACGTCACGTGCGGTCCGAACACGATGGTTGCGAGCGTCGATCCGACCGTGCGCGTGAAGCCCGGCGAGAAGATCCGCCTCGCCTTCAACCCGACGCGCGCGCACTTCTTCGACGGCAAGACGGAGATGGCGGTGAGGGGTTAGGGCCATTCTCCTTCTCCCCGTCCTTACGGGAACCGTTGCATAATTCGGCGGTGATTCGTGGATGATGCGGGGTTGGGGATGGCAACGAAGCGGACTGGTCAGCTGAGCTTTGCCGAAGCGTTGATGGCGGATGGGCTTGGT
>JAEWIJ010000170.1 GCA_023387235.1 Pseudomonadota bacterium
CTTATCCGTGTCGGCAGCGATGAGTATGCCAGGAACAACAAAAGCTATGGCCTCACGACTCTCAAGAACGATCATATCAGTGTTGATGGACCTGCCCTCAGATTTAACTTTAAAGGCAAAAGCGGCAAGGTTTGGAATCTCTCGCTGCGTGACAGGCGTATCGCCAAGGTGGTGCGCGCCTGTCAGGATATCCCCGGGCAAGAACTCTTCGCGTACGTCGACGACGCCGGAAAGCCACACGACGTCACATCCTCCGACGTCAATGACTATCTCCGGGAGAATAGTGGTAAGGACATCACCGCCAAGGATTTCCGAACTTGGCACGGCACTGTCCTCGCCGCGATGGCACTTCAGGAATTCGAGAAGTTCGACAGCGACGCTGGTGCCAAGCGGAATATTCGCGATGCCATCGAGCGCGTCGCCGCGCGGCTTGGCAACACGCCCACCATCTGTCGCAAGTGCTACATTCACCCGGAAATATTTGCGAGCTACGCCGAGGGTTCGCTGCTTCTCGAGATCAAAGGTGAGGTCGAGACGGAGCTTCGCAAGGAGCTGTCCGCGCTCAGACCTGAAGAGGCGGCAGTCCTGACGCTCTTGCAGGCCCGTCTGAGCCGGACGCTCAAGGACAAGCTCAAGGATAGCTCGAGGACCGCTGGTTAGGCGCCTAGCCACACGTTTGAGCGGGCCCAGACGAGCTCGGTGTGGTCATCCTCACGCAGTACAGGACTGTGATCATCGTTCGGACTGGTCATCTCGCACCGGCCAGGACTTCTGCAGCGCGGCCGCGATCTCACGATCCCGCTCCGCTTTCTGTTCCTCAGGCGTCATGGTGAGGCTTTTGTCAAAAGCAATGACGAACTTCGAGACGACGAGGGCAATGTCCTTCTGCCATTCCTCGGGAAGCGTTGCGATCAAAGGCAGCGCGCGGAGCGCATCCGGCAAGACAGCGATTATCTGACCCTCGGCTGCTTCATCGCCGCGATCCTCATAGTGCTCATCACGATAGGTTTCCGGGTGAGCTACGACATCAGTGCCCTCGAAACGAGGCATTCATCGCAGGGTGCAAGCGCCGCGCCAAGTCCTGTCGGCGATTGAGTGACCGACTGCGGGCCTTACCAACTGTGGCCTTCTTGAAAATGCTGCCCAGGGGCGGCGGCGATTTGCCCTCGGTCTGCAGTTCCGGAAACCCATGTGAGGGGCGCTCGCTGTGCAGTATGAGGGCCGTGAAATTACAACTATCGAAGGACTAGGTACTGTCCAATCGCTGCACGCCCTTCAGAGAGCGTTCGTCGAGCACGACGGCTTCCAGTGCGGCTACTGCACACCAGGCCAGATTTGCTCGGCCATTGCGATGGTCGAGGAGGTGAAACGCAGCGTGCCGAGCCACGTGACCGCTGATCTCCTCTCCGACACGATTTCGCTTAACGAGGATGAGCTGCGCGAACGCATGAGCGGCAACCTGTGTCGCTGCGGCGCGTACAATGGCATCATCGAGGCCATCGCGACGACATTCGCGGAGGCCAAGCCATGACGCCCTTCAGCTATGTGCGTGCCTCCGATGCTGCCGATGCGGTTCGCCTCGCCGGTGTGAATGGTGCCAAGTTCCTGGGTGGTGGTACTAATCTCGTCGACCTGATGCGGGAGACCATCGAGCGGCCAACGACGCTCATCGATATCACGAGTCTTTCGTCTCACATGGTCGAGGATCCGGATGGCGGATTGCGGATCGGGGCTGCGGCACGCAATATCGCCCTCCGCGCATCCTCAATCCCAAGACGGCGGCGAGCCAGTTTCGCGGCGGCATCATCATGGGCGTTGGGCTTGCTCTCCTGGAGGAGACGCAGTTCGACGAGCGCAATGGCCGGATCATGAACCCGAGTCTCGCGGAGTATCATGTGCCGGTACACGCGGATGTTCCGCCGATCGACGTGGCGGACTGACATTCCCGATCCGCACACGCCGATGGGCGCGCGCGGCATTGGGGAGATCGGCATCACGGGCACGGGTGCCGCCGTAGCCAACGCGATCTACAACGCGACGGGCAAGCGCATCCGGGATCTCCCCATCACGCTCGACAAGCTGATGTAGAAGTCCGGAAGGCTGGTTCGCTGAGCACCGGAATTGCGCGTCCTTTCTGGTTTCAGAGACGAGACTACACGATCAGGTCGGCAAGAAATCGACCCAGTGCAGAAAGCCAAGCAGGGACGTGTCCTCCCTTCCGAGCGGTTAGCTGGCAGCCAATGTGTGCGTCTGAAAACGAGGGAACGTGTGGCTTCCGAAAGACATGAACTCAAGCTTCAAGCATGCTGCGCGCTGGCTGCTCTTCGAGCGCACGCCGGATCTCAGCCGCGCCTGGCGTCCCGCTTTTCAGCGCCTTCTCCATGTTCTCAACGTATTTCGCCATGCGCTTTGGCGGCAGCAGCGGCTCGTTGGGATCAACCACGGCCTCGACCAGTGCCGCGCCTTCATGAGCAAAAGAGGCGCGGAGCACGCTATCGCAGTTCTCGGCCGCTTCCACCTTCCAGCCGCGAATGCCCATGGAGTCGGCGGCCTTCACGAAATCAATAGGCTGCAGATCGCATTCGTATTCGGGATTGCCGAGGAACATCATCTGCTCCCACTTGATCTGCCCGAGCGTGTTGTTCTTGAGGACAACGATCTTGATGGGAAGCTTGTAGCGCGTGATGGTGGCGAGTTCGCCGAGCAGCATGCTCAAGCCGCCGTCGCCGACGAATGCAACGATCTGGCGGCCGGGGAACGCGATACCGGCCGCAATCGCATACGGGATCGCGCAGGCCATCGTAGCCATGTGGCCAGAGACGCCGTACATCTGCTTCTCGGTCAGCTCGACATGCCGCGCACAAAGACCGGTGTTGTGACCGGAGTCCGAGACCACTATGGCGTCCGGCGCGAGATGTCCGCCAAGTGCCTGCGCGATGGCCTGCGGCTTCATCGGCTTGCCTGGCCTGTCGGCCGACTCCCGCAGGAGATCGCGCCACGCCTTCATCTTCTTCTGCGCGCTTTCGAGGAAACTGCGATCCGGCTTGCGCTGCAATTGCTTGTTCAGCAGGCGCAGGGTCACGGCGGCATCGCCGGCCAAGCCCACTTCCGCTGGAAAACGCAGGCCGATGCGGGTCGCGTCGCGATCGATCTGCACGCCGCGCGCCTGCTTCGGTTTGGGGTAGTATTCGATATAGGGAAACGTGCTCCCCACGATCAGCAGCGTGTCGCAATCTTCCATCGCCTCTTGCGAAGGACGCGTGCCAAGGAGACCAATACCGCCGGTCGTGAGCGGATGCGCATCCGGCAGCACCGCCTTGCCGAGCAACGCCTTGATGATGGGAGCGCCAAGCCGTTCGGCGGTTTCGATGAGCTCCTCTCGTGCACCAAGCGCGCCCTGTCCCGCGAGAATTGCGACCCGCTTACCGGCGTTGAGAATCTCTGCTGCGCTTGCAATGTCGTCGTCGGACGGAATACGGCGCGCATCTGCCTCGGCCAGGGAGACGTGGTGCCTGATGTTGCGCGGTGAGCGGGGCGCGTCCTCGACTTCTTGCTCCTGGACATCGGTCGGTATGGCAACATGCGCGACGCCGCGCTCCGCCAACGCTGTCCGGCACGCGAGGGACACGACGTTCTCCACTTGCGCCGGTCCCATGATGCGCGCCGAGTAGCGTGCCACGTCCATGAAGAGGCGCGTGTGATCGACATCCTGCTGGGTGTGCGTATCGGTGAGATCGTGATAGGGCAGGCCGGTAATCGCGAGTACCGGCGCGCGATCCGCTTTGGCGTCGTAGAGGCCATTGAGCAGATGGATGCCACCAGGGCCGGTCGTGGCGAGGCAGCAACCGAGCTTGCCGGTGAATTTGGCATAGCCGCAGGCCATGAGGGCGGCAGACTCCTCGTGGCGCACCTGCACGAAGCGGATCTGATCCTTGTGCGTGCGGATGGCCTCAATGATGCCGTTGATGCCATCACCGGCCATGCCGAAGATGACATCTACATCCCAGGCAACCAGGGTCTCGATGAGCGCATCGGAAGCGTTACGCGACATGGCGGTCACTCTCGTCAGAGGATGGGTTTGCCGCCGGTCACGGCTATGGTCGCGCCTGATACGTAGCTGGACAACGGATCGGCCAGCATGACGAATGCGGTCGCAAGTTCCGCCGGCTGGCCGGGCCGCTTCATCGGCACCTGCTTGCCGAAGTTTGAAACCGAGTCCTCAGGCAGCGTGGACGGGATGAGAGGCGTCCAGATGGGGCCGGGCGCAACTGCATTGGCGCGGATGCCCTTCTCTGCGAGCAGCTGCGCAAGACCGGCCGTAAAATTCTGAATCGCTCCTTTGGTCGTCGCATAGGCCAGGAGAGTCGGATTGGGCGCATCGGAATTGATCGAGGCCGTGTTGATGATGGCGCTGCCGGGCTTCATGTGCGGAACGGCAGCTTTCGTCAGATAGAACATGGCATGGATGTTGACCTTGAAGGTCAGCTCCCACTCCTCGTCGGAGATATCGGTGATCTCCTTGAAGCTCGCCTGATGCGCGGCGTTGTTGACGAGGATGTCGATGCCGCCCAGCTGGGAAGCCGCCTTATCGACGATCGTGCGGCAGTGTGCGGCATTCTGAATATCGCCCGGCATCAGAAGCGCCTTCTGGCCGGCAACTTCGACCAGCTGTTTCGTATCTTCGGCATCCTCGTGCTCTTCCAGATACGAGATGAGCACGTCGGCACCTTCGCGCGCATACGCAATGGCAACGGCTCGGCCGATTCCACTATCGGCGCCGGTAATGACCGCCTTCTTGCCCTTGAGGCGTCCGGAGCCCTTGTAGCTCTCCTCGCCGTGATCCGGGACCGGCTCCATCTTGGCCGTCAGCCCCGGCATCGGCTGCTTCTGTTTCGGAAATGGTGGCTCCGGATGCTGTGATGAGGTCACGGGATGGCTCGCGGGTTTGGATTGAGGCGGGCGCGGCGCCGTGATGGCATTGCACTTCGCGCTTCATGTTCCAACACGGCGATGTGCTTGAAGTTCCCGTCCGAATCGATCTGCCTCTGCTCTTGCATTCACGATCCGAACGGCTATGTCTGGCCCGTCAGCCTGAAAAGATTGGAAGAAACCTTGGCACGACGCACCGGCAGCGCTGATCTTCCCCTCCATGGCGGGCGCGTGCCGGCTTGGCTCGGGCAGCGGATGTCCGTGCTCGGCGCCGTTATTGTGCAGGCCATCGCTCATCATTACGGCCGCGATGAAGTCCTGCGGCGCCTGTCACATCCGTTCTGGTTCCAGTCCTTCGGTGCGGTCATGGGCATGGACTGGCATTCCTCCGGCATCACCACGAGCGTCATCGGCGCTCTCAAGCGCGGGCTCGCTCCCCTCGGCGGCGAACTCGGCATCCATGTGTGCGGCGGCCGCGGCAGACATTCACGCCGGACGCCCGATGAACTCAATGTGCTGGGGGACCGCATCGGCTTTGATGCAATTGCGCTAACCCGCGCCAGCCGTCTGGTCGCCAAGGTCGATAGTGCCGCGGTGCAGGACGGGTTTGATCTTTATCTGCATGGCTTCTTCGTGACCGATCAGGGCAAGTGGACGGTCGTTCAGCAGGGCATGAACGAGGACACGCGGCAGGCACGCCGCTACCACTGGCATTCGGGTAACGTCACGGACTTTGTCGATGCGCCGCACAGCGCCATCGAGGGGCCGTGCCAGGGCACTATCATCAATCTGACCGACAGTCGCGCCGCGGCCTCGCGATCGGCCCAGCTCGATCTGCTGGCAATCCTCGGTCCCGACCGCATCGTCGGCGAGTTTGCGGCGATCTCTGCAGACGTTCCGTCGCAAATGTCGCTGCCGCATCTTGTCATGCCGGCGCACCACGACGTGCGTTCGAGCGATGTGTTCACGCGGCGGCTGCACGGAACTCTCGCAGCAGCGGCAGAGCGTGGCCCCGTCGATTTTCCCGAGCTGCTGCTCACGCCCGGTGTCGGCGCGCGAACGGTCCAGTCGCTCGCCATGGTCGCGGAGGTCGTCCATGGCACGCCTTACCGCTTTCAAGATCCGGCACGATTTTCCTTGGCGCATGGCGGCAAGGATCGGCATCCCTACCCCGTTCCGATCAAGGTTTACGACGAGACCATTCGGATTCTGAAATCGGCCGTGAGACAAGCACGGCTCGGCCATACGGAAGAACTGGCCGCGCTCGAAAGGCTTGATGCGCAAGCGCGGCAACTCGAGCGCACGGCAAACGGCCCCTCGCTCGAAGCTTTTATCGCTGGCGAACGCGAGATATCGCCCTCCCTGGATGGTCGCTCCGTCTTCGGCTGGGAAGAGGACATCGTTGGAAGTGATGAGACTGATGCGTCTCTCCGACACCGCAATGACGGCAAATGATTGTGGCTAATCCGTAGCGCGATTAAGAGGTGCTACCGCGACCGGAACTGAGCCGGAGGCCACGTGTTCTCAGCGTATGGCCAGCCAATCCCGAGCTCTCATAGACCGACCGATTTGGGGTTTAGCCTATGCGTGGTCCGGCATTGCGATCATGTGGGCATTTTGGATTTGCTTCTTCATTTTCCTTTCGTCTCCACGCCGCCTCTACCCTGCTCTCCAAGCAAGCCTACGACGGCATCCAGATGCGCGACATACGGTTCGTTCGTATACTTGCGCGTCTGCGTGCGATGTTTTTCCGAGGCAAATTCTCGGGCGTGGGCTACGATATCCATCGCTGACTGCTTGCCTCTCGTGCCGCAATTTATCGATGCACTCTATTTTTTCTCGACGAGGACTTTAACTCTTCGCTCTATCGCATCTCGAACCACATCGGCGAACTTCGCCAACAGCCATGGAAGCGTGATATCAAGGCGCACCTCCTTGTCGCCAACAAGGACATTACCGGTGACGGCTTGGCCGAATGCGCGAATCTGAAAGTCCATGCGATTGTCCGACCATTGCTCGTGCTCGATATTGAGGACCGGAAACATTTGGGCGGCTCGCCCGAGCGCCGGCTGTAGGCGACGAACGACCTCGTCCTTGTCGAGCGAATGGGAGATGGTGACGACCAGCGGATCCATGTCTTGGCCTACAGTCGTGGAGACAGTGCGTCTCAGTTTCGTGAAATACTCCCGCAGATCGACATCCGACCTTAGAGCGTGGCGAATTTGGCCGCGGAAGGCCGAGGCAGCTGGTCGAAAGTGCATTGCTTGGGCGCCTTATCCGGACGCCATCGCTCCAGCTTTGTCCCATGTCGAAAGCGACGGCCGGTTACGTGGTCGTACAGCACCTCCACGACCAG
>JAEWIJ010000236.1 GCA_023387235.1 Pseudomonadota bacterium
CGGCCATGCTGTGCGTGCTTGCGCTCGAGCGTAACGGCATCACGCCGGATCGCGGACCGATTCTCGTCACCGGCGCCGCCGGCGGCGTCGGCTCGGTCGCGATCGCGCTGCTGGCGAAGCTCGGCTACACGGTCATCGCCTCGACGGGTCGCGCTTCGGAAGCCGACTACCTCAAGGGCCTCGGCGCCAGCGAGATCCTCGACCGCGCGGAGCTTGCCGGTACCCCGCGTCCGCTCGGCAAGGAGCGTTGGGCCGGCGCCGTCGACGTCGTCGGCTCGACCACGCTCGCAAACGTCATCTCCATGGCCAAGTACGATGGCTGTGTCGCCGCCTGCGGGCTGGCGCAGGGTATGGACCTTCCCTCGTCGGTCGCGCCCTTCATTCTACGCGGCGTGACGCTCGCGGGAGTCGACAGCGTCATGGCGCCGAAGGCCCGGCGCATGGAAGCCTGGACGCGCCTCGCGCGTGACCTCGACATCGCCAAGCTCGACGCGCTGACGGTCACGCGGCCGATCGCCGATGCCGTGAAGCTCGCGCCAGAGATTCTCGCGGGCAAGGTGCGCGGCCGCGTGGTGCTCGAACTCGGCTAAGCCCATGGGCCTGCCCGCCGCCGCTGCAGGCCAGATCCGCACGCGCCTCAACGTGCTGTTCGCTGCCGCCGCGCCGCGCGCCGTCATTCTGCGGCGCGGCCCACGCGCACACTGGCGGCTGATCACGTGGGACCTCCGCAAGGACGTCTTCACGCCGGGCCAATGGATGGTCGGGCTCGTCAGGCTGTGCGATCTCTCGCCATCCGGCGACAAGATCATCTACTGGGCGGCCCAGCATCATCGCTCGGGCGCCATCCGGATCGCGGTGCGGCGAACACCGCAAAAGACCTTCGATCCGCTCACGGCACCGCTGTCGAAGCTCCCGCGCCCAGGCCGCCGCGTACCGCGCTATTTGGTGCCGAACCTGCCGGGACCTTCGCCGCAACGTCCCGCGCGTCTCGACACGACATGGACGGCCATTTCCACGCCGCCCTATTTCACTGCGCTCGCCCTTTGGCCGGCCTTCGGGCATTGGACCGGCGGCGGCATGTTTCACTGCGATCGCGGCATCCTGATCCAGGAACCGGAAAATCGCATGGCGCCGATCGAGAGCGCGCCGATCCCGAGGACCATTCACGTCGCGAGCTGGTTCAGTTCGGGACGCGGACTGAGGCCGTCGGCTCAGGGTCCCTCGCACGGCACCAATCTTGAGAGCGGCCATTTCTGGGAAGCGTTGGTCCGCGGCGGTGCGACGTGGGTCGAATGGGTGCACCATCACGAGAATGACGATCTGCTCTTTGCGTGCGACGGCTGCGTCTATCGCCTCAAGAACTGGCAGAAGCTCGACCCGCCCGACTACCTACGCGCCGCCAAGCGCATTGCCGATTTCCGCGACATGCGTTTCGAGGCCGTTACCGCGCCGCCGGACGCCATGAAGTGGTGATCAGAGCTTCGCGAGATGTCCTGCGAGGCCCGCGAATCCCTCCGGACCGAGCATGAAGGCCGCGTTGGTCGCGAACAGCAGCGCGCACAGCACGGCGAGCACAATGCGCTTCGCCGGCATTGCGCACGCCACGAACGGCACGAGCAGAACGAGCCAATGCACGATCGTGACGGCAGGGCTGAACAGCAGCGGTTCCGACGGATTGAAGATGAAGAAGAACACGGCCCGGACCAGGGCATAGGCCGCGAGCGGCAGCAGCAGCTCGCCTCCGGTGCCGAGCCTCGCGGCGCGCAGGCCGGGCAGCGCGCCAACGATCCCGACGAGCACCACCAGACCGACCGTGAGAAGCGCGATCGGCGATGCGAAATAGGCGGCAAGGGTCGGCTCGAAGTAACCACCCGCTTGAGGCCACATCGGCGCCTGCGGTGTCGGCGCCACGATATCGAAGAAGAACCAGTTCGCGATGAAACCGTGAAGGCTCGCGAGGCCGTAGTCGTTCTTGGCGATGTAGTAGAGCAGCATGTTGAAGTGCGACTGGCCTTCCTGATACGCGCTCTCCGGAACCAGCCAGCCATTCACGAAGACTTCAAGGACGTACCATGCCACGAGAACCACAGGCATGTGGGCAGCGAGCCACCGATAGCGCCGCCAGTCGAAGCCGTGCCGCATCCAGGCATCGACCACCGGAATGGCGAGCAGAAACGCCGAGACGATCTCGTTTAGGCAAGCGAGCGCGAGGATCGCACCGAGGGCGAAGGCACGCACCGTGCTCCATTCCTCACGCAGACGCACATACAGAGCGATATAGAGCACCGAAAGCGTCGCGGTGACGATCTTCGATTCCGGGATGCCGGCGAAATACCAGACGCCGAACGAGCTCCCGTAGAGAATGCCGCCCAGCAGCACATAGCCTCTCGGTAGCAGCACCGTGAAGATCGACATGGCCGCCCACACGCCGAGCGCGCCCACGGCTGCAAACATCGCCTTGAGGATCGTCGCAGACGCGAGCCACGGCACGAACAATGGCGATAAGGCCTTCATCCATGCGAGGCCGAGCGTCGTCGTCACCGGATGAAAGCGCGCCGCCCGATGATGGACCGCCATGTCGGCCAACACGGCATAGAAGCTCGAATCGGCGCCGAAGTGCGCGGTGGTCTGGCGCGCGGCGAGCACGACGGCTGTCAGCCAGTACACCCCGAAGAAAATTGCCGTAACGGAAAGGACACCGGCCGTCAGCGCGCTCTGCCGCCGCTTCTCCGGAAACTCCGCCTTGCGCACTGTCGCCAGGGTGATGAGCTCATAAAGAGCATGCTTGGTCATTATTCAGCTCATTCCCGGCGTGCCACTCGCCAATCGATCATGCCCGGAGCCCTTTCCCCAGCCTCACGCGAACAGGCACCCAGGCCCCTCGGCGCGGCGCACCTTGACAAGCCGAACATGAACATCGGCACAATGGTTCCCCCTCCCCGCCGACTGGGTCTCGCTCACGGCATGGTAGATGCCTCCCCACAATGGTTGCAGCATCATTGCGTGGTGAATACGGCGAGGTCCACGCAAGCAAATCACGCCAATCGTGGATGCGTGCGGCGCACATCCCTGCAGGTGTGGCGTCGCGACCGACATTTTCGACGCGGCGACATGCACCATAGTTATCTCGATGCCATAAAATCCTTCGAGGGCTTCACGCCCAAGGCGCAGTGGGACTATGCCCAGTTCAGCAACGGGTATGGCACCAAGGCCCTCTACGCCGGCGAGGCCATCTCGCCGGAGGAGGCCGAGCGGCGCTTTGCCGCGGAGATCGCCACCGCTCGCAACATCGTCGAGAAGCACGCCGCCGGCTGGGACGAGGGAACCAAGGCCGCGCTCACGTCCCTGACATTCAATGCCGGCACCCGCTGGGTCACGAGCGGCCTCGGCGATGCCGTGCGTAGCCAGGACATCGAAGCCGTCCGCGAGCGCTTCCTGCAATACACGAAGGCCGGCGGCGAGGTTCTACCTGGTCTGGTCCGGCGCCGCCTCGCCGAGTTCGACTGGATCGGCAGCGGTACGGGCGGCGCAACACCCGCTGCTGTCGCTTCCGCCGCCGCACCGGCAAGCCCGGCACCTGCTAGCCCCACGCCCGCATCGGCGGCACGGGCAGCAACGCCCATCGCCTCCTTTCCGTCCGCGCCAGTCAATACGTTCCTCGCCAACAGCCCCGAAACCGATGCGGCTCGGCAGGCATTGACCACACGCCGCGGGGGCGAGGCGCCGTCAGGGGTCGACGAAAGCAGCGACGCGCGCTCGGCGCAGGCGCTCTCCATGCTTGTATCGCTGATGTTCGACCTTCAGATGCGCGCCGTCGACGCCGACCCCATGAACCCGTCGGAAACACGCTCCGAGCGCCAGGCGCGCACGGCCTGATCCAGCCGTTAACGCACGGCTAACCAAGCCACCATAATTCCCGCGGGCTTAGCGGTTCCTAAGCGTCGCGCCGGCACTATGGCCGGCATGATCGACGAGAAGAAATACGAGCGCATTATCCAGCGCATTGCCCAACTCGGCACGTGGCTCGAGGAGGAGGCGCCGTATGCGCTCGCCGATC
>JAEWIJ010000187.1 GCA_023387235.1 Pseudomonadota bacterium
GCAGGCGCGTCCCGGAACGCCGTGCGACGCTCGTCCCACTCCGCGGCGCCGACGCGCGCGAACGTCACGCCCGGACCGCCGCCGCTATACGTCGCCGCCACGAGCCCGGTGGATTTCAACTCCGCGAGCAGCTTGTCGCAAAGCCCGATGATCGACGACATGAGCATGCCCGGCACGATTGCGAGACGATAGCCCATGCGCTCGATCTCGGCGTGCGGGATGGACGGCGTCTTGCCGCTG
The DNA here is from genome assembly GCA_023387235.1 of Pseudomonadota bacterium. Lineage (GTDB taxonomy): Bacteria > Pseudomonadota > Alphaproteobacteria > Rhizobiales > Hyphomicrobiaceae. The sequence continues at coordinate 241 of JAEWIJ010000187.1, forward strand.
AGCACGTTGTTAAAGAGGCAGGGCCCCTTCACGGCCTTCGGCACCGCCACCACTTCCTCGACCGACTGCGGGGCTTCGAAGAAGGCCATGTCCGCCCCTGCCTCCAGCGCCATATTGCACCGCGCGACCGCCTCGTCGTATCCGGCGACGCTGCGCGCATCCGTGCGAGCGATGATCAGGAAATCAGAGGTACGCCGTGCGGCGGCGGCTGCCCGGATCTTGGCCGCGTAGTCCTCGCGGCTGACCAGCTCCTTGCCGTCGAGGTGTCCGCAGCGCTTCGGAAAGACCTGATCCTCGATGTGGATGGCCTGGACGCCGGCACGCTCGAACGACTGCACGGTCCGGTAGACACTGAGCTCGTTGCCATAGCCCGTGTCGGCATCGCTGACGAGCGGCACGCCGATCGATCCCGCCATCCGGCCGGCATTGGCGACCATCTCCGTCATGGTGAGCAGGCCATAGTCGGGAAGGCCATGCGAGACCGACGTGCCGGCCCCCGTCATATAGACGGCAGGAAAGCCGGCCTGCTCCACGAGCTTTGCGGTGAGGCTGTCGTAGGCACCCGGCGCGACGACCATGGGGCCTGACTGAATCATGGATTTGAGGGTGGCTGGCGCCATGTCTTTTTTTCCTCCCGCAGGCGATCTGATCGTTTCGTTGCTGGCGACCTTAGGCAGGCCAGACTGAGGCGTCCAGGCCTGCACGTGCGGTGCGGACCTGTGGGTTTCGAGGGGAAACAGGGATGATCACCCCGCTGGCCTTGGTCCTGACCCCGAATCACCTGAGCTTGGGCGGGCCATGTTCGGCTAAAGCAACAGACTTGAAATTCACCTCAGCTCGAGGCTAGGCGGGGAGTGAATTTTCAAGTCCGAAGTTGTTTTAGAACACTATGAATCTAAAGCGTCTTTGGACCTTAAATGCGACTTTGAGATCAGCACCGGGCGTGGGTCGCATTTAAAGTCCGACGCTTTAGTGGAGTGGGACCATGTCCATCAGCGTGCTGGCACGCCAGCTCATCTCGCAGGAGATCTTCAGAGGGCTCAGTCCGCTGCAGCTCACTGAAATCGTGCGACAGGCCGAGCGCATTGTTTACCGCCCGGGCGAAACCATCGTGGAGGCGGGGAAGATTGGCGATGCGGCGGTGCTGATCGTCGCCGGCGATGCCGTTCGCTTTGACGAGGACGAGACGGCAACGGGGCTGAGCGCCCACGGCATTGGCACGGGTTCGCTGCTGAGCGAGCTCGCCATGCTGATCGAGCACGAGCACGGTGTAACGGTCGTGGCCCACACGACCGTGCGCGCGCTGCGCATCACGCGCTCCGGCCTGCAGGCTCAGATGCTCGAGGACCCGGATCTTGCAGGCCATTTCGTCGACCGCATCACCGAGCGCCTCAATCGCGTGGCCGATGAGCTCCGCCACATCGACTACGCTCTCGCGGGCGCCGAGGGGCAGCCAGCGCCAGCGTGAGCTCTGACCTCAGTTCAGGCTTGCGCCGTCATCTCATCCAATTTAGAGAAGATCCCGCTACAAAATAGAAAAGCGCCCAACCCCGGGGGGAGAGGTTGGGCGCTGGAGCGCTTTTCGGCGCTTCGCACCGGGAGGGAAGCCGGTGCAGCGGATTGATGTCTTCGGCTAGACGGGGGGCACTGCCGAGTGTGTGACATCCACCGCTCTACAGTCGAATTTAGTTGCCTGTGGCCGAAAATCAAGGTGCGCCCAGCGGGGGCTCACGATTCTTTTACTGATTGTTTCAGGCGGCCGCGCGGGCCGATTCGCCCCGCCGTAAGCCGAAGTCGTCAATCTATTGATTTACTTCTGCTTTCTCAGCGTCGGGCTGATGACGCGGAACAACTCGAGGTCCAGATCCTCGGGCCGCGCGAGGTTCGCAACCTCGACACGCGTGTCGGTGCCTTGCGAATCGGTCGTCACCCATTCCCTGAGCTCGAGCTCCGGACCCTTGGTCATGAACAGCCGAATCTGGCCGGGTGCGTCGGGACTTTTGTCCTGGAGGGCGAGGATGATCAGATCGTCCGCCTCCTGCACTTCGACGATGCTCGCATCTCGCAGCAGATCGACATCCTTGCGCAGCAGGAGCCGGAAAGGTGTCTGGTCGAGCGCGATGCGGTCGTCCGAGTGAACTTCGAGATCCTGGATGGCCAGCATCGTGCCGTCCGAGACGATCAGCTGGCGGCTCGGTCGGTTGTACTCGAACCGCAGCCGTCCGGGCCGTTTGACGAAGAACGTCCCGCGCATCCGCTTGTTGTCGGAGGACGTCTGCACGAACGTTCCGCGCAGATTCTCCAGGTTGTTGAAATAGCGGCTGACCTTGTTCACGGTCTCGATCTGTTTCGGATCGAGCGCAATCCCGGCGATCGTCGACTCCGGTTTGACGTCCGTGTTCCAGGACGGATTACCGAGCGGGCTGCTGGCTGCCGGTCTCCCCGGGTTCTGCGCCATCGCTCCCAGCGATCCGGCCACAGCCCAGAGCGAGGCCGACGTCAGAACCGCGATTGCGCACAGAATGACCGCGCCCACTCGCCCGACGTTCCGGCCCTCACGCATACGAAGCCCCCTCAGCGCATTCATGCCATTCGCCCCATAACGATTTCGGCACCAAGCCGCCAAGTCCATCGGATCGATGGACCATTCGCACAAACCGCCAGATCAAGACACCAGCCCAGCATCCCATTCCCCCAAGATTGAGACGAGATCGGGGCGCGCTGCCCTCGTCCTAGTCTCCGCCGGAGGATTGCGGGTTGCCGGCGCGCGTGCTACCCGCCAACCGTGCCGTGCACATGACACCGCTACATGTCCAAGTCCACCGCAGAGGCGCTGTTCATCCATGCCGAAAAATCCAACGCCTACGTCCGGGAATGGTCCTGCCGCCTCGCCGTCTGCGACTCAGCCGCAGCAGGTCCAGGTCCGCATCGCCGGCCAATACATCAAGGATCTCTCTTTCGAGAGCCCTAACATCGGCAAGCTGATCGCCAGCCCTCCGGAAAATCCCAATCTGGACGTCGAGATCAACGTCGGCATCACGAGTCTCGGGGCCAATCTGTACGAGTCGGCCATCGAATTCAAAGCGCGCGCCAAAACGAAGGATATGCTGATCTACGAGCTCGAGATCGTCTATGCCGGGGCCTTCCAGATCGAGAATGCGCCGCCGCAGGCTCTGGAGCCCATGCTTTTCGTCAACTGTCCAGCGCTGCTCTTTCCATTCCTGCGCCGGACCGTAGCCGACATCACGCGCGAAGGTGGGTTCCCGCCGCTGCTGCTCGATCCTGTCGATTTCGGTGCGCTTTACATGCGCAAGAAGCAGCTCGGGATGCCGCCGCAGGCAGCGCCCTCAACCGACCTGTCCTGAGCCATCCTCTGCTGGCTCCACGCGCTCGAAGCGGATCCACACGGCTTCAGCTCCGAGCGTCTCGACGAACGTGCGATGCGCCGCAATGTCCGCTTCGTTCAGGCGTGATGCCAGCGGGCGCGGACGTGTGCGGATAGCGGAAGTCGTGGCCACGCCGAGGCTTTGCTGGCGGACGACCGCCTGCGCGAGGCTGAGCGTCGCCTGCCGCTCGCCGAGCAGCTCGAGGTAGACTTCCGCGAGCAGCCACGAGTCCAGCAGCGCGCCGTGAAACGTGCGCTTGGAATTGTCGATCTGGTAGCGCTTGCAAAGCGCATCGAGACTGTTCGGACCACCGGGATACTTGCGCTTTGCGAGCGCCAGCGTATCGACGACACGGTCCATGCCGATAGCAGTATGGCGCAGGCGTTGCAGCTCGGCATTGATGAAGCCGATGTCGAAGGCTGCGTTGTGAATGATGAGCGGCGAGTCGCCAATGAATTCCACAAACTGGGGCGCGATCTCGCGAAACTTCGGCTTGTCCCGCAGTTGCTCCATCGAGATGCCGTGGATCGCCTGTGCGTCCGGATGGACGTCGCGATCCTCGGGATGGATGTACTGATGAAAGGTCTTCTCGGTCGGAATGCGGTTGATCAGCTCGACGCATCCGATCTCGATGATGCGGTCACCCCGCCGGGCATCGAGGCCCGTTGTCTCGGTATCGAGAACGACCTCGCGTAGCATGGGCTTCCTTCGAGCTCAGGGCATCACGCCCAGTGCCGAGCGAATGCCGTTCCTTTTCGTCCGCTCAACTGGGCCATGATTCGATCGATCTGTGCTTCCGTCTCGGGGATGCTGCGCGACGTATCCACAACGAAGTCGGCTCGACTGCGCTTGTCTTCGTCGGACATCTGGCGTGACAGGATCTGATCCAGCTTCTCCGGCGTCATGCCCGCCCGCTCCAGCACCCGGCTGCGCTGGATTTCAGGCGGCGCGCTGACGACGATCGTCACGTCGACGCGTTCGTTTCCGCCCGTCTCGAACAGCAGCGGAATCTCGAGAACAACCTTCTCCATGCCCTTGCCCGCCTTGACATGGAGAAATTCGCGCTCCGCCTGAACGACGAGCGGGTGCACGATGGCTTCGAGCCTCGTGTACGCGCTGCCGTCCGCAAGGAGGGCTGCCGCCAGCTTCTGGCGGTCGATGCCGCCATCTTCGGACATCGTTCCGGGAAAGGCCGCCGCGATGGGCGCGACTGCAGCTCCACCGGTCTTGTACATCTTGTGCACAATGGAATCCGCGTCGCAGACCGGAACGCCAAGGGTCCGGATGCGCGCCGCAGCCGTCGATTTTCCCATTCCGATCGAGCCGGTCAGGCCGATGATGAGCATCATTTCCTCTCTATATCGGCAACGAGGATATCGCGCAGCTCCGGCGTGACTTCCGGCTTTACGCCGAACCAGCGCTCGAAGCCCGGTACGGCCTGATGCAGCAACATGCCGAGCCCATCGACTGTGCGATGTCCGCGCGCGCGCGCCGCGGCAAGGAGGGGGGTCGTCAGCGGCACATAAACGATATCCGCCACGACGGCATCCCTGTGGAGGGCGGCGAGGTCGAGGTCGAGCGGCGCATTGCCGATCATGCCGAGCGTCGTCGTATTGACGATCACCCCGGCATCCGCGACGGCACCTCCCCGATCTGCCCAGGCCCAGCTCTCGACACGCGGTCCGAAGTGCGCGACGAGGCTTTTCGCACGCTCAGCCGTCCTGTTGACGAGCCGCACTTTCCCGACACCGGCGGCGAGGAAGCCATGAACGATCGCCCGCGCAGCGCCGCCAGCGCCAAAGACCGCGACCGGCACATCCTTCCCATCCCAACCGGGAGCCGACTGCGCGAGATGCGTCATGAAGCCGTACGTATCGGTATTGGCCACGCACACCTTGGCACCGTCGCGCCAGACGGTGTTCGCCGCGCCGACGGCCTCGGCCGAGGGATCTCGCCAATCCGCGGCTTCGAATACCGCCTGCTTGTGGGGCGCCGTAACATTGCAGCCTTCGAGGCCACGTGATTCCAGTGACCGAATGAAGGCCGCGGCCTCGCCCGGCGGCACAGCCGTCCGGTCGTATCGCCCGGCGATGCCATAGGTCTTCAGCCAGTATCCGTGGATCAGCGGAGAGCGCGACTGCTCGATCGGCCAACCGATTACGCACGCCTTCTTCACATCGCCGTCCACAGCATTGGTCACGTTGCAAGAACCCCGCGCTCGCGCAGCTCCTCGAGGAGGGGCAGCAGCGGCAGACCCAGAATGGTGAAATAGTCGCCTGCGATCTCCTCGAAGAGCTGAACGCCGAGTCCTTCGAGCTGATAGGCGCCAACCGACTCGCACACTCGCGTTCCAGCACGCGACAGATATTGGGCGAGGAACTCGTCGGAGAAGTCGCGCATGCTGAGCTCGGCACTGTCGGTGAACGTCCACTGCACTTCGCCGCCCTGGGCCAGCGCGACGGAGGCATGAAGCTGATGTGTGCGCCCGCGCAAACGCGACAAGTGCGCGCGGGCCGCCGCTGGGTCGGCAGGCTTCTCGAAGATTTCGTAACTTGCCGCGCTCCAGGGCTTGCCGCCGAACTCCATGCGGCGCTCGGTCGCCAGTGCCAGCACCTGGTCGCATCCGATCACCAGCGCATCCGGCAACCGCACGCTCACATCCACGGCCTTGGCGGCAGCCAGCATCTCGGCGACCTCGACGGGATATTCCTCGTCGAGCGCACGCTCGGGCTCGAAGCTCGCCCGCAGGGCTGGCTCGTCGACCGTCGAGGGCATGACGTCGAAGGCGAGCCCTGCCTGCTCGAGCATAAGACGGCGCGAACGGCTCTGCGAAGCCAGCACGACGCGCAATCGCTCAGCCATCGTTCGATTCCTCGCGCATCTCCTCGCGCTCATGCATGAGCTTGATGATCGTCGCGGCCGTCTCCTCGATCGAGCGCCGGGTCACATCGATCACGGGCCAGCCATGCCGGGCGCACAGGCGCCGCGAATGGGCGATCTCTTCAGCGATGCGCGTGCGGTCCACATAGTCGTCGAGGTCGCGGTCGGACATCATCATCGCACGGTGACGGCGAATCTCGGCGATCCGATCGGGGCTCGCCACGAGACCCACAACAAAAGCCTTGTGCGGCTCGAGCAGTGCCGGCGCAACCTCGATGCGCGGCACGAGCGGCAGGTTCGTCGTTTTGTAGCCGCGCTGCGCCAGATAGATGCTGGTCGGCGTCTTGGACGTGCGCGAGACGCCGAGGATCACGATATCGGCCTGGTTGAGGTCCTCGGGCAGGCGGCCATCGTCGTGCGCCATGGTGAAGTTCAGCGCGTCGATTCGGCGGAAATAGTCGGCATCGAGGACATGCTGGCCGGCGACGATCGGTGTCTTCGGCGCGCCGAGATAGCTTTCGAAGACCTTCATGATGGGCTCGAGCACATGGAGACAGGGCACGGCGAGCTCGCGGCAGCGCTGCTCGAGGGCCGTCTGCAGTGCTTCGTTCACCACCGTATAGAGCACGATGCCCGGGGCCGACTCGATCTCCTGGAGAACGCGCTCGAGCTGGCGCTGCGTGCGCACGAGCGGATGCACATGCTCGATAGGGCGCACCTGAGCATACTGGACAGCCGCCGCCTTCGCGATCGTTGTGAGCGTTTCGCCAGTTGCATCCGAGATCAGATGCAAGTGGAAGTAACTCGGCTGGATGTGGGGCATTTGTTGATAGAGTTCCGACTTATCCCGCGTGTCGCCGAGACGGATGCCGGCACTCTACACCGTCCACCGATCTGCCAACAGGGCGATCAACAGGCTGGCCAATGTGGATCAGCCTCCACTCTCCGCTGTGCGCCGATCGCGCGCCGAGGTAGTGCCATCCGTCCGTTTTCCAGCGGCCCTCCCCAGGGCGTTCACCAAGCCGGCCGCTGCAACATGCCGCGCAAGCCCATGGCATGGAAGTGTGTTTCTCCGCTAGTAGCGTCGCCGTCCAGCGCCTACCACATCTGCCTGAGGGTTTGCCGCTCGGCGGAAGAACCTGTTGAGGCCCTTGTGGCAGCCGGCCAATTCCCGCTACCCACAGCAGTAAGAAGAAGAAAAGCAACCTGAAGACTCTCAATTGAAAGATTTAGAGGCAGAGACCCGATCCGTGGACAAGTCCGTTTCCAAAGACCGCCGACGCTTCCTCAAACCCTTCGCCGGTGAAGCACTCGATCCGCCACCGGTCTGGCTCATGCGCCAGGCAGGCCGCTATCTGCCGGAGTATCGCGAGACGCGCGCCAAGGCCGGTGGTTTCCTCGACCTCTGCTATTCGCCTGCACTCGCTGCCGAGGTCACGCTTCAGCCCATTCGCCGCTATGGCTTCGATGCAGCCATCCTGTTCGCGGATATCCTGCTCGTGCCGGACGCAATGGGTCAGGCCGTGCGCTTTGCCGAGGGCGAAGGGCCGCTGCTCGATCCGCTCCGCACGGCAAAGGATCTCACCCGCTTGTCACCGACGGCGACTCGACCCAAGTTCGAGCGCGTTTTCGAGACGGTCCAGCGCCTGCGCCAGGATCTCCCGGACGAGACAGCACTGATCGGCTTTTGCGGGGCACCATGGACGGTCGCGACCTACATGATCGAGGGGCGGGGATCGAAGGATCAGGCGGCGGCGCGCCTCTTCGCCTATCGCGATCCGGATGGTTTTCAGAAGCTTATGGACCTGCTTGTCGAAAGCTCGATCGAGTATCTCTCGGGACAGGTGCAGGCCGGCGCCGACGCGCTGCAGATTTTCGACACCTGGGCTGGCAGCCTGCCCGATGATCAATTCGAGAAGTGGGTCATCGACCCGACACGGCGCATCGTCGAGGCGATCCACGAGCGCCATCCCGAGGTGCCGGTAATCGGATTTCCTCGCGGCGCGCAGGGCTCCGCCCTCTGGTACGCCGCCGAGACCGAGGTCGACGGCATAGGCTGTGATACCTCGACGCCGCCCTACATGATGGCCGAGGCTTTCGAAGGCGAGAACATCGTCGTGCAGGGCAATCTCGATCCCCTGCTGCTGGTCGCCGGCGGTGATGCTCTCCGGGCGCGCGTCGCCAGCATCCTCGAACTGATGGACGGCCGGCCGTTCATCTTCAATCTCGGCCATGGCATCGTCCCCGAGACCCCACCGGAGCACGTCGCCGATCTGGTGCGCTGGGTCCGCAACGGTGCCAAGGCATGAACCCTGAAAGCCCGGCATTTCGGGCCGGCATCGCCCTCGCGCTCACCGCCCTCGGCATCGCCGCCGTCGTTCTCGTTTTCGGCGACGCAGCCTATATGTGGATGAAGGCAGCCCACGTCGTCGCCATCATCTCGTGGATGGCGGGGATGCTCTATCTGCCCCGCCTGTTCGTCTATCACTGCGAGGCCAAACCCGGCTCCGAGCTATCCGAGACCCTCAAGGTCATGGAACGGCGCCTCCTGCGGGTCATCATCAACCCCGCCATGGGGCTATCCTGGATCCTGGGCCTGTGGCTCGCCTGGCGCGGCGGCTTCCTCATGGCCGGCTGGTTTCATGCCAAGCTGACCTTCGTCATCCTGCTGTCAGGCTTCCATGGCTTTCTCTCCGCGTCGGTCCGGCGGTTTGCCGAGAACGCCAACACCGTTCCAATCGGCCGCTGGCGCCTTCTCAACGAGGTCCCGGCGGTGCTGATGATCGCGATCGTGGTCCTGGTCATCGTCAAACCGTTCTAGACCTGCCGGGGAAACGTTCGCTTTGTGCCAAAGCAGTGGGCAGAAACGAAAATTTGAGTATCGCGACAGGTTGCCCCTTTGACTCCGAGGGAACCTCTGCGCTAATGTCGCGTCTATCAGATCGAGTCGCTGTGCCGGCGTGTCATCGCTGAGCCACCAGCCGACGAGCCCTAAAATTCCAGATCGCATCGGACCCCTGGCGCGGCAGTGCCGACAACGGGTTCCCTTCCGCACATCGCGAACCGGCACCCCCGTCCCTCGGCGGTCCCTCGCACCCTCCCTCCCAAAGAGTTTCCCATGCAAGACGTCATCAAAAAAGAAGTAAAGCTCCAGGACCTCAAGGCGAAGTCTGCGACGGAGCTTCTGAGCTTTGCCGAGGAGGCCGGCGTCGAGAACGCCAGCACCATGCGCAAGCAGGAGCTCATGTTCGCGACGCTGAAGCAGCTCGCCTCGCAAGACATCGAAATCGTTGGCACCGGCGTCGTTGAGGTCCTTCAGGACGGTTTCGGCTTCCTGCGCTCGCCGGACGCCAATTATCTCGCCGGTCCGGACGACATCTATGTCTCGCCCTCGCAGATCCGCCGCTTCGCGCTGCGCACCGGCGACACGGTCGAAGGCCAGATCCGCGGGCCCAACACCAAGGAGGGCGAGCGCTATTTCGCCCTTCTCAAAGTCACCCGGATCAATTTCGAGGATCCGGAAGCGACCAAGCACAAGGTGCACTTCGACAACCTGACGCCGCTCTATCCGACGTCATGGCTCAAGATGGAAATCGAGGATCCGACCATCAAGGATTACTCGGCGCGCGTCATCGACATCGTGGCGCCCATCGGCAAAGGCCAGCGCGCGCTCATCGTCGCGCCGCCTCGCACCGGTAAGACCGTCGTCCTGCAGAACATCGCCCGGTCGATCTCGACCAACCATCCCGAGTGCTACCTCATCGTCCTGCTGATCGATGAGCGCCCGGAAGAAGTGACCGACATGCAGCGCTCGGTGAACGGCGAGGTCATTTCCTCGACCTTCGATGAGCCGCCCTCACGTCACGTGCAGGTCTCGGAGATGGTTATCGAGAAGGCCAAGCGCCTCGTCGAGCACAAGCGGGATGTCGTCATCCTGCTCGACTCGATCACGCGTCTCGGCCGCGCCTACAACACCGTCGTGCCGTCCTCGGGCAAGGTCCTGACCGGCGGTGTCGACTCGAACGCGCTGCAGCGCCCGAAGCGTTTTTTCGGTGCTGCCCGCAACATCGAAGAGGGCGGCTCGCTCACCATCATCTCGACGGCGCTGATCGAAACCGGCAGCCGCATGGATGAGGTCATCTTCGAAGAGTTCAAGGGCACCGGTAACTCGGAAATCATCCTGGATCGCAAGGTCTCGGACAAGCGCGTCTTCCCGGCAATCGACGTGGCTCGTTCCGGCACCCGCAAGGAAGAGCTCCTCGTGCCGCGCGACCAGCTCAAGAAGGTCTATGTGCTCCGCCGCATCCTGAATCCCATGGGCACCATGGATGCGATCGAGTTCCTCATCGACAAGCTCAAGTCGACGAAGACCAACGGCGAATTCTTCCAGAGCATGAACACCTGATTTTCGGGGAGGACGGGCGATGGCCGCGGTCCGCCCCGAGACGGCGATACTCGACGACGCCGAGGTCAAGCGCTTCGCGGCGCTCGCTGCTGAATGGTGGGACCCGAACGGCAAGTTCCGCCCGCTCCATAAGCTCGGTCCGGCCCGGCTCGCGTTCGTGCGGCAGGAGATCTTGCGCCATTTCTCGTTGACCGCCGGCGGTCTCAGGCCTTTCGATGGCCTAAGCATTCTCGATATCGGTTGTGGGGGCGGGCTCGTCAGCGAGCCCGTTGCGCGGCTCGGCGCGACCGTCACCGGCATCGATCCCGCAGTTGAAAACATCGAGGCTGCGCGTCGCCACGCCGAAGGGCAGGGCCTTGTGATCGACTACCGCCCATCGCTGGTCGAGGATCTCGTTGCTGAAGGCCGGGTATTCGATTGCGTGCTCTGCCTCGAGGTCGTCGAGCACGTGCCGGACGTCGCGGCCTTCCTCGCCACATGCTCGAAGCTCGTGCGGCCGGGCGGGCTGATGATCCTCTCGACCATCAACCGGACGCTCAAAGCCTACGCGCTTGCCATTG
>JAEWIJ010000280.1 GCA_023387235.1 Pseudomonadota bacterium
TCCATGGCGCAGATGATCGAGCGCCAGCTCACGCATCGCGCCGCCGCGCGCTCGGTCTCGGGGCTCGCTGCCGTGCTCGCGCACGAGATCAAGAACCCGCTCTCCGGCATCAGGGGTGCCGCGCAGCTTCTCGAGCCCTCGCTTTCCGATGAGGATCGTGCGCTCGCGCGTCTGATCTGCGCGGAGACGGATCGCATTCGCAATCTCGTCGACCGCATGGAAGTTTTCGGCGACGAGCGTCCGCTGGCGACCGAGCCCGTCAACATCCACGACGTCCTCGATCATGTGAAGCGCATCGCCGAGAGCGGCTTTGCCCGCGGCATTCGCATCCACGAGCAGTACGATCCCTCCCTGCCGCCCGTTCCCGGCAACCGCGACAAGCTCGTGCAAGCGTTCCTCAATCTTGTGAAGAATGCCGCCGAAGCGCTCGGCGAGACCCGCGATGGCGGGCGCATCGTGCTGACGACCGCCTTCAGGCCCGGCGTCCGCCTTTCCGTTCCCGGTTCGCGTGCCCGCGTCGCGCTCCCGCTCATGATCGAGATCGAGGACAGCGGCCCGGGCATTGCCGAAGCCGTGCGTTCGCATCTCTTCGATCCCTTCGTCACCACCAAGCGGACCGGTACGGGGCTCGGCCTCGCGCTCGTCGCCAAGATCGTCGGCGATCACGGCGGCATCATCGAGTGCGACAGCGAGCCCCGGAAGACTGTCTTCCGCGTGCTGCTGCCCATGCAGGAGCGCGCCGGCGATTTGAGCAAGAGAGGCCCATGATGGCACGTGGAACGATCCTCATAGCCGACGACGATGCAGCCATTCGCACCGTGCTCAATCAGGCACTGGCGCGGGCCGGCTACTCGCCGCGCGCAACCGGCAATGCCGCGACGCTCTGGCGCTGGGTCTCGCAAGGCGAGGGCGACGTCGTGATCACGGACGTGATCATGCCGGACGAGAACGCCTTCGACCTCATCCCGCGCATCAAGAAGGCGCGGCCGGAGCTCCCGGTCATCGTCATGAGCGCGCAGAACACGCTGATGACGGCGATCGCCGCTGCGGAGAAAGGCGCCTACGAGTATCTGCCGAAGCCGTTCGACCTTTCCGAGCTGGTCGGCGTCGTCGGCCGCGCACTCTCCGAGCCCGGCCGCAAGCGCGAGCGCAGCAACGACGGCGACAACGAGGAGCTGCCGCTCATCGGCCGCTCGGCCGCCATGCAGGAGATCTACCGCGTCATCGCGCGCCTCACGCAGACGGACCTCACCGTGATGATCACGGGTGAGTCCGGCACAGGCAAGGAGCTCGTTGCGCGCGTGCTTCACGACTTCTCGAAACGCCGCTCGGGGCCCTTTGTCGCGATCAACATGGCGGCGATCCCGCGTGAGCTCATCGAGAGCGAGCTGTTCGGCCACGAGAAGGGGGCCTTCACCGGCGCGCAGGTGCGCACGCAGGGCCGTTTCGAGCAGGCCGAAGGCGGCACGCTCTTCCTCGACGAGATCGGCGATATGCCGCTCGAGGCGCAGACGCGGCTCCTGCGCGTGCTGCAGGAGGGTGAGTACACGACGGTCGGCGGCCGCACGCCGATCAAGACCAACGTGCGCATCATCGCAGCGACGCATCGCGATCTTCGCCAGCAGATCCAGCAGGGCGCCTTCCGCGAGGATCTCTACTACCGCCTCAACGTGGTGCCGGTCCGCCTGCCGCCATTGCGCGAGCGTGCCGAGGACATCGGCGATCTTGCGCGTCACTTCCTACGCATCGCCGCGCGTGAGGGTCTCGGCCAGAAGACGCTTGCGCCTGGGGCGCTGGACCGCCTGCGCAAGCATTCCTGGCCGGGCAACGTGCGCGAGCTCGAAAATCTCGTCCGCCGCCTCGCGGCGCTCTACTCGCAGGACACGATCAGCGCCGAGATCGTGGACGGCGAGCTTGCCGAGCTGGCGCCGACGCCCAATGAGCCGGACGCCACATCGGACACATCGCGCGGGCTCTCCGAACTGGTCGAGGGGTATCTCGGCCGGCATTTCGCTGGCTTCGGCAAGGATCTGCCGCCGCCCGGTCTCTACCGGCGCATTCTGCGTCAGGTGGAAATGCCGCTGATCACGGCGGCGCTCGCCGCGACGCGCGGCAACCAGATCCGTGCCGCCGAGCTGCTGGGCCTCAACCGGAATACGCTTCGCGAGAAGATCCAGAGCCTGGACATTCAGGTCTTCAAAGGCCCCCAGGGCTGAAGGCTGGTCGGCCGCTTCAGCCGCCGGCCTTTCGCGCCTGCGCCATTGGGCACGGTGTTCCGTCTACGGCTATCCACAGGAACAACGTCCGGCGCCGGTCACATAAAGGTGTGACAGGACTTGTCGCCAGAAAGACACAGTTTGTGTCATATTGGCTGGCGCAACAGGGACCCAGGATGACCGGCCCGCGCGATCTAGGGTGCAAATCCGTATCCGCCGAGCCGTGCGATCCATCTTCAAGTCCTTGAGACGGGAAGAGAAACAACGATCGCCAGAGCTATCTGGCGACCGCGGAGGACAAGCTCCGTAGGCCGTTGCCGCGCCGCCGCGCACTGCGGGAAATAAGCCCGGGAACCTTGCGCGGCGTCGGCTGGAACAGAAAAGAGCATGGGCAGCCAGGACACAACCAACCGCCGCTCGATTCTATCCGGCGTGCCCGAGTCGGGCCTGCCGGGTTCGAGCCCCCGTGCCTTCTGGCTCGGTCTGGCGATCGTCGTGCTCTCGCTCGTCTCGGGCCTCTCGACCTACCTCATTCTTACCGGTCTGACGCCGATCGCCCCGCGCAACGACGTCGTCCTGCTCGTGCTGCTGGTCAACGTGGCGGTGATCATCGCCATGCTGGCGGTGATCGGGGCGCAGGCCTACGGGCTCTGGCGTGCGTGGCGCCGGCGCCTGCCCGGCGCGCGCGTGCACATTCGCATTGTCGTGCTGTTCGCGATGATCTCCGCGCTGCCGGCCCTGCTGCTGGCGCTTGCTGCGACGACCACGTTCTCCCGCTCGCTCGACAACTGGTTCGCGACGCGCACGCGCACGATCGTTGCCAACTCGCTCGACGTGGCGCGCGCCTATGTAGCTGAGCACGGGCAGGTGATCCGCACCGACATCGTGAACATGGCCAAGGATCTCGACGACGCGATTCCGGCGGGCGTCACCGATCCCAGCACCGATCAGGCGTGGCGCAATCTGGTGCTGGCCCAGGCGGGATTGCGCGACCTCGCGCTCGTCTCGGTCATCGATGCCAAGGGCACGGTGGTGTTCTCCACGGCGATGAACGGTGCCGTCGTCTATGAGCCGCCGCGCGCCGGGATTATCGCGCATGCCGAAGCCGGTCAGGTGCCGCTGCTCATGTCGGACGAGCACAACCGCATCGCGGCCATCACGAAGCTCACGCGCTTTCCGGAGCACTATCTCTATGGCGCACGCCGCGTCAGCCCGGGCGTCGTCGGGCATCTGAGGCGCACGGAGGCGGGTGTCGCAGAGTACGAGCGCCTGCTTCAGGCGCGCGGCGGTCTCAAGCTCGTCCACGGGCTCATGTACTTCATGCTCTCGCTTACCGGCGTGCTGGCCGCCATCTGGGTCGGCCTCTGGTTCGCGAGCCAGCTCGTCGCGCCGATCCGCCGCTTGATCCGTGCCGCGCAGCAGGTTGCCACGGGCGACTTGAACGTCGAGCTGCCGCTCTATCGCGGCGAAGGCGATCTGCGCCGCCTCTCCAATGACTTCAATCTCATGACGCGCGAGCTCAGCCGGCAGCATAGTGCTCTGGTCGCCGTCAACGATCAGCTCGATGAGCGGCGGCGCTTCATGGAGGCCATGCTGTCGGGTGTCAGCGCGGGCGTCATCGGCGTCGATGCCGCGGGCACGATCCGCATTGCCAATCCATCCGCTGAGCGCCTGCTCGGCATCAAGGCGGACGATCTTCTCGGCCATCCGCTGAGCGAGGCTATCCCTGCGCTCGGGCAGCATTGCCACGAAGCCGCCGAGCACGCGCACGGCAAGAACCGCACGCACGGCCAGATCACGATGCTGGTCGGCGACGAGGAGCGCGTCTTCGCCGTCCAGATGACCAAGGAGCAGGCCCAGGGTGGCGAGGATCAGGGCAGTGTCGTCACGTTCGACGACATCACCGAGCTGATTGCCGCGCAGCGCACCTCGGCCTGGGGTGATGTCGCCCGCCGCATCGCGCACGAGATCAAGAACCCGCTGACGCCGATCCAGCTTTCCGCCGAGCGTATCCGGCGCAAGTACGGCCGCGTCATCTATGAGGACCGCGAGACCTTCGACAAGCTCACCGACACGATCGTCCGTCAGGTGGGAGACATCAAGACGATGGTCGACGAGTTCGCGGCCTTCGCGCGCGTGCCGCAGCCGACATTTGCGCCGCAGGATATCCGCGAGGTTGTCCAGGAGCCGATGATCCAGTATCGCGAGTCCCATGCTGGAGTGACTTACGAAATGGATCTTCCCAAGGAGCCGGTGGTGCTCCCGTGCGACGGGCGGTTGCTCGCGCAGGCGCTGACGAACCTCGTCAAGAACGCAACCGAGGCCGTCGAGACGCGTGCCGAGTCGCCGGATGCACCCGAGGGTTTCCGTGGCCGCGTGCGCGCGAGCATCGTCAACGACGGCGAGCGCGTCACCATCGAGGTCATCGACAATGGGCCGGGATTGCCGAAACAGAACCGCTCGCGCCTGCTCGAGCCGTATGTGACGACCAAGGGACGCAAGGGCACCGGCCTCGGCCTCGCGATCGTGCAGAAGATCGTCGAGCAGCACGGGGGCACGCTGGTTCTCGACGATGCGCCGGCAGGGCCGGACGGCATTCAGTCCGGCGCACGGATTTCCATCACGCTACCACTTGGCCGCGCTGCGGCCTTGACCGACCACCACGAGACCACGGCGACGGAAGAGCCTGACGCGCTGGGCCGCCGCCAAACCGCATTGACCAGCTAAAGTTCGAGGGAAGTTGAGATGGCAGCCGACATTCTGATCGTCGACGACGAGGCGGATATCCGCGATCTCGTTTCGGGCATTCTGGAGGACGAGGGCCACAGCACGCGCCTTGCGCGCGATGCCGACGAAGGGCTCAAGGCCATCGAGGAGCGCCGCCCGCATCTCGTCATCCTGGACATCTGGCTGCAGGGAAGCCGCCTCGACGGCCTCGAAATGCTGTCGGCCATCAAGAAGGCGCATCCGGATCTGCCGGTCGTCATCATCTCGGGCCACGGCAACATCGAGACGGCCGTGACGGCGATCCGGCGCGGCGCCTACGACTACATCGAGAAGCCCTTCAAGGCCGATCGCCTGATCCTCGTCACCCTGCGCGCCCTCGAAGCCTCGCAGCTCCGCCGCGAGGTCAAGACACTGCGCGAGCGCAGCGTGCAGAGCTCGGAAATGGTCGGCAAGTCGGCCGCGATGAACCAGCTTCGCAACCAGCTCGAGCGTGTTTCCCCGACCAACAGCCGTATTCTGATCCGCGGCGCGTCGGGCGCCGGCAAGGAACTCGCCGCGCGCGTCATCCATGCCAAGTCGAGCCGTGCGGATGGCCCGTTCGTGGTGCTCAACGCCGCTGCCATGGCGCCCGATCGCGTCGAGGAGGAGCTGTTCGGCACCGAGGATCGCTCCGGCCCGCGCAAGGTCGGCGCACTCGAGGAATCGCACGGCGGCACACTCTATATCGACGAGGTCGCCGACATGCCGCTCGAGACGCAGGGCAAGGTGCTCCGCGTGCTCGTCGAGCAGAAATTCCAGCGGCTCGGCGGCGGCCCGAAGGTCGCCGTCGATGTGCGTATCATTTCATCGACGAGCCGCGATCTCGAGCGCGAGATGCAGGAGGAGCGCTTCCGCAACGATCTCTACCATCGTCTCAACGTCGTGCCGCTGCGCGTGCCGAGCCTCGCCGAGCGGCGGGACGACATTCCAGCGCTGATCGACTTCTTCGTGCAGCAGGTGGCGACGGCCTCGGGCCTGTCGCCGCGGCGCATTGGCGATGATGCTGTCGCGGTCCTTCAGGCGCACGACTGGCCGGGCAACGTCCGCGAGCTCAGGAACAACATCGAGCGCCTCATGATTCTCGCGGGTGGCGATCCGGGGACGGTGATCACGGCCGACATGCTGCCCGAGGAGATCGGCTCGAACGTGCCGCTTCCCGTGAACGGCGGCGCGGAGCATCTCATGTCACTGCCGCTGCGCGAGGCGCGCGAGATCTTCGAGCGCGAGTATCTGCTCGCGCAGATCAACCGCTTCGGCGGCAACATCTCGCGCACGGCGGAGTTCGTGGGCATGGAGCGCTCGGCCCTTCACCGCAAGTTGCGCGCGCTCGGTGTCGGCTCCGAGCAGCGGGCGTCTTAGTTCGCGGCGAGCGCCAAGACCCACCTCGCGGCCTTCTGCCGCCGCCGGGAAATCCCCTCTCCCCGCCCTTGCGGGGAGAGGGTTAGGGTGAGGG
>JAEWIJ010000283.1 GCA_023387235.1 Pseudomonadota bacterium
CCCTCACCCTAACCCTCTCCCCGCAAGCGCGGGGAGAGGGGATTCTGTGCACGTTGGCGCTTCCGTGGCGATTATTTAGCGCGCGGCCTGCTAGGCCGGGTCATCGGGATGCTTCGGCACCGCGCGCGCCTGCCAAGCCGGACCGAGATCCTTCATCTCGCACTCGATGCACTCGATATGCAGCCGCACCGCGCCGCCGCCGGCAAACACGAGCGTCAGATAGCCTTGGGGATCCTCGGTTCCGACAGGCTCGAATTGCAGTGCCAACAGCGCCAGCACCTCATGACCCGCCTTGAGGTCGATCCCGCTCACCTGCGCGCCGATCACGCGCTCGAAGCGCAGCGCCGTCTGGCGGCGCGTCGGCGCCCTCAGCTTGCCGCCGGGCAGCGCCGTCGACCAGTCGAAGCGGTTCAAGACCGCTGCAAAACGCCGCTCGCGCGGCACGAAGGCCATGTCGCCGACCTTCAGCACCGCATCCTGCAAATGCGCGGAGACGACACTGAGGTCCTCGGCGTCGAGGGCAATGAGTTTCAAATTGTCCATGCTCGGCCCGGCACTGGTTGCGCTGAGAGCCGCCGGCCGGTGGCCCGGCGTGCTGTCGCGCGAGACTGATAGCCGCCGACGCCGGGGCGCGCAATAAGAGGAGCGCCCCTATTTCAAGCCCTGGTTGTGGGACCGGCCTTCGGCTAACCTTCCGGGCGGAGCATGGCCGCAGGGCCCATAAAAAAGCGCACAGGGGAGTAAACAGACATGGCCGAGGCGACAGGAATTGCCGTCATCACCGGCGGATCGAGCGGCATCGGCGAGGCGACAGCGCGACGGCTCGCGGCGGACGGCTACCGCATCGCCATTCTCGATGTGAACATGGAGGCGGCCGAGGCCGTGGCGCGCGATATCGGCAATGGTGCCCGCGCCTGGCGCTGTGACGTCGCCAATGCTGAGGCCGTGGAGGCCGCCGCCGAGAGCGTGGCACGCGAGATGGGTGCGCCGCGCATACTGGTCACGTCGGCCGGCCTCATACCGAATACCGAGTCCATTCTCGACATGGACATGGCCGCCCACGACCGCATGTGGCAGGTGAACTACAACGGCACGCTCCACGCCTGTCGCTCGTTCGCGCGCCGCATGATCCCGGAAGAGCGCGGCGCCATCGTCACCATCGGCTCGATCAACTCCGCCCAGCCCCTGCCGATCCCCGCCTACAACATCGGCAAGGCGGCGATTGCGCGCCTCACGCAGCTTCTCGCCGTCGAGCTCGGCCGCCACAATATCCGCGTCAACAGCGTCGGGCCGACGTACGTGATGACGCCGCCGCTGCGCGCGAAGGTCGCCGCCGGGCAGCGCGACATGAACAAGATCATGAGCGTGCACGCGCTGAAGACTCTGCCGGAGCCCGCTGACATCGCCAACGCGATCGCCTTCCTCGCCTCGGATCAGGCGCGCACGATCACCGGCATCCTGTTGCCCGTGGACTCGGGCTGGCTTGCGGGCGTGCCCTATCTCACCTACGCGGGCGGTGTGCCCTGGGAGACCTGAGCGCGTTCGATCGAGACGACGAGAAAGGAAAGCACCGTTGGCCGACCTCAAGAGCCTGATCCGCACGATCCCCGACTACCCGAAGCCCGGCATCATGTTCCGGGACGTCACGACGCTCTTCGGCGACGCGCAGGGTTTCAAGGCGACGCTCGTGCGCATGGCGGAGCCGTGGCGCGGCGAGCCGATCGACGCGGTGGCGGGCATCGAGGCGCGCGGCTTCATCCTCGGCGGTGCGGTCGCGGATCGGCTCGGAACGGCCTTCGTGCCGATCCGCAAGAAAGGCAAGCTGCCCTGGAAGACGATCGGCCAGGAGTACACGCTCGAATACGGTATCGACACGATGGAGATCCACGAGGATGCCATCCGCCCTGGCGCGCGCGTCCTGATTGTCGACGATCTGATCGCGACGGGCGGGACGGCGGAGGCCGCGGCCAAGCTCGTGCAGCGTTCCGGCGGCGCCATCGTCGGTGCGGCCTTCATCATCGATCTTCCCGATCTCGGCGGGCGCAAGCGGCTCGAAGGCATGGGTATCCGTTGCGAGACGCTCATGGCCTTCGAGGGCCACTGAGGGCTGCAAAGATGAGCGAACGGCAGGCATTCGATGTGCTGATCGTCGGCCTCGGACCGGCCGGCGCGAGCGCGGCTGCGGCAGCGGCGGCGCACGGTGCCCACGTGATCGCGGTCGATCGGAAGCGTGTTGCCGGCGAGCCCGTGCAATGCGCCGAGTTCGTGCCGGCATTGATCGGGCAACAAATCCCGGATCTCGATCGGCATCGCCAGCAGCGCATTCGTGCCATGACGACCTTCGTCGAGGACGAGCCGCCGCATCTCAGGGAGCAGTTCTCCGGTGTCATGATCGACCGGCGCGCCTTCGATGCCGCGCTCGTCGCGCGTGCGGAGCAGGCGGGTGCGGAGGCGTGGTTCGGACTGTCGCTCCGTGGCATCGCGGACGACGGGACGGCGCAGCTTTCGGACGGGAGCCGCATCTCGGCGCGCGTGATCATCGGCGCGGACGGGCCGCGCTCGGCCGTCGGCGCCGCCGTCGGCATCGAGAACACCGTGCTTGCGGAGACGCGGCAGATGACCGTGCCGCTGCTCGTGCCGTTCGAGGAAACCGACATCTTCCTCTCGCACAAGCTGCCGGGCGGCTATGCGTGGCTCTTTCCCAAGTGCGAGGTCGCGAACCTCGGCCTCGGCGGCGACCCGCGCTGGCGGGCGCACTTCAAGCCGCTGCTCGATGACCTGCACGCGCAGCTTGCGGCACAAGGTCGTGTCGGCCGCGAGGTGCTTGACCACACGGGCGGCGCTATCCCGAGCGGCGGGATGCTCGAGACGGTGGCGAGGCGCGGGCCCACGCACGTACTGCTCGCGGGGGATGCGGCCGGGCTCACGAACCCGATCACAGGCGCCGGCATCCTCTCAGCGGTCCTCTCGGGCGAGATGGCGGGCGAAGCCGCCGCCGCGCTGGCTGCCGGTGAGACCGCCGCGGCTGCCGCCTACCGCGAGAACCTCGCGGACATGTTCGAGGCCTCGCTCGCCCGTGCTGTGTCCCGCCGCGAGGGGCTCATGCGCGTCCATGCCGCGCACAAGCCCCAGCCAAACGACCTGCGCCGCGCCTGGATTGCCTTCCCGGAGTACTGGGCCGCTTGAGGCAGATCCCTTTTTCCCGCTGGAGCCGCAGTCCATCCTTGCGCGAACGCCCCCCGTTCGCTAAGAGAGCCACCTCGCCCGGCCGCACCGCGGCTGCGGGCGCCTCACGGGATGGGCAGTTAGCTCAGCGGTAGAGCACTACCTTGACATGGTAGGGGTCACAGGTTCGATCCCTGTACTGCCCACCATCCCAAACAGATCAGCGTAAATATTGTTCATCGTTGAGTATTTGCGACGCATGCGGACGCATCATCGCGTGTGCCGCCTAATTTGTGCATTGCATCATTCCCGCATGAGTTGAGGAAATTCCATCTGAACACTGCGAACAAATGTTGACAGAGTGTGGCAAAGCTATGATTGGTGGCAATCGCGCCGGCTGATTGTACGCTGTACAGCACCGGTCGCAACGGGGAGAAAAAGCAGTAACACGTGAGTATTTAAGAATGACCGAAGCTACGACGATCAGCATTCAGGATGAACTCGATCCCGACTATGGGCCGATACCGGCGCGACCGCCCCCATCGTTAACCCTGAATTTCAGAGATCTGAGGGATAGATTTCACCGCGTCACTGCCATGATGGCTAATATGTCTTCCGGATACCAGGAGGGCTCGCATTACATCGATGAATTACACTATCAGCGCGCATTGGATGCGCTCACTGATCAATTGCACGATGTGTGCATGGACATCACGGCGCTGCGGGTCACATGTAGCAGCCACCTCAAGTTGAAGCTTTCTGCGCTATTGTACCTGTTGCCTGAAGAGGCGGATACGGAGCTTCGGCTCGCAAAATCCCTTCTCGCGGACCTCGAAGCAGCGGCGCTCGCTCGCGTCCTGGCTCCGGCCTGACCTCCCGCCGAGATCACGACCGAACACACGACGCATGGTCAGCGGGGGCGCGCTGGTGCCCCCTTCCGACCATCTGTTGGCGCAGCGGTATTCCTGACCGCAATGAAGTTCGCGAGCGAGAAAAATTCGTCTGCCTCGCGGTATTCGGGAATGTATTCGTAGCCGAGAGGCGTGATGCGATAGAGATCGAACGACCACGCGCTGAAGAAATGCCAGAAGTCGCGGAAATACGTTCGCGTGTCGATATTGCAGCCGCCGAACTCGAACTGCAGCGCCTTCACATGGCCGATCGCCTCCCCGAAGCCTTCGAGAACCGCCAGTTCGTGTCCTTCCACGTCGAGTTTGACGAGGTCGAGCGGACGCTTGCCTAGGTGATCGCGCCAGTAGTCCTCAAAGCGCAGCGTCGAAACCGCCTCCTGCAGGTCCATCGCAATACCGAGGTGGTCGAGCTTTCGCTGGGTAAGGCTGCCGAGAGGCGAGCCCGGCACATTGGCAAAGAGCGTCGCTTCGCCGGAGGCGTTCGAGAGGGCGGCCGGGACGATAACGATGGCTTCGTCGGCCGCAAAACGCGCGCGCAGCCGTTCGACGTTCACCGACGCGGGCTCGAATGCGTGGATCTCGGCGGTGGCCGTCCGGCGCCGCAGCTCGGCGGTGTAGTGACCGACGTTGGCGCCGATGTCGATCGCGAGCAGCGGCGGGAAGCCGAGCAGGTCATGTATCCAGCCCGCCTCCTGCTCGGCAGTACGGCCGGCGAACCCCTTGCCCCTCAGATAGGCGGCCTTCCGCTCGATGCGCTCGAGAACGTGATACAATCCATGCAGCATCGCGGTACGAGCCATCCCACTCAGCGCGGCTCAATGCCTGAAAATCTTTGGCGTTACTCCCTCCAATATCGCACGACGAGAGTGCTCTGAAAACTCGCCGTCAACGTCGTTGTCACCGCCCGGCCGCGTAGCCCTGCATACCGCGCGGATTGGCGGCAGCGCGGCGGCGCGGCCCCACCTGCGAGGCCGCCGTCAGACGCCCTTCCGACCAGTCGGGGCCAACCTCGACTTTGTGGCCGCGTCGCTCGAGCTCCTTGATCGTTGCAGGCGGCAGGCGGTTCTCCACCACCACGACACCGGGGCGCGCCGCGCGCGGCCAGAACGAGGCGGGGAAGTGCTCGATGTGCCAAGCCGGCGCGTCGATCGACTCCTGCATGCTCATGCCCGCATGAACATGGCGCAGGAAGAACTGGGCGCTCCACTGGTCCTGCTGGTCGCCGCCGGGCGTACCCCAGACCATGTACGGCTTGCCTTCCTTGAGCGCCATGCCGACCGAGAGCGTCGAGCGCGGGCGCTTGCCCGGCATGAGCGATCCGGGCAGGCCTTCCTCGAGCCAGAACATCTGCGCGCGGCTGCCGAGCGGCCAGCCGAGTTCCGGGATCACCGGCGAGGACGGCAGCCAGCCGCCCGAGGGCGTCGCGGAGAACATGTTGCCGGCCTGGTCGATGATGTCGATATGGACGGTGTCGCCCTTCGCATTGCCCATGGCGCCGACGGTCGGCTCGCCGGCACCGGCCGCACTGATGCCGGGCCGCTCGCTCGACGTCGATTTCACGATGACCTTGCCGTCGTAACCCTCGATGACACCCGGCCGCTGCTCCATGGAGGCATACTGGCCGATCATACGGCGGCGGTCCGAGTTGTAGCGCTCGGAAAGCAGGACATCCATGGGCACGTCGGCGAACTTCGGATCGCCGTAGAAAGCTTCGCGATCCGCGTAGGCGAGTTTCGCCGCCTCGATCCAGATATGGACGAAGTCGGCGCTGGTCGGATCGAGTTTGTCGAGGTCGTAGCCCTTGAGGATGGCGAGCTGCTGGAGCATGACCGGGCCCTGCGTCCACGGCCCCGGCTTCAGCAGCGTATAGCCGTGATAGTCGAGCGATACCGGCGCCTCGATCGTCGGCAGCCAGCCCGCCATGTCGGCCCCGGTAAGTACGCCCTTGTGCCGCCGGCCGCTCACGTCCATCACCTCGTTCGTGCGGCAGAACTTGTCGATGGCCTCGGCGACGAAGCCGTGGCTCCAGGCCTTGCGCGCGCGCTCGATCTCCGCCTCGCGTCCGCCACCGCCGGCCTCGGCCTCGCGCAGAATGCGCTGGTAGGTTTCAGCGTGCGCGGGATTGCGGAAGAGCGTGCCGGGCTTCGGCACGTCACCGCCCGGCAGATACACAGCTGCCGAGGTCGGCCAGTGCTCGAGAAAGAGCTGCTTCACGGTCGCGATGGTCGCGCAGCAGCGCTCGACGATCGGATGGCCGCCTTTGGCATAGCCGAGCGACGGCTCGAGCACGTCGCGCAGCCGCATGGTGCCGTAGTCGCGCAGGATCATCATGTAGGTTTCGAACGTGCCGGGAATACACGTCGCGAGCAGGCCCGTGCCCGGCACGATGTCGAGGCCGAGGTGATCGCGGTAGTGCGCGATCGTCGCTCCCGCCGGCGCAGGTCCCTGGCCGCAGATGACCTCCGGCGTACCCTTCTTCGTGTCGTACACGATCACGGGAACATCGCCGCCCGGCCCGCAAAGGTGCGGCTCCACGACCTGCAGCGTGAAGGCTGCCGCGATGCCCGCGTCGAAGGCATTGCCGCCCTTCTCCAGGATCGACATGCCGACCGCGGTCGCGATCCAGTGCGTGGTCGCGCAGACGCCGAACGTGCCTTCGATCTCGGGGCGCGTCGTGAAGGGGCCTGCGTTGATGTTAGCCATGAAACCTCGCTCCCGCGAAAATCAGTAGTTCTCCGTAGAGACAATGTACCCGTGAATCAGGCCCGATGTCGTCAACCCTTCTGTGCACCGACGCCATGCAGCCGGACGGTGGGGTCAAGTTCACGTGAGGCAACTGCTTTTGGGGTTCGAACGGGCGTATTTGCGTGCTAACACAATTCGTATGCGCTCAGAGCCGCAAGCTACGGGTAAATAAGGAGTAAACTCACAATGTTTCGTGCCGCGTTGGCGCTCACGATGGTGTGCGCCCTGGCCCCGCCTGCGTTTGCGCAGGAGTGGTGGATGCCCTGGAGCCGACAGGGTTACCGTGCCCCCTCGTACGAAGCCCCCCGGTACGATGAAGACCGCTACGGCCCACGCCCGCGCCCAATGGGCCAGCAGCTCATGAGCGGCGGTCCGCGCCCGAGCGTTTCGCCGGCGCGACCGAGCCACATCTCTATGAGCAGCAGCTATGCTCCGGGCACCATCGTCATCGATACGTCGGCCCGCAAGCTCTACCTCGTGCAATCGTCGCGGGATGCGCTCGTCTATCCGATCTCCGTCGGCCGCGAGGGCTTCACCTGGACGGGAACCGAGCGCATCAGCCGCGTTGCCGACTGGCCCGACTGGCATCCGCCCGCTGAAATGCGCCAGCGCCAGCCGCATCTGCCGGTGAAGATGACCGGCGGCGTGTACAATCCGCTCGGTGCCAAGGCGCTGTACCTCGGCAACTCGCTCTATCGCATCCACGGCACGGACGATGCCCGCACGATCGGACGCGCGACATCCTCGGGCTGCTTCCGCATGACGAACGGCCACGTGACCGATCTCGCACGGCGCGTCGGCGTCGGCACGACGGTCGTGGTCGTGAACCGTCTCAACGGGCGCACGGCCCGCGTCGGCGACTGAGCAACAATACAATCCCACCTCGACAGCGCACACCCCGCCTCCAGCAGGCGGGGTGTTTTGCTTTCGGCCAATGCATTCACAAAGCGCACTGACTCGGCTATCGCAGGTGCCTGAACCTTGCGACCGAGGAGACGCCCATGGGCACACGTGAGCTTACGGCGGAAGCCGCCGGCACGTTCGCGCTCGTGCTTGCCCTCTGCGGCACGCTGTTATTGGCGCCGCCAGCCATCGCGCCGCTCGCTGCCGCGCTCGCGACCGGCTGCGTGGTCGTCGCCATGATGTCGGCATTCAGTCCCATCTCCGGCGCGCACCTCAATCCAGCGATCACGCTCGGCCTGATCGCGGCGGGGCGGCTCGACTCGAGCCGGGCACCGCTGATGATCCTCGCGCAATGCGTTGGCGCCCTTGCCGCTCTCGGCCTCCTCGCACTCGTCGTCGCCGGCGCGGTCGCGCCACCGAAGGGCGGACTTTCCGCCGTTGCGAACGGCTACGGGCGCTCTTACGGGCTCGCCGCCGTGTTCGCCGTGGAGATGGCGGCGACGGCCGTTCTGGTGCTCGTCGTCGTCGGCATGGGCGGCCGGCGCGCACCGGCGACGCTGGCGCCGCTCGCCGTCGGCTTCGCGACCGTTGCCCTCTATCTGCTGGCGATCCCGGTCTCGGGCGGCGGACTCAATCCCGCGCGCAGTCTCGCGGCGGCGGTTTTCGCCGGCACGGAGGCCCTGCTCCAGCTCTGGATGTTCTGGGTCGCGCCGATCCTCGGGGCCGTGCTCGGTGGCGTTATCGGCCGCCTCGTGACGGACGACTGAGCACTTCGGCGCGCCTTGAAGTGCTGCCCCGGCGGGATCATCTGCTACTTTGGTCCAAACAGCGTTGGCCAAGTCCCTGGCCGCAGGAGTGTTTCGATGTCCATCCGCCCCCGACTGCTGGCGCCGGCCGTCCTCGTCGTCCTCGCCGCGCTTCCTGCCTCGGCGCAGCCCCGCGAGATCCCCGGCCGCTTCACCATGCAGCCCATAGAGGGCGGCTTTCTCCGCCTCGACACCCAGACAGGCGCCGTCTCTACCTGCCGCGCTGGCGCGGAGAACCTCGTGCTCTGCCAGCCGGCGCAGGAGGCGCAGCAGAGCCTTGCGCGGGAGATCGCCCGCCTGCGCGCGGAGAACGACGGCCTCAGGGCCGAGGT
>JAEWIJ010000006.1 GCA_023387235.1 Pseudomonadota bacterium
TCCGCATCGACCCGCAGCCCTTCAAAATCGCGCTCGACCGCGCCGAGGCCCAGCTCGCCGCCGCCCTCCAGGACGCGCGATCGGTACGCGCGCTCTACGATCAGAAAACGGCGCGCCTCAAGTTCGCCGAGGGGGACCTGCTGTTTCATCAGCAGCATTTCGAGCGCCAGGAATCGCTGATCAAGAGCGGGGTCGTCTCTCGCTCGGGCATGGATCTCGCGGAGCGGGCCCTGCGCAACGCACGCGATCAGATCCTGATCGCGGAGCAGGAGATTGCCGAGGTGCGGGCGCGTCTCGGTGGCGATCGCGATCAGGCCATCGAGCTGCTGCCGACCGTGCGCGAGGCGCGTGCCGCACGTGACCGGGCGGCCCTCGATCTCGCGCGTACGGAAGTCAAGGCGCCGGTCGCCGGCATCGTGACGAACTTCGATCTCCAGCCCGGCGAGTACGTGAATGCCGGCAACGTCGTCTTTAGTCTGGTCGGCACTGAGAACGTCTGGGTCCAGGCGAACTTCAAGGAGACCGACCTCACCAACGTGACCATGGGACAAGAGGCGACGGTTCGGGTCGACATGTATCCCGGCAAGAAGCTGAACGCCGTCGTCAGCAGCATCAGCCCGGCAACCGGCTCGGAGTTCGCGCTTCTGCCGCCGCAGAATGCGACCGGCAACTGGGTGAAGGTCGTCCAGCGTCTGCCGGTTCGCTTGCGCATCAAGACCGAGGATGCGCCCGCGCTGCGTGCCGGTATGAGCGTCGTGGTGGACATCGATACGCGCCACCGGCGGGAGCTGCCGGCCTGGGTGCAAGGTCTGTTCGGCTGGCCTGATCCCGTCGCCGACGCCGCCGCGGCGCCAGAGGCGGGCAGGAAGGCGGATACGAAGCCATGACAGCGACGGCGTCGCCGGCTGGCGTGCCTCCGGCCTATGGCGGCACCCGTCTGCTGCTGATCACTGTCGCGCTCATTCTCGGGCCGCTCGTGCAGGTGTTCGACACGGCGACGGTGTCGATCGCGCTCCGTCACATGCAGGGCGAGCTTTCCGCGACCCAGGACCAGATCGCCTGGGTGATCACGTCCTATCTCATCACGCTCACGGTCTTCACGCCGATATGGGGCGTGCTCGGGGGCATGTTCGGCCGCAAGCGGCTGATCCTCATCTCGATCGCCGGCTTTACCAGCAGCGCGATGATGTCGGGCATGTCGACCTCGCTCACCGAGATCCTGGTCTGGCGCGCCGTACAGGGCTTTTTCGGCTCCGCGCTTCTGCCGCTCGGCATGTCGTCGCTGCTGACGATCTACCCGCGCGAGAAGCTCGGCATCGCCATGGCGTGGTGGGGCGTCGGCATGATGTTCGGACCCGTATTCGGCCCGACCATCGGCGGTTACGTCACCGAATATCTGACCTGGCGATGGGCCTTCTACATCAACCTGCCGATCGGCATCGTCGCCTTCCTCATGACGGCCTTCCTGGTGCCGCGCACGGGTGTGCGAACGTTCCGCAAGTTCAACTACTACGGCTTCGTGACGCTCGGCGTCGCCATCGCGAGCCTGCAGTACATCCTCGATCGCGGTGAGCGCTATGACTGGTTCGAGTCGCCGACGATCGTGGCGCTTTCGCTCATCGGTTTCGCGGCGCTCTGGCTGTTCATCGTCAATGTCTTCACGACCAGCACGCCCTTTATCGAGCCATCGCTTTTCAAGGATCGCGATTATCTTGCGGGCACGGTTCTGAGAACGCTCTTCGGCGTGCTCATCTTCGGCAGTCTCGTGATCATGCCACCGTTCATCCAGGACATCGGCGGCTATCCGCCGTTGCTGAGCGGCTATGCCATGGCGCCGCGCGGCGCCGGCACCATGCTCGCCTCATTTCTGGTCGGCTATCTGCTACCCTACATGGACCCGCGCAAGCTGATTGCCGCCGCCATGATCACCATGGGCGCCACCATGTGGCAGCTTTCGACCTTCACCGAAGACATCGACATGACGGCGTTCGTCATCAACAATTTCATCCAGGGCCTTGCCTTCGGCGCCTTCATGGTGCCGCTCAACTCGGTTGCTTTCGTGACGCTGAAGCCCGAGCTGCGCGATGCGGGCACGTCGTTCTATTCACTGGTCAACAACATCGGCCGCAGTCTCGGCGTGGCGCTCTTTTCGAGCTACCTCGTGCGTTCGAGCCAGAGCTATCACGAGACGCTGGCCGAGCACGTGCGGCCCGACAACGATACGCTGCGCCACATCATCCTGCCGGCGCCCTGGAGTCTCACCGATCCGGTCGGCCTCGCGGCGCTCGAACGGACGGTGTCGCAGCAGGCGAAGCTGCTTGCCTACATCGCCGACTACCAGCTCATCACGGTCGTCATTCTCGTCTGCATGCCGGCGCTGCTCTTCATGAAGAACCCGAACAAGAAGAAGCGGGCAGTCGCTGCTGCGCGCCCGGCTGCGGCGTAGCACCATTCCGGAAAAAGAAGTGGGGTGAGGGGCCTTGGCCGGCGATGGCTTTGGCCGCCGCCCCTCACCCTTACCTGCACCTCATGCGGGGACGAGGCACAGGAACCCGTTATTTCGCCGCCAGGAAGTTGCGGTGGATCCATCGCCCATCGGACGTGCGCGCCTCGACCTTGAGGACGTCCGCGCCTTCCTTCGTCTCGTGCTGGGCAATGTCGGCGAGTGCGCGCGTGTTGGCTTCGCCACTCTCGGCTGCAGCCAGGAACTTCTCGACATCCGCGATGGCCGGTGCGGCCGTCCCGTCCTTTGCGGGGTTGGCAATGGCCTCGGTCGCGGCGGCGCGCACGAGCTTCGGCCACATCTTCCGGAAGAGCCCGTTCGACGGATAGAGATCGCCACCCGTGACCGTGCCGTTGACGGCGATCACCACGCCGATCACATCGTCGTCGGCGAGCGCCTTCGACTCGAGAGCCGAGACGAAATCGGCCTGCGCCTTCTGCAGACGTTCGTTCTCGAGCGTGAGCTGCAGGCTCGTCTTCGACGAGTCGGATGCCATGGGCGCGGCCAGCCGCTCGGCAAGCTGAACCTGCACGGCGGAGACGCTGCTCCACACTTCACCCTGGCCGCTGGCGCCGCCCGGCCTGCCCCGGACGATACGCTGGGGCTCACGCTGCGGCTCTATGGCTGGCCGCGTCAGATCAGGGCGGTGCGCATTGGGCTCGCCACGCGGGACCGCGTTGATCGCCTGGCGCGGCTCGGCGGAAGCGACGGGCGCTCGGGCAATGGCGACCTTGGCCTTGCGCGAGAAGATCTGCGCATTCGATGCGGAGAACTTCATGGAGTCCTCCATGCCGCGCGTGTTCCAGCGGCCCTGCTCGACGCAGTAGGCGCCGATGGCGATCTGGCCGGACTTCGGCGGAACGAGCAGGCTCGTCGTCAGCACGCGATCCTGGCGTCCGCCTTTGACGAGGTCGCCGAACTGGATGAACACCGGCTCGCTGCCCGTGTTCTCCACCTTGAGCTCGCGTACATTGCCCGTCTCGTGGACGATGACGCTGCCCTTGGCGAGGGCTTCCTCGAGCGTCGCGGGCGTCGGGCCGGCGCTGGATGGGCCGCGCACGAGATAAACGGCGAGGTTCTCATGCGTGAAGGGCGCGGCGACCGTCATCGCCGGATCGGGCGCGGCCGTGGCTGCCGTTGCCATGCCGAGGCTGGCGGCGGCGAAAACAATCGGGGCGGCAAAGCGCAAATGCATCGAGTGTCACTCCCTGGAAATCGGCGCAAGGGGCGCAGTCCATGCAACTAGCCTCTTTTCCAGGCCGTTTTCCGGAGGCAATAGGGATCGGCGGCGGCCATTTGGCGGCGGATCGTGGGCGCGCGCCTTAACGGGTAGTGAACGCGCAGATCATCTGTTATCCAGCCGCACGAGCCTCAGCTTGCTCTCGCGGCTAACCCCGCCCTACATTGAGGCAATTCTAGAATTCGATCCCGCTGTGCCATGCTCGTGCCGGCGCGAAGTCAACGGAAGAGATGCGCTCATGTCGCTCGAAACCGAAGCCGTACTCGACCGGAGGAGGCTGCGTCGTCGCGCCTCGTTCTGGCGCGGGTTTGCGATCCTTGCGATCCTCCTCGCGATCGGCACCGCTATCAGCATCGGCGCCAGCCAGACGCCGGGCATCGGCTCGAAGCAGATCGCGCGCGTGTCGATCGAAGGCGTCATCACCGAGGACCGCCGTCAGCTCGAGCTGCTGAAGCGCGTCGCGGAGGCGAGCAACGTCGAGGCGCTCATCCTGTTCATCAACAGTCCGGGCGGCACGACGACGGGCGGCGAGGCCGTCTATGAGGCCATTCGCAAGGTCGCCGAGAAGAAGCCGGTCGTCGCGCAGTTCGGGACGGTGGCGACGTCCGCCGCCTACATCGCGGGTCTCGCGACCGACCAGATCGTCGCGCGCGGCAATTCCATCACCGGCTCGGTCGGCGTGATCTTCCAGTGGGCCGAGGTCACCGAGCTTCTCGCCAAGCTCGGCGTGAAGATGCACGAGGTGAAGAGCGGCCCGCTCAAGGCGACGCCATCGCCCTTCCAGCCGACCGACGAGGCGAGCAAGGAAGTCGCCCAGGAGATGATCAAGGAGTCGTTCGGCTGGTTCGCCAATCTCGTCGCCGAGCGGCGCGGGATCGATCCTGCGGCTGTTCCCGGCCTCACGCAGGGGCGCATCTACTCGGGGCGCGAGGCGCTCGGCCATAAGCTCGTCGACCGCATCGGCGGAGAGGACGAGGCGCAGCGCTGGCTCGAGGAGACCCGCGGCGTGACCAAGGATCTCAAGATCGTGGACTGGAAACCATCGCGCGACAACACCTGGGGTTTCTTTGGCGATGCCGCCATGGCGCTGGCCCAGTGGATCGGCGGACCGCTCGGGGAAGTGGCGACGCGGCTCATGAATGCGCGGGTTCTGGCGACGTTGCAGCTTGACGGTCTGGTCGCAGTTTGGCAGCCTTTGGAAAACCGATGAATTTCAATAAAGTTCACTGGGGAGCGAGGGTACTGTGATCAAGTCCGAACTTATACAGAGGATCGCCTCGGCGAATCCGCATTTGTTTCATCGTGACATCGAGCGCATCGTCAATGTCATTTTCGACGAGATCGTCGAGGCGCTGGCCCGGGGTGACCGGGTGGAGCTTCGCGGCTTCGGGGCCTTCACGGTCAAGCACCGTCCCCCGCGCACGGGCCGCAATCCGCGTACCGGTGCGACGGTCTCGGTCGGTCAGAAGTTCGTGCCGTTCTTCAAGACCGGCAAGGAGCTGCGCGAGCGCCTGAACGGCGACGCGGGCTAGGTTGCGGGCATTCGCCGGGCCTGGCGAGGCTGCGGCGGCAATTGCAGGCGGGGCGCTCTCCGCCTGTTCTGTTGGAGGCCGAAATCGTGTTGAGGCGTATCGTCTGGCTGTTGGTGGCATTTCCTGCCGCCGCGATCCTCGTCACGCTGGCTGTCGCCAACCGGCACTCGGCGCGGCTGGTGCTCGATCCTTTCCGGCCCGAGGCGCCGGTCCTCTGGATCGACCTTCCGTTTTACGCCTACCTGCTCATCGCGCTGGTGATCGGCGTCGCGCTCGGCGGCACGGCCACCTGGATGACGCAGTCCCGATGGCGCCGCACCGCGCGCCGCCGCGCGCAGGAGGCCTTGCGCTGGCAGGCCGAGGCCGACCGCCTCGCCCGCGAGCGCGACCAGACCCTTGCCGCGCAACGCCGCGAGCAGGGCACGGTCAAGGCGCTGGCGGTGGCAGGGCGCTGAGGCGCCGAAGCCTCCACAATAATCCGACAGAATCCCCTCTCCCCGCCCTTGCGGGGAGAGGGCCACGCTAAAGGCGTGCTTTCAGCACGACGTGAGGGGCGGCGGCATACGCTGACGTCTCAGCAAGCTCCCGCCCCTCATCCCGACCTTCTCCCCGTAAGAACGGGGAGAAGGGGAAGCAGGCCCAGCTCGCGGCACCGAATTCGACTTGGCAGCATGGCCGCCGCGGGCATAGCACCACAAGAGAAGGCGATAGCACCTCTTCCCAGCAGCCCGCGGCAAACCAATAATCATGCACACCAATCTCCTCATCGCGCTCGACTGGTTCGGTATCGCCGTCTTCGCCGCAACCGGCGCACTCGTTGCCTCGCGCAAGGAGATGGACGTCTTCGGTTTCGCGCTGCTCGCGATTGTCACGGGCGTCGGCGGCGGCACGGTGCGCGACCTGCTGCTCGGGCGGCTGCCGGTCTTCTGGGTGCAGGAGCCGGCCTACATCCTCGTGTGCGTGATCGTGGCGGTCGTGCTGTTCTTCACCGCGCACCTGCCCGAGTCGCGCTATCGCCTGCTGCTGTGGTTCGATGCGGTCGGGCTCTCGCTCTTCGCCGTAGTCGGCGCCGACCGCGCCCTGGATGTCGTGACGAACCCGGTCATCGCCGTCGTCATGGGCGTGATCACGGCGACCTTCGGCGGCATCATCCGCGATATTCTCGGGGGCGAGATCCCGGTGCTGCTGCGGAAGGAGATCTACGTCACGGCGGCACTGGCCGGGGCCGCCGTCTATGTCGGTGGGCTGGCACTCGGTATCGCCGAACCCAATGCGCTGCTTGCGGGGTTCCTGGCCTGCCTGCTGGTGCGCGGCCTCGCGCTTTGGTTCGGCTGGTCGCTGCCGCCCTACCGAGCCCGTCCCGGCCGCCCTCAGGACAGCGGCAGGCGTTGATCCGGGCCCGAAAAACCGGCATAGGATGCCGGCAACTGCAAAACCGCTCAACCACCGAGCCGCGACCGATCGAATGGCTGTGAAGGTCAAAATCTGTGGGATCAAGACGCCGGAGGCGCTCCAGGCAGCGCTCGCCGCGCGCGCGGATTTCGTCGGGCTGAACTTCTACCCACCGAGCCCGCGCAGTCTCGCGTCCGAGGTCGCGGCCGAGCTTGCGGAGCTGGCGCAGGGACGTACCGCGATCGTGGCGCTGGTCGTCGATGCCGATGACGCGCGCATCGACGAAATCGTCCGGGCCGTGGAACCCGATTTTCTCCAGCTCCACGGATCGGAGACACCGGAGCGCGTCGCCGAAATCGCGCGGCGCTGGGGGCGACCGGTCATCAAGGCCATCAAGGTCGAGACGGCTGCCGATGCGGCGCGGGCTCTTGCTTATGCCGACGTGGCGAGCCTCATTCTTTTCGACGCCAAGGCGCCGAAGGACCTTGCCGGCGCACTTCCGGGTGGCAACGGCCTCGCCTTCGACTGGCACCTGCTCGATGGCGTGAAGGACCGCGTGCCCTTCATGCTCTCGGGCGGCCTCTCGGCCGAGAACGTCGGCGCCGCGATCGCAGCAACGGGCGCGACGATCGTCGACGTCTCCTCGGGCATCGAGACCGCGCCGGGCGTCAAGAGCCCTGACCTTATCCGCCAATTCATCGACGCTGCCCGCGCAGTGCGTGCACCCGCCTGAGACGCGCCAAGACGCGCCCGAACCGGATACGCTGAGACCATGGCTTCTCCCACCACATCCCAACCGCAAGCGCCGAACAGCTTCCGCGCCGGCCCCGATGATCTCGGCTTCTTCGGCCTCTACGGTGGCCGCTTCGTCGCCGAGACGCTCATGCCGCTCATCCTCGAGCTGGAGAAGGCCTACGAGGCGGCGAAGAACGACCCCCAATTCCAGGCCGAGCTGCGCGACCTGCTGGAGCACTACGGCGGCCGGCCGAGCCCGCTCTATTTCGCCGAGCGCCTGACCGAGCATTTCGGCGGCGCGAAGGTCTACTTCAAGCGCGACGAGCTCAATCACACCGGCAGCCACAAGATCAACAACTGCCTCGGCCAGATCCAGCTCGCGCGGCGCATGGGCAAGACGCGCATCATTGCCGAGACCGGTGCGGGCCAGCACGGCGTCGCGGTCGCGACGGTGTGCGCGCGCTTCGGCCTTCCCTGCGAGATCTACATGGGCGCGACCGACGTCGCGCGGCAGGCGCCGAACGTCGCGCGCATGCACATGCTCGGCGCCAAGGTGAACTCGGTGACGGCCGGCGCGGGCACGCTCAAGGATTCCATGAACGAGGCGCTGCGTGACTGGGTCACCAACGTCCGCGACACCTACTACATCATCGGCACGGCAGCAGGCCCGCATCCTTATCCGGCCATGGTGCGCGACTTCCAGTGCGTGATCGGCAATGAAGTGCGCACGCAGATGCAGGAGCGCGAAGGCCGCCTCCCGGACACGCTCGTCGCGGCGATCGGCGGCGGCTCGAATGCGATCGGCCTCTTCCATCCCTTCCTCGACGACAAGTCGGTGAAGATCTACGGCGTCGAGGCTGCGGGCCACGGCATCGACGTGCCGAATGGCCATAACGCCTCGATGACGGGCGGGCGGCCCGGCGTCCTGCACGGCAATCGCACGTATCTCATCCAGGACGAGGACGGCCAGATCCTCGAAGGGCATTCGATCTCGGCCGGTCTCGACTATCCGGGCGTCGGGCCGGAGCATTCATGGCTCAAGGATACGGGGCGCGTGAACTACGTGCCGATCACCGACAAGGAGGCGCTCGAGGCCTTCCAGCTTTGCGCTAAGCTCGAAGGCATCATCCCGGCATTGGAGCCGTCGCACGCGCTCGCCTATGTCACGAAGCTCGCGCCGACGCTGCCGAAAGACAATCTGCTCGTCATGAACATGTGCGGGCGCGGCGACAAGGACGTGTTCGCCGTCGCGGGTTATCTCGGCATGAAGATCTGAGACGGGGCGGAGAAGCAGAGGGAATGACAGTGGATATCGAGCAGCGCGTGGACGACCTTCTCAAGCACACGGGCGTGTGGGACGAGACCAAGGAAACGCTGCGCGAGCTCCTTGCCGAGCACAAGGCCGGCGCGCTCGATGCCGAAGATGCGAAGTATATCGAGGGCCTGCACAAGAAGATGTTTCCGGGGCGCAATGCCGGGGCAGGTGCGCCGATGGCGAAGTCCTCGGTGCAGAGCTCGCGGGAGGCGCGCGAGGTCAAGGCGGACAATGACGATGCGGCGATGCCGCGTGCGCCTTCCGGACTAGCAACGGGCGAGTTGATCGCGGCACTGCGCCGGGACATTGACGACATCGTCACGCCGGCGGACATGCCCGAGGCCGAGGAGATGCTCAGGCACGCGATCCACGCGGCGCTCGTCGCCAAGCTCGATGAGTACGAATCCAAGGAAGAAGGCTGATCACGCCATGCGCCCCGAAACGCGTATCGACCGCTGCTTTGCCGCGCTGAAGCGCGAGGGGCGTCCGGCATTCGTCGCCTTCGTCACCGCCGGTGATCCGGACTACGAGACGTCGAAGGCCATCCTGCTCGGCCTACCGGACGCCGGCGCCGACGTGATCGAGATCGGCATGCCGTTCTCCGATCCCATGGCCGACGGCCCCGCCGTGCAGGCGTCCTCGCTCAGGGCGCTGAAAGCCGGCCAGACCATGAAGCGCACGCTTCAGCTCGTGCGCGAGTTCCGCGGCAAGGACAATCTCACGCCGATCGTCCTCATGGGGTACTACAACCCGATCTATGTCTACCCGAGCGCCGCCTTCCTCGACGAGGCGCGGGATTCGGGCGTCGACGGCCTGATCATCGTCGATGTCCCCCCCGAGGCCGACGACGAACTCTGCCTGCCGGCCATGGAACGCGGCGTGAGCATGATCCGCCTCGCAACGCCGACCACCGACGATGCCCGTCTGCCGGCCGTCCTCGCGAATACGTCCGGGTTCGTCTACTATGTTTCCATTACCGGAATTACCGGGGCGGCTGCCCCGGTGGTATCGGATGTCGCCGCCCAGGTGGCGCGTATCAAGCGCTCGACGCCACTACCGGTGGTCGTGGGATTTGGTGTTCGCACGCCGGAGCAGGCGCGGGTGATCGCGGACTGCGCCGATGGCGTGGTGGTCGGCTCGGCCCTGGTCGAGATGATCCGTACGACGCTTGGGCCGGACGGCAAGGCTGGGCCGGATACGATCTCTTCGGTGCACAGGATCGTCCACGACCTGACCGCGGGATTGCGCAGCGCCACGGCGCGTGTTTGATGTGCATATCGACCCGTGCGAATCGGCCGTTTGGTTAAGGATCTCGGCATTTAGCGGCCCTGGCGCCTCAGGTTGGCCACATTTGGGCGCCGATTGATCGCCTTGCTGTATCGATCCGTGATTACCGCGATGACGGCACGGGGATAGCGCTCGAGGCCCGGGCATAGTAAGCGAAGCGGCTGAGCTAGGAAGAGCCAAGCTAGGAAGAGCCAAGCTAGGAAGAGCATCAGGACACTAGCGCGTGAACTGGATCAACAACGTCGTCCGTCCGAAGATTCGGAGCCTGCTCACCACCCGTCGTGAGCCGCCGGACGACTTTTGGAAAAAGTGCCCCGGCTGCGGGCAGATGTCCGACCGGCGCACGCTCGAGGAAGCCCAGTTCGTCTTTCCCTGCTGCGGCCACCACGACCGCCTGTCGGCGGATCAGCGCCTGAAGCACCTCTTCGACGGTGGCAGCTATACGCGCCTGCCGACGCCGACCGTGCCCGTCGATCCGCTCAAGTTCCGCGATGGCCGCCGCTACACCGATCGTCTCAAGGACAGCAAGGCCGCGACCGGCCTCGAAGACGCTGTGCTGCTCGCCGATGGCCGCCTCAGCGGCCAGCACGTCACGGTCGCGGCGCAGGACTTCCGCTTCATGGGCGGATCGCTCGGCATGGCCGCCGGCGAGGCCATCATCACGGGCATGATGCACGCGGTTGCGAAGGGGCACCCGTTCATCCTGTTCGCGGCCTCGGGCGGTGCGCGCATGCAGGAGGGCATTCTCTCGCTCATGCAGATGCCGCGCACGACGATCGCCGTGCAGAAGCTGCGCGAGGCGCGCCTGCCCTACATTGTCGTGCTCACCGACCCGACGACGGGCGGCGTCACCGCGTCCTACGCCATGCTCGGCGATATCCAGATTGCCGAGCCCGGCGCGCTCATCTGCTTTGCCGGCCCGCGCGTCATCCAGCAGACCATCCGCGAGCAGTTGCCCGAGGGTTTCCAGCGCGCGGAGTACCTGCTCGCCCACGGCATGATCGACATGGTCGTGCACCGCCACAAACTGACCGAGACGCTCGCGCGTATCGTCGGCATTCTCATGGCCGGGCGCGCCAAAATCGCGGCGCAGGCCAAGGCCTCGGATCCCTTGAAGCACGTCAATGGCCACGTGAACGGCTCGTCGGTCGATCCCAAGCTGCTCGGCTCGAGCGTGCGCGACGCCGAGACGGTCGACGTCGAGCCGGTGTCGGACGACGAGCGCTTCGTCACGCAGTCCAGGAAGGGGCCTCTCCGCGGCAGTGGGGACGCGGCGCCGAAGCCGCCTGTGAAGGGCGCTCCCAACACACCCTGATAGCGTAGCGTCAGCTCGCGGCGGAAAGTGCCCTGCGGCGCGCCGTTGCGCACGTTCAGCGAGGTCGAAGAGACGCCGGCATGAGCACCCTCGACGACCTGCTCGGGCGCATGAAGCAGCTCCATCCGCTGTACATGGATCTGTCGCTCGACCGCGTCGAACGTATGCTCGCCGAGCTCGGCAGCCCGCACGAGCACCTGCCGCCGGTGGTGCACATTGCCGGCACGAACGGGAAGGGGTCCACCACCGCCTTTCTCAAGGCGATGCTGGAAGCGGCCGGCAAGCGCGTGCACGTCTACACGTCGCCGCATCTTGTCCGCTTCAACGAACGCATCGCGCTCGGTGCGCCGGGCGGCGCGCAGCCGATCGACGAGAACGCGCTCACGGAGCTGCTGGCCCGCGTCGAGAAGGTGAATGCCGGCCAGTCGATCACGTTCTTCGAGATCACGACGGCCGCAGCGTTCCTCGCGTTCGCGGAGAACCCGGCCGATTATCTTTTGCTGGAAGTCGGTCTCGGCGGTCGCCTCGACACGACGAACGTGGTCGCGAGGCCCGCGCTCACCGTCATCACGCCGATCTCCATGGATCACGCCGATAAGCTCGGCGACACCGTGGAAAAGATCGCCGGCGAGAAGGCCGGCATCATGAAGCGCGGCGCGCCGTGTGTCGTCGCGCGCCAGACGCCGGAAGTCGAGGAGGTTCTCGAACGCGAGGCTATGAAGCGCGGTGCGCGCCTCGTGCGCTGGGGCGAGCATTTCGATGCCTTCGCGCAGCGCGGGCGCCTCGTGTTCCAGCGCGAGGACCGGCTTCTCGACCTGCCGATGCCGGCGCTCATCGGACCACATCAGATCGTCAACGCCGGTACGTCGGTCGCGGCGGCGCTGGAGCTTGGCATCGACGAGCGCGCCATTGCTGCCGGCCTCACGGGCGCACGCTGGCCGGCGCGGATGCAGCTTCTCGGCCGCGGCGCGCTCACCCGGGATGTCAGGGCCGACTGCGAGGTCTGGCTCGACGGCGGGCACAATCCCGCTGCCGGCGAGGTTATCGCGCGCACGCTCGCCGATCTCGAGGAGCGCTCGCCGCGCCCGCTTGTGCTGATCGTCGGCATGATGGGGCACAAGGATGCGGCGGGTTTCCTGCAGCCATTCGTCGGCCTCGCCCGGCAGGTGGTGACGGTGCCGATCCCCGGCGCCCATCAGGCGCCGCAGATGCCGGGCGCGCTTGCGGACATCGCGCGGAGCGTCGGCCACAACGCGGTGTCGGTCGGGGATGTGCGCCAGGCGCTCGACATTGTCACGCGTGCGACGGATGGCCCGCTGCGCATCGTCATTTGCGGGTCGCTCTATCTGGCCGGCCACGTCCTGGCCCTCCAGGACGGCCGCGAGACCCAGGGCAACTGAGCGAGGTTGCGCGGTGGCGCGCCCTGAGCTAAAGAGCGTGGGCCTTCGCGCCCGGCCTGCCGGCGCAGCGGAGAGCCTCGGGCGCGTAGCTCAGCGGTAGAGCACACCCTTCACACGGGTGGGGTCACAGGTTCAATCCCTGTCGCGCCCACCATGGGCTTCCAAGCACTTCCCACGCGTCTGCACGTCGCCTCGTGCCCAAAACGCATGGACGCACGGCATTTCCTCATTCCTCGTTGCTCACGGCGCGATATTCGACGACCCTCGCCCCGTCCGGATATCAGCGCCCACGAAATGAGGAAACGCCGACCATGCGCCCTAACCGCCTCCGCGCCCTGCTGAACGAGAACAAGCCGACCATCGGCACGCATCTGCTGTCGAGCTGGCCGACGCTTGTCGAGCTGATCGGCGATGCCGGCAACTACGACTACGTCGAGTTCACCGCCGAGTACGCGCCGTTCACGATGCACGATCTCGACAATCTCGGCCGCGCGCTGGAGCTCAAGAACCTCGGCGGGATGATCAAGGTCGAGCAGACGCAATGGACGCATCAGTCGATGCGCGCGATCGGCTCGGGCTTCCAGAGCATCCTGTTCGCCGACGTGCGCACCGTCGCCGATGCGGAAGCCTGCATCGCAGCCGTGCGCGCGGAGACGCCCGGCACCGGCGGACGCCTGGGCGTCGGTATGCGGCGCGATGTCGGCACCGTGCGCGAAGGCGGCTCGCCGGCCTATGTCGAGGCGCTGAACGACGTCGTGATCGCGATTATGGTCGAGAAGCGGGAATGCGTCGAAGATCTCGATGCGATCCTCTCCGTCAAGGGTATCGACATGGTGCAGTTCGGCGCGTCGGACTATTCGATGAGCCTTGGGCTCACCGGCCAGCGCAAGCATCCCGATATCGCGAAGGCCGAGCGCAAGACCATCGAGACGGCCTTGAAGAAGGGCCTGCATCCGCGCGTGGAGCTTGCGGATATCTCGCTGGCGGCACCGTACATCGAAATGGGCGTGAAGCATTTCTGCATCGGCTGGGATGTCCGGATTCTCTACAACTGGTGGCAGGCGAACGGCGAGGGCATGCGCGGGATGCTGGGCGGCGCGACGCCTGCAGCGTCGGACAAGAAAGCCGGCAGCACGTACTGAGGCAGGAGCGAAGGAGCTTTCATGTCGGCGCGGACGAGCACGATCAAGGACGCGAAGTCTCGAGCGATCTCCTGGATCGATCGCAATGCGTCCGCGATCCTGCAGACGAACGATTGCCTCTTCTCTTTCGGCGAGCCGTCGATGGAGGAATACGAGTCGGCCGCTTTTCTCGTATCGCTTCTGAAGGATGCCGGTTTCCAGGTGGAGACCGGCATCTCCGGCTTCCCGACGGCGTTCGTGGCGACGTGGAGCAACAAGGGCGGTCCGATCATCGCGCTTCATGCCGAGTATGACGGCACGCCCAGAGGTTCCCAGAAGTCAGGCAGCGCGACGCACGATCCGATCGTTCCCGGAGCGCCGGGACATGCGGAGGGGCATCAGGCCAATTCCACGGTCATGGTGGCTTCGGCGCTCGCGGTGAAGTCCGCCATGGAGAAGCTCGGCATTCCCGGCACGCTGAAATTGTTCGGCGCGCCGGGCGAGGAACTGGTGCTCACGCGCCCCTATTTCGTCCGGGACGGCTATTTCGACGATGTCGAGATCGCCTTTCACAATCACATCCGCGATGCCTTCTATACGGAAGTCGGGCAGACGCAGATCTCGCTCATATCCGCCGAGTTCACCTTTCACGGCGAGACGACACACGCCGGGCTCACACCCTGGCTCGGCCGCGATGCGCTCGATGCCGTGATCCTCATGGACAACGGCATGGCGCAGCACCGCGAGCACATCCGGCCGGAAATGCGCGCCCATCGCGTCATCACGGAGGGTGGGGCGCAGCCGAATGTCATCACGGAGAAGGCCGCCGTGTGGTGGTATTTCCGTGGCCTCTCGGCCGGCGACACGCGCGATCTCTTCGAGCGTGCGACCGAGATCGCCGAGGGCGCCGCGAAGATGACGCGAACCTCGCTCTCGGTCGACGTGAAGAGCGCGGTCTGGCCGACGCGCTGCAACCGCGTGCTCGCGGGACTTCTCGATCGCAATATGCACGAGATCGGGATGCCAGTATGGACCGCCGAGGAAGACGCCTTCGCGCGCTGCCTGCAGCAGTCGGCGGGCGTGCGCGTCGATGGCTTGCGGACAGAGCTTTCGAAGATGCGCGGCCCGGATCAGCCCGAAATGTCGTCCAACGACTGTGGCGACATATCCTGGAAGGTGCCCATGGGGAGGCTGTGGTTCCCTGGAAGCGTCCCGAATGTTCATTTTCATCACTGGAGCGCCGGCGCGATGCTCACGACCTCCATCGCCCACAAGGCGATCCTTGCGGGCACGAAGGTGCTCTCGGGCAGCATTCTCGAATGCCTGTGCGATGAAGCGCTCCGGGCGGAGGTCAGGACGTCGTTCGCCGAGGAGATCGGCGAGACGATCTATCGTCCAATGATCCCGCTCGATGCGCAGCCGAGTCTGCGCCCGCATAAGGCCCTCATGGAGCGCTTCCGTCCTCTCATGCGCGAGCACTACCGGACGGATCGCCCCGTCTTCGAAAACGCTTGATCACGCGGGCTCAGGCCACATTGGCGCCATTGTTTCCATGCGGCTTCCGGCCGCTTGACGGTGCACGGACGGCGGTCGATCCTGTCGTGCAATTGCGACAATGCGCTGAGATGTTACAGCAAACCGCTGCCGGCGGGGTTATGGCAGCGAAGCGGCGCTCAATTGGCGGGTGGGGTTCATGAATATCGTGATGGTCGGCTCGGGCTACGTGGGACTGGTATCCGGGGCCTGTTTCGCCGACTTCGGCCACAACGTGACGTGTGTCGACAAGGACGTGCGCAAGATCGAGGCGCTGCAGGCGGGGCGCATCCCGATCTATGAGCCGGGTCTTGCCGAGCTTGTCGCCAAGAACATGAAAAGCGGCCAGCTCGCCTTCACGACGGAGCTCGATGGCCCTGTCTCGGAGGCCGATGCCATTTTCATTGCCGTCGGTACGCCCTCGCGGCGCGGCGACGGCCATGCCGACCTTTCGTATGTGCACGAGGCAGCGCGTGAGATCGCCCGCGCGGTGAAGGGCTTCACCGTGGTCGTCACCAAGTCGACGGTGCCCGTCGGTACTGGCGATGACGTCGAGCGGATTATCGGCGAGACCAACAAGAATGCTGATGTCGCCGTCGCGTCGAACCCCGAGTTCCTTCGCGAAGGTGCGGCCATTTCCGACTTCAAGCGGCCGGACCGCATTGTCGTCGGCACTGACGATGAGCGCGCTCGCCAGGTGATGAACGAGATCTACCGGCCGCTCTACATCAATGCCTCGCCGATGATGTTCACGGCGCGCCGCACGGCCGAGCTCATCAAGTACGCGGGCAATGCCTTCCTCGCCATGAAGATCACCTTCATCAACGAGATCGCCGATCTCTGCGAGAAGGTCGGCGCGAACGTGCAGGAGGTGGCGCGCGGTATCGGC
Organism: Pseudomonadota bacterium; assembly: GCA_023387235.1. Lineage (GTDB taxonomy): Bacteria > Pseudomonadota > Alphaproteobacteria > Rhizobiales > Hyphomicrobiaceae. The sequence goes on from JAEWIJ010000006.1 coordinate 16,263, forward strand.
TCGGACAACCGGATCGGCAGCAAGTTCCTGCACGCCGGCCCCGGCTATGGCGGATCGTGCTTCCCGAAAGACACGGTGGCGCTCGTCAAGACGGCGCAGGACTACGACGCCCCGCTGCGCCTCATCGAGACGACCGTCGCCGTCAACGACTCGCGCAAGCGTGCCATGGCGCGCAAGATCATCTCGGCTATGGGCGGCGACGTCCGCGGCAAGACGATCGCGATCCTCGGCCTCACGTTCAAGCCCAACACGGACGACATGCGGGAATCGCCCGCGTTGTCGATCGTGCAGGCGCTGCAGGATGCGGGCGCAACCGTTCGCGCTTATGATCCCGAAGGCATGGAGCAAGCGAAGCCGCTCATGCCGGATGTTGCGTTCTGCCGTAATCCGTATGAAGCGGCCAAGGGCGCGTCGGCCATTGCGCTCGTCACGGAGTGGGACCAGTTCCGCGCGCTCGACTTCAAGCGCTTGAAGAAGGCCGTTGCTGTGCCGTTGCTGGTCGACCTGCGCAATGTCTACCGGCCGGATGAAGTGAGCCGCCACGGCTTTACCATCGTCGGCATCGGCCGGAAGGCCTAGCAGTGGTGACACCCGTTAGCTGATCGTGCAGCGCGCCTCGTCGTTCACTGCACCAACCAGGAGGAAGCAAACGATGCTGAAGTTCTACTTCTCGGGCGCTCCGAACCCGACCAAGGTCGCGCTCTTCCTCGAAGAGTCGGGCCTGCCGTACGAGCCGATCCCTGTCGACACGCGCAAGGGGCAGCAGTTCTCGCCCGAGTTCATCGCTATCAACCCGAACTCGAAGGTGCCGGCGATCGTCGATGGCGATGCCGTCGTCTTCGACTCGAACGCGATCCTGCTCTATCTCGGCGAGAAGACCGGCAAGTTCATGCCGCCCGATACGCCGGCGAACCGCGGCGCGCTGCTCTCCTGGCTGATGTTCGTCGCGTCCGGCGTCGGTCCGTATTCAGGTCAGGCCGTGCACTTCCACCACTATGCGCCCGAGAAGCTCCCCTATGCGCAGAAGCGCTATGCCTTCGAGGCCGAGCGCCATTTCGGCATCCTCAATGATCGCCTCGCCAAGCACCGCTACATGGTCGGCGACACGTACACGATCGTCGACATGGACGTCTGGGGCTGGGCGCGGCTGATCCCCATGGCGCTCTCGAAGGAAGCCTGGGAGAAGTTCCCGCACCTGAAGCGGCTCGTCGACGAGATCGAGGCGCGGCCCGCCGCGCAGCGCGCGGTCAAGCTCAAGGACCGCTTCACGTTCAAGACCGAGAACGACGAGGAATCGCGGCGGCACATGTTCCGCCACATCACCGCCTGAGCGGAGGTCGCCATGGCCGGCGAGATCAACGAGGGCGATGCCACCGGCGAGATCGCCGAGATCTTCGCGGAGCTGCGGGCACTCTGGGGTGTTCCGTACGTCTCCGCGATCCATCGCACGCTCGCTGCGAGGCCGGGCTTTCTCGAATGGGCGTGGAACGCGGTTGCGCCCGCGTTCCGCGATGGTCGCGGCCAGGAGGCGGCGTGGCGGTGCGCGGCGGGTCTTGCCGTGCCGCCGCTCGATCCGATACCGGCTGCGGCATTGCGCGTGTGGGGTATCGATGCCGAGGCGCTCGCCGCCGTGCGAACAGCCGCCGAGGGTTTTGTCCGCGTCGCGCCGGTCAACATGGTCTTCGCGGGACTGCTGAAGCAGTTGCTCGAAGGTGCCGTGCCTGCGGGCCCCGGCGCGCGGGGCGACGCGTGGAACGCACCGCCGCCACTCCCCGCGCCGCCGGACATGGTCGATCTTGCGCGCCTGGATCCGGCCGCGCGCGCGGCAACAATGCAGCTCGCGTCGGAAATGGGCGGTAAGCCGTTCGTGCCGGGCCTCTATCGGATGCTCGCGCACTGGCCGGGTCTTGTGGCGCATCTCGCAACCGCACTGCCGCCGCGTCTCGCAAGCGCGCCGGTCACGTCGGCCTTCGACGAGCTGCGTCGGCGCATCGATGTCGCGGTGCCCGAGGTGCTCGCGAGCCTTCCGCCGGTCTCGTCGAAGTATCCGCCGCCCTCCGACGCCCATCGCGCGGAGTTCTTCAGCATCGGCCAGACCTATCGACGCACGAGCCCGGAACTGATCGTGGTCGGCCAGCTTCTGGCGGACGCGCTGCCGCAGCGGATGGATTGAACCTCAGGTCCCGACCGTCAGCGGTGCCGTGAAGCGCTGCAGCGTCGCGATCACGCTGTTGGCGACGATGCGTCCCGTGCGCGGGTTCTCCACTGAGGGAATGTTGGAGATCGCCATCTTCGCTTCGCCGGCATCGGAGCGGATCGTCACCGTCTGATGATTGCGATCGACGCCCGGGTCCGCCCACACCTCGACCTGCGTGTGGTCCGGCCCGACGCCTGCGAGCCCGAGCGCCGCCGCAACATTGACGTTCGCCGGGAAAGCCTTCGCTGCCGCGCGTGCATTGCCGCGGAACACGCACAAGGGTGCGGTCAGATTTTCGACATCGATGTTGTTCTCGACGAGGTGCGGTGCGCCGGCAAGACCCGCCGGCGGCTTGCGCGTCTCCAGACGCACCTCGTGGATCTTGCCGACGGCCATCGCGCGCACCGTATCGAGGCCGATCAGCGCGCCGGTCGGCACGACAATGCGCGCGCCCGTCGTCTTTGCCTTCTCGACGAGATCCATGTTGGCGATCAGGCCTGCGACCGACAGCGGCAGGAACCAGCGACCGCGCGCGATCGCCGCCTCGGCCACCTCGCGGAAAGCCGCCGCCGGCACGCACTCGACGATGATGTCCGCGTGCTCGGCAAGTTCCCTGAGCGGCACGACTTTGGGCGGCGACTTGAGCTCGGCGACGCGGGCGCGGCCGCGCGCGACGTCCTTTGCGCTCACCGCCGTGAGCGTGATGCCCGGCACGGCGCCCGCATCGACCGCGCGGGCGACCTTGAGGCCGATGGCGCCGAGACCGGCAAGCGCGAGCGTATAGGCCATTGGGGATCCCTCTTCGTGTCCGTGTGCGGAGCTGTGCCGCGACAGGCGCCAAGATCCGCGTTTTGCTTATGTCTCCCTACCATATCCTGCGCCGGGCGTTGCCGACAGGGCCCGAGTTCGCTATGCCGCGATGGGAAACCTTCTGAAGGAGTGCGCGCAATGGGCGAGACAATCGGCTGGATCGGCGTCGGCAGCATCGGGCATCGCATGGCGAAGCATCTGGCCAAGGCCGGGCACCCGCTCGTCGTGGCCGATGCCGGCAGCACGGCCCGCGCGCCCGAAGGCAGCAAGATCGCGAAGTCGAACGCCGAAGTCGCGGCCAGTGCCGAGACGATCGTCCTCTCGCTGCCCGACGGCAAGATCAGCGTCATCGTCGCCAAGGAAATCGCTGCCGCGCCAAACCGCAAGGTCAAGACCGTGATCGACACCTCGACGATCGGCATCGGCGCGGCCGAGGAAGCCGCCGCGATCCTTGACGCTGCCGGCGTCACCTACATCGACGCGCCGGTCTCGGGCGGCATTGCGGGCGCCGACAAGGCGACGCTCTCGGTCATGATGGCCTGCGCGCCGGAGGCCTATGAGCAGCACAAGGCGCTTATGGCCCTCATCGGCAAGCCCTTCCACATCGGCCCGAGGCCCGGTCAGGGGCAGGCCGTGAAGCTGCTCAACAACTTCCTCTCGGCGGCGGCGCAGTCGGCGAGCTGCGAGGCCATTGCCTTCGGCGTCAAGCAGGGCATCCCGATGGCCAAGATCCTCGAGGTCGTGAACGTCTCGACGGGCCGCAACACCGCGACGGACGACAAGTTCCCGCGCCGCATCATCAACGAAGCCTATGACGCGGGCTTCACCGCGACGCTGCAGGCGAAGGATGTGCGCCTCTATCTCGAGAACGCGAAGAAGAGCGAGATCCCGAGCCAGGTTGCGACGACGGTCCTGGACGTATGGACGAAGTTCGAGAAGGATTGGCCCGGCGCCGACATCACGCACATGTACCCCTACACGCGCGATGGCCGCACGCCGCCGAAGAAGGCTTGAGGCCGGCGCCGAGGCAGGAAGTTCGATCGATCCGAGCAGCCCGTCGGCCGATGCCGGCGGGCTTTTCGTTACCGAACGTGCTCTAATGCCGTTTCGCCTGCTTGATCGGCGGCGCTGCGTCGCCTGCGCCTTGCTGGACATGCGCCGGGTTCGGCCGCGATCCCTTGACGAAGAGGCCGGGAGCAAACGCATCGCCGACGGCATCGATGGCTGAACGCGTGCGGGCCTGCAACGCCGGCTCGAGCCATGCCGTGATCGCGACGCTCAGGATGATCACGCCGACAACGCCCAGCCACAGCGACCACGACAAGGCGATGCCAAGTGCGGTGAGCGGCAACAGGAACAGGCCGAGCCAGGCGCAGTGTACGAGATAGAGCGGGTAGGTCGTGAGGCCGACGAAGCGGATGGATTGCCGTGCCCGCCGTCCGAGCGCCTCCGAGACGTTCTGATTGAAGCGCACGGCCGCGATGATGAATGCCATGGCGACGAGCCAGACGGCGACGGCCACGCTGTCGGTCAGGTTGCCGGGATATTGCACGCGAGCGTCCAGGCGCTCCTCGAACGTGACCGTGCTGATGATCTCGAGGACGCAGGCCAGGAGCGCGAGGGGCGCCCACCAGAGACGCAGCGGCGATACCGACTTCACCAGCCAGAGCCACAAGAAGATGCCGAATGCGAAATAGCAGCCGTGCGTGAGGAGCGTCAGCTGGAGAAAGCGCGCGTTCTCGTGGAACGGGAGGCACGCCGCAGGCACGTCGGGCGCATTGCAGCCGACGCTCAGCATGATGAGATGAAGAATGAGACTTCCGCACGCCAGGAAAGCCGCCAAGTCGCCGATCAAATGGAAGCGGTTGAAGATCAGCAGTGCTAAGACGAGCCCATAGAACACGATCTCGATGCCGAGCGTCCAAACGACCGGGTCGAGCCACGGCCCTGCAGGATAGAAGATCATCTCCTTGATGTAGCGCTTCAGGATCGCGACAACGGGGTGCGTGCTGAAAATAAGGAATAGAACGAGACTCAGGCTGGCGCATACCCAGAGCGCCGGTCCAAGCCGTACGAGCCTGTCGCGAAAGAAGCGCGCCGGGTGGGTATATTCGGCCGAATAAGCAATGACGAAGCCCGAGATGACAAAGAATATCGGCACGCCGACAAAACCGAACCAGAAGAGCGGCGGCGTGCTGGCCGGCTCAGTCACGACCAGGAGATGCGACCTGGCCGGGTTGCTCGGGGCGTGGATGATAAAACCCATATGGTAGGCGACAACCATGAAGGCGGCCGCGAACCGAAGCAGATCCAACCCCAGAATCTGCTGAGATCGGGGGTTTGCAGGAGAGCGCTCGGATAGGTAGCTGGTGCTGGAGATCAAAGAGCGGGCTCCTCGCGGGTATGCAGACGCTGAACGATGTGGCCCGAGTGGGCACACAATTTCATGAGAATATTAGCCAAATCCGCTGGTCGCCATCATTTGCTTGCAACTTACTGAATGGCCCTCAGCGGCAGATCGAAAGTACTCTCTCCTTTTCTGAATGTATATGCCGCCGTAAAGCCAAGAGTTTTAATCAAGAATTAATAAAGGTAAGTAATGCTCCAATGAGGGATGCAAAAATAGCGGCAAATTTGTATCGCTTATGGGGTTCATCGAATGCTCGAAACCGGCCTCGCCCTGGGGATGACCGCGACGCACGTTGGTGTGCCGCTCGCCGATCTCATGGCGTGGACGATCGTGGTCGCTTTGCTTGTCGCGCCGGTGCAACTTGACGAGCGCCGACGTCAGCGCCTCATCGAGGCCGCCGCGAGGAACGCTGCCGCGCTTGGCGAGACGAAGACGCATCCGGCTGCCGAGGTTGCTTCGAGCCAGCATGCTAAGAGTGTTGTTGTCGTTCCCGCCGCAACGCGCCTCTCTGCGGCCGAGCAGTGGCAGACGGTCTCGCGCCTTGTCAGCGCCGGGACCGAGCGCGCCCTCGCCGTTGCGCGCGATCAGCAGACCATCCGCCGCGAGCTCGACTCGCTCGACTTCACTCTCGAGAACCTGCGCCGCGAACTGGCGTCGGTGATGACGCTGCCGGTGGCACACGGCGCCGAACTGGTGCCCGCGCGCGTCTCCGCCTGCCCGCGCGCGCTGGCGGCTTGATTTTTCTTTCCGCGGGCTGCACTCCACTTCCCCTTCTCCCCGCCCTTGCGGGGAGAAGGCCGGGATGAGGGGCGGCGGCATATGCAAATGTTAGCGCAAGCTCCCGCCCCTCATCCTAACCTTCTCCCCGTGAAAACGAGGAGAAGGGACATGTCGCGCTCGTAGCGAGCTACACCCGCACCGGCAATCCCATCACCTGCAGGATCGCGAGCACCGCCGTCACCGTCAGCACGGCAATGACCGTGCTCACCGCCACTGCAGCCGAAACGGATCCCACCGCACGCTCGTAGCGCGCTGCGAATACGAAGGCGTTCGCGCCGACGGGCATGCTGGTGAAGACCGCGATCACGCCGGCCCAGACGGGCGTCAGTCCGAAGACGAAAAGCCCGAGCCACAGCGTCACGGCTGGGAAGGCGATCAGCTTCAGCACGTTGATCAGCAGCAGGGTCGGCGCCTGGCCCTTGATCTCGTAGCGCGCGAGCGTCATGCCGAGCGCGGTGAGCGAGACGGGAATGGCGCCGCCCGCGAGCAGCGTGATGAGCTTGTCCGCGACGCCGGGCAGCGCAAGTTCGCTCCAGCGCCAGAGCGTGCCGATGATGACGGCCGCGATGATCGGGTTGCGCACGAGATCGAGCACCGTGCGCGCGGTCGAAGCGAGCGAGCCGCCCCCGAAGCCGCGCAGCGCCAGCTCCATGTGCAGCGTGCCGAGGATCCACACCATCGTCGTGTCGCAGATGAGGAGGATGGCGACGGGCGTCGCGGCTTCCGGCCCGAAGGCAGAAAGAATGAGCGGGATGCCGAGCATGAGCCCATTGCCGAACACCGAGGCGAAGCCGATCGCGGGTGCGTCGGCAGCCGGGCGGCGGAGCAGTGCGAGCGTCGCGAAGGTCGCCGAGATCCAGATGATGAGGAGCCCCGTGCCGTAGGTTCCGGCGAGCAGCCACGGCGATTGCGCGGGCGGCTCCATGGTGGCCATCGCGCGGAAGAGCAGCGCGGGAATGAGGATCTTGTAGGCGAACTCACTAAGCAGTGGTCCGGCGGCTTCCGACACGTAGCGGATGCGCGCGGCGCCCCAGCCGATGGCGATGAGCCCGAACACGGGCGCGACGAGTGTAATGATCGCGAGCATTGCCGCTCCGGGAAGGAAATGGGGAAGGGTTGGAGAATGCTACCGTCGGTCCCGGCCCCTACTGCCCTCCCTGATCTGATCGAAGGCGAGCCTTCGATCAGATCAGGGAGGGCCAAGTGAGGAGGCGCGCCGGGTTTCTGCTGTTGTCCTTCTGCACGCCCTCAAAGCAGGAGCGCTATCATCGGCAGGCGCTATCCCGCGATCTTGGAGAAGTCGGCGACGCCGAGCGTGGCGGCGCGGATCTGCGAGAGCAGATGCAGGCGGTTCTTGCGCAGCTCCGGATCGTCCGCGTTGACGGTCACCTGATCGAAGAAATCGTCGACGGGTCTGCGCAGATCGGCGAGCGCATTCATCGCGCCGGTGAAGTTCTCGACGTTGATTGCGGCGATCGTGTCCTGCTTGACGCTCTCGATGGCGGCCGCGAGCGCGACCTCCGCCTTGGCTTCGAGGCGCTTGAGGTCGTAGTCGGCGGTGTAGCTCGTCTTGTCCTTCTTCTCCTCGATGGTGAGGATGTTGGATGCACGCTTGACGCCCGCGAGCAGGTTCGCGCCGTCGTCGGTTTTGAGGAAGGCGTCCAGCGCTTCGACGCGCTTCACGATGAGCGCGAGGTCGTCCTGTCCGCCGAGCGCGAACACGGCATCGATCAGATCATGCCGCGCGCCCTTCTCGCGCAGATGCACCTTCAGGCGGTCGGCGAAGAAGGAGAGGAGGTCACTCTCGATCTCAATTTGGAGTTCCTTCGGACGAGGATTGACCAGATCCCCTCTCTCATTTGCGTCGAAGACCGTGGTTCTGCCAAAGATCCTTTGGTGCACTGGCAAATGTACAGAGTGCAATACGGCCAGCAATCCCAACCTCAAATCATTCTCCAGCACGATCCGGATCACGCCGAGCGCGGCTCGCCTCAACTGATACGGATCGCCTGAGCCGGTCGGCTTCTCGCCGATGGCCCAGAAACCGACGAGCGTGTCGAGCTTGTCGGCGAGCGCGACCGCAATCGCCGCCGCATCGCCTTCCGACGCCAACGGCACCGTGTCGGACGGTCCCTTGGGCTTGTAGTGCAGCTCGATGGCGCGCGCGATCTCGGGCTTTGTGCCTGCCTTCTCCGCGTAGTACCGCCCCATGAGGCCCTGCAGCTCGGGGAACTCGCCGACCATCCCGGAAACGAGATCGGCCTTGCAGAGCTGAGCGGCGCGGCGCGCGTCCTCGGGCGTCGCATCCACCGCGCCGGCGATCTGAAACGCCAGCTCGGCGATGCGTTCGACGCGATCCTTCTGGCTGCCAAGCTTCTCGTGGAACGTGATGCCTTCGAGCGCGAGCGCCATCTCGTCGAGCGGGCGCTTCAGGTCCTGCTCCCAGAAGAAGCGCGCATCGCTCAGCCGCGCGCGAATGACCTTCTCGTTGCCCGCGACGATCTGCTTGCCGCCGTCCGCCGCGATGAGGTTCGACACTGCGAGAAAGCGGTTCGCGAGCGCGCCGGTCTTGGGATCGCGCAGCGAGAAGCACTTCTGGTGCGCCTTCATCGACGTGATGAGGCATTCGGCCGGCACTTCGAGAAAAGCCTCGTCGAAGTGGCCCATCAGCACGGTCGGCCATTCCGTGAGACCGGCGTTCTCGGCGAGCAGCGCGTCGTCCGGCACGAGCTCCAGCTTGTGCTTTTTTGCCAGCGCCTCGGCCTGCTCGCGGATCATCTCCGCGCGCTCGGGCGCGGGCAGCAGCACTTTCGCTTCGCGCAGCTTCGTGCCGTAGTCCTCGAAGCTCGTGACCGTGAAAGGCGTGTTGCCGTGGAAGCGGTGGCCGCGCGTCGTGTTCGAGGCTTCGACGCCTGCCCATGCGAAGGGCACCACCTTGCCGCCGAGCAGGCAGAGAATGCCATGCAACGGACGCACCCACGTCTCCGGGCGGCTGCCCCAGCGTTGTGACTTCGGCCAGGGGAATTTGTCGAGCACGGCCGGCACGACTTCGGCGATGATCTCCGCTGCCGCGCGGCCGCGCTTCTCGATTTTCGCGACGTAGAAGTCGCCCTTCTTAGGATCGCTGACGACCGTCGCTTCGCCGATCGACGCAAGTCCTGCGGATTTGAGGAACCCCGCGAGTGCTTGCTCAGGCGCACCGACGCGCGGGCCCTTGCGCTCCTCGGAGATGGCGGGTGAGCGTGCGGCGACGTCCTTCACGACCAGCGTCAAGCGTCGTGGCGTCGAGAAGCTCATGGCATCGCCGGTTGCGAGGCCGGTGGCTTTGAGGCCGTCGAGCACGAGGCGCTTCAGGTCGTCCGCCGCCCGCACTTGCATGCGCGCCGGAATTTCTTCGGAGAACAGCTCGAGTAAAAGCTCAGACATGATACATGCGCCGCGCTACTGCGGATTGAGGCCGAGCTGCACACCGAGGAGGTGCAGCACGTAGATGGTTGCGCCGATGATGGCGAGCACCAGGAGCACGCGGATCAGCGGCAGCATCTCCTGCAGCATGTTGCCGATCACGTAGCTCACGAACCAGCCGAGCGCCGCGCCACCGAGCAGTCCCGCAAATCCAACACCCAGACCACCCGTCTGGAAGCCGAACCAGGCGCCCGCAGCGGCAAGCGCCGCGATCCCCAACATGCTGACCATCGAGAACACGCGCATCCACAGCGGCGGCATCTTGGGGGCGCGCGGCGGCTTGGCCTTAGCTTCCTTGCGTGCGGCCTGACGCGCTCTCACCGTTCTCATGCGCTGCCTCCCGACTTCTCGAAGAGGGTCTTAGGAATGCTCATCGCTCGATCCTGATCAAAGGCAGTCCGCCTCACAAAAGTCGCGCCTACCGGCGCTCCAACTGCTCCACGTATTGCCTCGTAAGCTCGTCCACGACCTTATCCGAGAGAACGGCCCTTGCGAGCTTGGCCGGCAAGGGCGACATTTGGAATAGAACCAGCAGTGCACCCATTAATGCTACTATCGCTAGCGGAAAGGTTTTTGACCGCCACCACGCGAAAAGAACTGCGCTGACATACAACGGAACGACGAGCATCAAACCCAAAATGCTATCAAAGTGGCTTGCCATCTGCCTTTCCATGGCAATGCGCTTTGCCGGCTCAATCGTCGGCCAAATGCCATAGGCCACTTGCTCGGCGACGCCGTTTAAGACGAAGTAACAGGTCGCAACAAGCGTAAGGGCGTAACCGAACCAGAAGAGGGGCTGCAGGCGCCAGAACAGCCAGCCCGACAGTAAGACGCCAGTGCTGAAGAGCGTGAAGGCGCCAAGCATGTGAGCAGCCTGAGAAGACGTCATGCGCTGCCTCCCTCGGTCTGGAGCCATGCGCCGCAACAGGCCTTTGCCAGCTCGCGCACGCGCAGGATGTAGCTCTGGCGCTCGGTCACGGAGATCACGCCGCGCGCGTCGAGCAGGTTGAAGATGTGCGAGGCCTTGATGCACTGGTCGTAGGCCGGCAGCGCGAGCAGATGCCGCCCGCCACTCTCGTTGGTCGGCGCGCCTTTCGCGAGCAGCGACTGGCACTCGCTCTCGGCATCCTTGAAGTGGCGCAGCAGCAAGTCGGTATCGGCGTATTCGAAGTTGAAGCGCGAATACTCCTGCTCGGCCTGGAGGAAGATGTCGCCATACGTGAGCTTCTTTGCGTCCTCGCGGCCGTTGAAGTTCAGGTCGTACACGCGATCGACGCCCTGCACGTACATGGCGAGGCGCTCGAGGCCGTAGGTGATCTCGCCGGAAACCGGATTGCAGTCGAAGCCGCCGACCTGCTGGAAGTACGTGAACTGCGTCACCTCCATGCCGTTGCACCACACTTCCCAGCCGAGGCCCCACGCGCCGAGCGTCGGACTTTCCCAGTCGTCCTCGACGAAGCGGATGTCGTTGACGGTCGTGTCGATGCCGATAGCATCGAGGCTCTTGAGATAGAGATCCAGTATGTCCGGCGGCGACGGTTTCATGATCACTTGGAACTGATAGTAGTGCTGCATCCTGTTCGGGTTCTCGCCATAGCGGCCATCCTTGGGCCGGCGCGAGGGCTGCACGTAAGCGGCATTCCACGCCTTGGGCCCGAGCGCGCGCAGCGTCGTCGCGGGATGGAACGTGCCGGCGCCGACTTCCATGTCGTAGGGTTGCAGCACGACGCAGCCTTGCGCGCCCCAGAACTGCTGCAGCGTGAGGATGAGATCCTGGAACGAACGGCGCGGATCGAGCGCGCGCATGGGTGCGGTCGCGGCGTCGTTGGACGACCTTTTCGCAGTCGACTGGGGCATGGCCACGGATTTCACTAAGTCAGGGTCTATCGGTCAGCGCGCAATATACGCATTCCGGGCGGCGCGTCATTAAGCAATAGGCCCGGATCGGAGGGCTGGCCGGCGCAGCGAAGCCGGCGGGGAGCCGGTGGGGAGATTGGCGCGTGGAAATCCTGAGCTGGATCGGCTGGTTGCTGGCGGCGCTGGCGGGCTGGATCTGGTCCGTTGCGTGGCTCCTCCTCGGCGGGTGGGTCTCGACGCTGCTGCAGATCCTCGTGATCGTGTTCGTGGTGTTCGCCTTCAAGTACGGATGGCGTCGCGCGCCGGTCGAGCTGGCGCTGCGCGTGCGGCCGATGGCCGGGTGGCTGTGGCGTTGGGTGACGGCGCGCGAGCGTCCCGCCTACGCGGCGGCGAGCGCGCCGCCCGAGGTTCGCATCATCCGCGTCAAGGCGCCGGGCGACATCAATCTCTCGAGCCTGTTGAACGTGATCATGCTCACAGGTCTCGGCTTGCTCTGGGCGTCGTCGTAGAGGCGTTGATCAGTAGTTGGCGAGCGGATTGACAGGGCCGATGCCCTTCAGGATCTGACCGATGAGGCCCGAATCGCGCGATTGGCTCGGCGTCTCGCGCTTCACGTAGTCGAAGATCTTGCCGTCCTTCTTGCCGTACTGCGCGACGCGGTCGACCGTACCGACAGGATTGAAGTAGACCGCAAGCACCTTGCGGTCCGTCTCGGTCGGCTTCATGAAGGCCATCTGCTGCGTGGTGCTGGAGATGTAGTAGTAGGCCATGCCGCCCGAGATCGTCGAGGTCGTGTCGGGAGTGCCGAGGGAGAGGCGCACCGCGTCCTGGCTCATGCCGGGCTGGACCTGCTGCAGATCGCTTTCGCGGAAGTGGTGGCCGTGATTGAGCGTGGTCGGCGAGCAGGCACTCGACGCGACGGCAATGGCCGTCATGAGGGCCGCCAGCATGGGCGACCGCAGACGCGAGCGGATCGGAATGTGTGAAGCTCGTGTGCTCGTCATAGTCCGCTTGGCTCCCCCCGAGCTGCTCCCCACCTGACAGGCGCGCACGGCACCACCGCCGAATCGGCTTCGTACCGCCCTTGATCCCCGCCTAGCGTGCGCATCCTAGCCTGGCAATGCGGCGCTGTCCCCGTTTCCCCGGCCCTGTTGCCGCCCCTAATATGCGTCATCGGAGGCTTCGAGGCCTCCGCGCCGGGGCTGGCCAATCCGGGCCGGGTGTGATCAAACCCCCCAATAAAGGCTGCCCACGCTCCCGGGAGACCTCTGAAAGCGATGTTCCTGAGCCCCTCGCGCGCAAAATCCTTCTGGCCGAAGTTCTCGTCCCTTACACGGCGGACGCCACGGCGTCCGGGTGTCAGCCTGTACGAGGCAATTGTGGCACAAGCGCGCTCCGAGACCTTCTACCGCGAGCTCGGCGTGCCGGATACCGTTCACGGGCGCTTCGAGATGATCGTCCTGCACGTGGCGCTGGTCCTCGCGCGGCTCGGGCTCGAAGGCGAGGCCGGGCAGCGGACGGGGCGCACGATGCTCGAAGCCTTCGTCGCGGACATGGACGACGCCTGCCGCCGTCTCGGCATCGGCGACATGGGCGTGCCGCGGCACGTGAAGAAGGCGGCGGCGGCCGTGCTCGAACGCAGCAACACGTATCACGCGGCCATGGCGGGGGGCGCGGAACGGAATGGGCTGGCGGCCGTCCTGGCGTCGGAAATTTGGGAGGGGCCTGTGGAAAGCGCGCCCGGTGCCGAGCCGCTCGCCGACTATGTGCGCCGCACGGTGGCATCGCTGGAAAGACAGGACGGTGCCGGTTTGCTTGCTGGAAACGTAGATTTTCCCGAGCTGCCGGCGGTCTGAGGAAGCGGCATGACGAGCACGATCCTCGACTGGGCGCACGAGACGCGAAGCATTCCCGAGGCGGGCCTCGATGTGACGCGTGAGGCGAGCGAGGAAGCCCGTGCCGCGCTTGCCGAGGCGCTCGGCATCGACGCATGCACGCGGCTCGTTGGACAGTATACGATCAGGCCTTTCGAGTCCGGCCGGTACGAGCTGCACGGCACTGCCGAGATGCTGGCGCAGCAGACCTGCGTCGTGACGCTGGAGCCGCTCGAACGCACGTATCGCGTGCGCCTCGACGTCGCGTACTGGCCGCCGGAGCTGCTGGGCGACGGTCCAGGCGCGGATATCGATTCCCTCGCCGACGATCCCGAGCCGATCGAGGATGGCCGCCTCGATGTCGGCCGCGTCGTCTACGAGGAGCTGGCGAGCACGATCGACCCCTTCCCGCGCAAGGACGACGCGGCTTTCGACTGGAAGAACGACGAGGCGCCCGCGCGGGACAATCCGTTCGCGGCGCTCGAAAAGCTCAAGCGGCAAAAGGATTGATGCCCCTGCCGGGCGGTCGGCTCGGTTCGGGGGCTGCTTGCAAGTCACCGCCGCGCGCCCATATCTAGGGAAAATCGTCCGGCAACGGCCTGATCCTTCCCACTGTCGAGGTTCTGTTGGTGTTCTCCCTTTTCTCCCGGGCGCCCGTCGTGCCGGTTCTGCGCTTCACCGGCCCGATCGGCATGGCAACGCCGCTGCGCCCCGGCCTCGCGCTCTCGACGGCCGCCGCCGCCATCGAGAAGGCTTTCAGGACCTCGAAGCTGCCGAGCGTCGCGGTGCTCATCAATTCGCCCGGCGGCAGTCCGGTGCAGTCGCATCTCATCTACAAGCGCATTCGCCAGCTCGCCGGCGAGCACGGCAAGCGGGTCTACGTGTTCTGCGAGGATGTCGCGGCTTCCGGCGGCTATTTCCTCGCGATCGCCGGTGACGAGATCTATGCCGATCCGTCGTCGATCGTGGGCTCGATCGGCGTGGTTTCCGCGGGCTTCGGCTTCGACAAGGCCATCGAGAAGCTCGGCATCGACCGCCGCGTCTACACGGCGGGCACGTCGAAGGCCATCCTCGATCCCTTCCAGCCCGAGAAGCCCGAGGACATCGCCCGCCTGCGCACGCTGCAGAAGGACATCCACGAGACCTTCATCGGCCTTGTGAAGGAGCGTCGCGGCGCACGCCTGACCGGGTCCGAGGACGAGCTCTTTTCGGGTGCCTTCTGGACGGGCCGGAAGGCGCTCGAGCATGGTCTCATCGACGGCATCGCGGATGTCCGCTCACGCATGCGCGAGCTGCACGGCGACAAAGTGCGCCTGCGCGTGATCCCCCTCGGAGGCGGCGGCCTGCTCTCGCGTCTTCGGCGCGGGCCGGGCTTCGGATTGGGCGGGTGGACCGAGGGCGCGCCGTCCACATGGAGCGCGGCACTTCCCGCAGACGTGATCTCGACGCTCGAAGCGCGCGCGTTATGGTCACGTTTCGGCCTCTAAGTATGGTAGATTCCTCGGCAGGAGGGCTGAACATGCCGCAGCTGGTTGGATTGATGGTCGTAAGCGCGGGGCTCTATGCCGCCTACAAGGCCATTGGACGGATCGCGCAGCAGGTTTCGGAGCAGATGGCGCGCGCGGACGAGGAGCTGAACCGCCGGACCGCCGAGGCGCGCGTACCGGTGAAGGATCTCGGCGTGCTCGAGTGGGACGAGGTGCAGAAGGTCTATCGTCCGAAACGCCTGCGCTGATCGCCGCTCGCCGATGACAGCCCGAAGTTGCGTCGATGTCGCAGTGCGCGCCCATCGCGGGAAGTCCCTGTAATCTATCAGCAACGAATCTGTCATCTCGCTAGGTGGCAAGCGTTTACATGGCCCGGAGCGGCTGCTAGAAGCCCGATGCAGCAGCCAGCAAGGAGCATCGGGCCATGCCCTTCGACGCGCGCCAGAACCCCGGCGGTCACGAGCCGCCGCGGATCAAGCTCGTTGCCGGCAACTCGAACCACCCCCTCGCTGAATCGATTTCCTCGATCCTCAAGGTGCCGCTCGCCCGCAGCGTGGTGAGGCGTTTCGCGGACATGGAAGTGTTCGTCGAGATCCAGGAGAACATGCGCGGCGAGGACGCCTACGTCATTCAATCGACGTCGTTTCCCGCGAACGACAACCTCATGGAGCTGCTGATCCTCGTCGATGCGCTGAAGCGCTCGATGGCGCGCCGGATCACCGCAGTGATGCCCTATTTCGGATATGCCCGCCAGGATCGCCGCCCGGGACCGCGCACGCCGATCTCGGCGAAGCTTGTCGCCAACCTGATCGAACGCGCTGGCGTCGACCGCGTCATGACGGTCGATCTGCACGCCGGCCAGATCCAGGGCTTTTTCGACATTCCTACGGACAACCTGTTCGCCGCGCCCGCGATGACGCGCGACATCCTCGAGCGGCACGACGTCTCGAATTTGATGGTGGTTTCGCCGGACGTCGGCGGCGTGGTGCGCGCCCGCGCGCTCGCCAAGCGGATCAACGTGCCGATCGCCATCTGCGACAAGCGGCGCGAGCGTCCCGGCGAGTCCGAGGTCATGAACGTGATCGGCGATGTGCGCGGCAAGGTCTGCCTGCTCGTCGATGACATCGTCGATTCGGGCGGGACACTGATCAATGCCGCCAATGCGTTGCTCGAAGCCGGCGCCCTCGATGTCGTGGCCTATCTGACGCATGGCGTTTTGTCCGGGGGTGCGGTATCCAAGATCACCAACTCGCGCATCAAGTCGCTCGTGATCACCGATACGATCCAGCCGACCGAGGCCGTCAAGGCAGCCGCCAATATGCGTGTGCTGTCATTGGCGCCGCTGCTGGCCGAGGCCATTGGGCGGACGGCCCGCGAGGAAAGCGTCTCGAGCCTGTTTTATTGAGGCCCGGGGCATAGTTGCGAGAACGAGGCGAGAATGGGCTGGTGGCGCGCCGCCGGCGCGGCCTTCGCTTAATCGTTGGCTAATGTGCTGCCCAGCAACGCGGCATCTTGCCTAATTGTCAGAAAAAGCGCATATACAGCGCGTCGAACTCGCTTTGGTGCTTTCTACACGGCAGCGTTTTCCCGCGCTGAGATCGGTTAACACTCCAATGCGTGCTTTGATGGCCGCGGCAATTCCGCTCGCGGCTCAAGTCATCCTTGGAGAACTACGAATGGCTACCGGCACCGTCAAATGGTTCAACTCTCAGAAGGGCTATGGTTTCATCCAGCCCGACGAGGGTGGCAACGACGTGTTCGTGCACATCTCAGCCGTCGAGCGTGCGGGTCTCAGCAATCTTCGCGAAGGCCAGAAGATTTCGTACGAGATCGAGCGCGGCCGCAACGGCAAGTCGTCCGCCGTGAACCTTCGGGTCGACTGAGGGATACCCCGTCGGGGGTTTGGGGGCGGGCTCAGCCCGCCCCCTTTTGCTTGGGCCTCGGAATAGCACAGCAGGCACCGTGCCGGCGCGGGGATGCCGCGCGCCTCGGCGAGGCCGGAAAGAAGGGTTGACGAATGGCGAAAGAAGAAGTGCTCGAGTTCGAGGGCGTGGTTGCCGAAGTGCTGCCAGACGCGCGTTGCCGCGTCCAGCTCGAGAACGGGCATGAGGTGATCGCCTACACCTCGGGGCGGATGAAGAAGAACCGGATCCGCATCCTGGCTGGCGATCGCGTGACGGTCGAGATGACGCCCTATGACCTGACCAAGGGCCGCATCAATTTCCGCCATAAGGATACGCGCGCGCCTGCGCCGTCATCGGCACCGCGCCGCCCGCAGTTCCGTGGCGGCAAGCGCTGACCGATGGTCTGGCGGCTGAGCGCCGCCACACGCGCCTGCACAACAAGCTCGGCGCGCGCGGCGTACCGCGCGGGTCGCAGCGTCGCGCGTGGATCGTAACGCCGCTCGTCACCACGCGGCTTCGGGTGTCCGTTTACCGAGCATTTCCTCGATGCGCCGCCGCGCCGCCGGCACGATCGTGTCGGGCAGGGCATCCGGATGGAAGAATGCCGTCTCGGCAATCTCCATGTTCGGGGCCGGCACGCGGACGCGGCGCCATCGGCGCACGACATAGATCGCGACATGATCGCCGGGAAAGATCGCGCGATTGTCGTAGATGCCGGCGAGCTCGACCGGACCTTCCAGGATCACGCCGCCCTCTTCGTCCAACTCCCGCGCAAGGCTCTCTTCGAGGCTCTCGCCGAATTCGACTCCGCCACCCGGCAGATTCCAGCCCGTGGTGTACGTGTGGCGCACGAGCAGAATGCGGTCTTCCGCATCGATCACGATGCCGCGCACGCCGAGCGTAAGGGCGCGCGTCCAACGCCAGTATCGCTGGAACATCCTCCGGGCGACTTTCTTGAAAATCATCGGCAGGTGTCCGCGTGCCGGCTCGAGCGTCTAGCCGGCACAAGCTGAAGGCTTGAAGCGCGCGGAGCGTAGCGATGTTGGCCGCTATCGTACAAGGCTGATCACGCGCCGGGAGCACGCGGAGATACGCGTCGCGTGTGAGGGTGCGAGGCGGCCGATCGCGCTCAGAGGGCGTGAGCGACGCTCTCCGGCGACCTCGTATGCTCGATATAGGCCAGCGTGCGCTGCACGGCCTCGCTGAGCCGTTCCAGGACCTGATCGGCGCCATGCGTGGCGCGGGCATGGGGGCGGTCCGGGCTTCGGGCGTGCTCGCGCTCGGCACTGAGCTCGACAGCCTCGGCAGCCAGCGCGCACTCTGCGATGGCCCAGGCGCCGACGGCACGCGCCGAGCCTTTTAGCGTGTGGGCGGCCACGATCCAGGCCTTGTGGCTCGCGGCGGATTGGAGCTCGGCGAGATAGCGCGGCGCCTCCATGGCGAAGAGGCCGAGCACCTCGTGCGCGAGCGCCCTGTCGTTCATCGTGTAACGCGACAGGTGCGCCCAATCGATCGGCGTATCGTGGCGGCGCGCGCCTGCGCTGGGGCGCGGTGCACCGGCTCCGCCGTGCTGCTGCGCTTCAAGCATCTGTACCGTCATTGGCTTCTCCGTCTCGGAGCGCGGGCCCAAGCCCTGGACGTGAACGAAATATGGACGAAAGGACCTAAGCGACCGTAAGCATCGCGGCGCAAATGTGCAGCAAATGCGGTGGATTGGCAGCGTCGTCGGCCGCCGCGCCGCAAAGCAGCCCCATTGAACTGCGACGTTCTCGGCAACGGAGGAGCCGCGCGAATCGGGGAACTGGGCCGGGCGCGGACAGGGGATTTCGTCAGAATTCTGGTCGTATCGAGTGGAAGAACTCGATTCGCGCTGGGAGTCCGGCGGGCAATAAGATAAATAAAAAGTCTGGGTAATTACTTCTTTGGAGGGGGGCTGCGGCGGACAGGCAACTGTTGCCGCAGCGTTACAGGCTGATGAGTCAGGGTCCTGATCCGGACAAGACGGCGACTGCTGCCGATCAGCCGCCGCAGTTGCGCGCCGAGGGAACGGGCACATCAGGCGCTGCGGCGGCTCGCATTGCGCCGCCGCCACTACCTAAGGTCGTATCCGGCGGTGGTGCCACCACTGGGGCCGCTACGGCGGTTTCGATAGCGGCTCAAGCCAAGCCCGAGGCGACGCCGGAAACGCCACAGGCGCCCACGCTGGCGCCCCAGACACGCGTGGTCCCAGGTCCCCTGCCGAAAGGGCCGCCCGCGCCCCCATCCGCCGGGGCTGGGAAGCCGGCCCTCCCGAAGATCGTGAGTGGTGGCCCGCCGCCGCCCAAGCTTCCTGGCGCCGCCAAGGCCGATCCTGAAGCGAAGTCCACGGCCGCCAAGGCGGATACCCATCCCAAGGCGCCGCCGGCCGCACCCGCGTCCCCGGCAGAGCCCGCGAGCGAGAGCGGCCGCGGCAATGGCAGTGCCGGCTCCAGCCGCAGCCAGCGTCGGCGCGCTGCCGGCCCCTCGCGCACAACGATTGCCGCCAATGACGACGTGCCGTCGATCGGCGGCCTGATCTATGCCCTCCAGCAGAAGCCCTCGCAGCGGCCGATGACGGTCGCGGCCATTGCGAGCGGCGTGTGGGCGGTGCTCGGCCTCCTGCTCGGCTGGGCGATGCTGGCGCCGGAGCTCGCGCGCGCGCCGACGTTCATGGAAATGCTCTCGCGGCCGACGGCGATCACGCTCGCGGCAACGATCCTCATCCCGATCGCCCTCTTCTGGTTCCTGGCGCTGCTGATCTGGCGTGCGCAGGAGCTGCGCCTCATGTCCTCGGCCATGACCGAGGTCGCGATCCGCCTTGCCGAGCCGGACCGCATGGCCGAGCAGCAGATCGCCTCGGTTGGCCAGGCCGTGCGCCGGCAGGTCTCGTTCATGAACGAGGCCGTCTCGCGCGCGCTCGGCCGCGCCGGTGAGCTTGAAGCGCTCGTCCACAGCGAGGTTGCCGCGCTCGAACGCGCCTACAGCGAGAACGAGCACCGCATTCGCGGCCTGCTGGGTGAGCTCTCCGGCGAGCGTACGGCGCTCCTGCAGACGAGCGAGCGCGTCAATCGCGCCTTGAAGGAAATCGGCACCGAAATTCCCTCGCTCGTCGACAAGCTCGGCCAGCAGCAGCAGAAGCTCGCGGGTTTTATCGAGGGTGCGGGGCAGAATCTCGTCGCGCTCGAAACCTCCCTCGCCTCCACCGCCGAGAACGTATCGAACAAGCTCGGCAGCCAGACCGCCAAGATCGAGCACGTCTTCGAGGACTTCACGACGACGCTCGCCGTGGCGCTCGAGCAGCGCACCGAGAACCTGCGCCTGTCCTTCGAGAAGATGTCGCTCGAAATGACGGACAGCTCGAAGCGCATCGAGACGGCGCTCGACGGCCATGCCGAGCGGCTGACGATCACGTTCGACGAGCGCGCGCAGAAGATCGACGAGGGCATTGCCGTCCGTACCGAGAACCTGCAGTCCGTGTTCGAGCAGTTCGCGGGCGCGCTCGAGGCGACGATGGCGAGCCGCCAGGAGGCGATCGATCGCCAGCTCATCGAGCGCACGAAGGTCCTGGACGAAGCGTTCGCCGATCGCCTCAAGCTGTTCGACGAGAGCATTCTGCGATCGACGCTCGCCATCGACGGCGCCGTCGCCGACAAGGCGCTCGCGCTCACCGAAGCGCTCGAAGGCCATGCGGCGCAGATCGGCAATGTCCTCGGCAGCCAGGCGGAAGCTTTCGACGGCCAGGTGCTGGAGGGCGTGACGGCCGTGCGCCGGGCGAGCGAGTCCGTGACACGTCAGTCCATGGCTGCGATCGAGGGCCTCGCCAATCAGGCCGACATGCTGAAGCACGTGTCCGAAGGACTGCTCAGCCAGATCAACAGCGTCACCGGCCGCTTCGAGGCTCAGGGCAAGGTGATCATGACGGCGGCGTCGGCGCTCGAGTCCGCCAACACGCGGATTGATCGCACGTTGCAGGCCCGCCAGGAGGATCTCTCTCATACGCTCGAGACGCTCGCCGGCAAGACGGGCGACATCGATCGCGTCATGCGCGGGTACTCGACGCAGCTCGAGGGCTCTTTCGCCGAGGCCGAGACACGGGCAAAGCTCGTCGGCGAGCAGTTGACGCGCGGTGCCAAGGAGCAGGCCCGCCTCGCGCTCACCGAGATGGATCGCCTCCGGACCTCGGCCGGCAGCGAGACCGACCGCGCGCTCGACGAGCTGCGTGCGAAGTTCTCGAATGTCTCGCGCGAGGTAAACGAGCACATCGGCACGCTGTCGAGCCGCTTCAGTGCGACCTCCGAGGAGATGCGCGTGCGCGCCCGCTCCGCGCTTTCCGAGCTCGAGACCGAGCAGAGCCGTCTGCGCGACCAGCTCGAGCGCCTGCCCGATACGACGCGCGCCAGCACGGAAGGCATGAAGCGGATGCTGCAGGAGCAGCTCCGTGCGCTGCAGCAGCTTTCGAGCCTGACCATTCGAGAGAGTGCGCGGCGGGACGTCTCGCCGCCGGCGCAGCTTCCTCCACCCTCCGCCCATACGACCGGCGCGCACCAATCGGCGGCCAGTCATGCTCAACAGCAGGCCGCGCGCCATGCTGCCGCCGCCGAAGCTCAAGTGCGCGGCACTGGCGGTGCCGGTGGCGCGGGGCGCGAGGGCTGGAAGCTCGGCGATCTTCTCGCACGCGCTTCCGAGGAAGAGCAGGAGCGCGCGACGGCCGCCGCAGCCCAATCATCGGCGCCGCCGGATCCGGGCATCAACGTGCCGGGCATCGCGCGCTCGCTCGATGCGACGACCGCGGCAGCCATCTGGTCGCGCTTCCGCACGGGCCAACGCGGCATCATGGTGCGCAGCATCTACTCGAACGAGGGCCGCGCGATCTTCGACGACGTGCAGCGCCGCTATCGCGCCGAAGGGCCGTTCAAGGCGACGGTCGACCGCTATCTCCTCGACTTCGAGCATGTGCTGCGCGAGGCCGATCAGCAGGACACGAGCGGCCGCCTCACGCAGTCCTATGTCGTGTCGGACGGTGGGCGCGTGTACCTCTTCCTCGCCCACGCCGCGGCGCGACTGGCATAGCCAACCAATAGGTTTGTGATCTCTACAACAGAAGGAGCGCGTGCATCGACGCGCGCTTCAGGAACTTCTGCCGACTGCGGAAGTTCTTGCCTCAAGATCATTCATCTTCGAGGCACATCCCATGACGCTCGGCACGATCCTTCTCATCGTCCTCATCATCGCGCTGCTCGGCGGCTTCAGCGGCGTGGGCGGACGCCCGTTCTACGGCACCGGCTATTATGGCGGTGGCGGGCTTGGTCTCGCGTTGGTGATCGTGCTCATTCTCGTCTTGATGGGACGCATCTGATCGATCAAAAGCACGCCTCACACCGGCCGGTCGCCCTTCTGCACCTTGAGCGTGCGGTTGTCGGCGGCGGGCAGCATGCGCGAGGGATCGCGCGTCACGATGCAGTCGAGCACGGTCGGCGTCGAGGTATTCTCCAGACCTTCGCGGATCGCGGATGAAAGCTTCTCCGGATCGCTGACGCGGATGCCGTGGCAGCCAAAGCCGCGCGCGATCGCGGCGTAGTCCATCTCGACGAGATCCGACGACTGGTAGTTGCCAGGGCCGTAGACGGCGTGCTGCAGCGCCTTCACGTAGCCCGAGGCTGCGTTGTTGAAGACGATGGCGACGAAACTCGCGCCGAGGCGCCGCGCCGTTTCCAACTCGCCGAGGCTCATGTTGAAACCGCCATCGCCCGTGAGTGCGATCACACGGCGTTTCGGTCCCGCGCCGATCTGCGCGCCGATGCCGCCCGGCACGCCGTAGCCGATGGAGGCAAAGCCGCGGTCGGGCAGGAAGTGGCGACCTGCCGCCTTCGTATCGAACATCAACCCACCCCAGTGGCCGGCAAAGCCGCCGTCTGCGACGAGAATGCCGTCCGCCGGCATGATGCCGTTGATCTCGTGCATGAGGCGTCCGACGTTGATCGGCACCTCCTTGGATTCGAGGCGGTCGGCCGCGCCGCGCCGCCACTCGGCCATGCGCTTCGGCAACTCGGCGAGATAGCCTGCGCGCCGCGCTGCTGCTGCCGCCCCCGCACCGAGCGCGGCCGCAAGATCGAGCAGCGTCAGGCGCGCGTCGCCCGCAAGTGCGACGGACGTCCGCGTCGTACGCCCGATCTCCTCCGGATTGATCTCGACATGAATGACCGGCTTGCCCGGCGGGATGAGCGCAAAGCGCTTGGTCGCGATCTCGCCGAGCTTGCAGCCGACGACGAGCAGACAGTCCGATGCCGCGATGAGCTCGTTGGCAATGCGATCATAGCGGCCAAACAGACCCGCCGAGTTCGGATGCGAGCACGCGATCGCACCCTTGCCCGACATGGTGTGCGCGACGGGAATGCCATAGGCCTCCGAGAAGCTCTGCAGGGCCGCATAAGCCTCCGAGATGTGGACGCCGCCGCCTGCAAGGATCAGCGGCCGCTCGGCCTTTGCGAGAAGGGCTGCCGCCTTCTCCACTTCCGCGCCGTCGGGCCGCGTGCGCCGCGCCTGGGCTTTGAGCGTAGTCTCGTCCACCCAGAAGTCGCTCGCATCGAAGTCATGCTCGGCGTGCGCGACATCCTCCGGCACATTGATCAGCACCGGACCCGGCCGCCCGCTCGTCGCGACGGCAAAGGCGCGCCGCACATGCTCCGGGAGCCGCTTGATCACCTCGACGCGGATGACCTCCTTCACCGCCGGGCGCAGGATCTCGATCTGGCGCGCCTCCTGCGTCATGTTCTTCGTCGCGTGCTCGCGGTTCGCGTCACCCGTGATGACGATCATCGGCAGGCCCGCGTTCAGGCTCTCGATGAGGCCCGTGACGAGGTTTGTCGCGCCGGGACCGAGCGTACCGTCCGCAACGCCGGGGCGGTTCGTGACCTTCGCATAGGCATCGGCCGCGAAGGCGCCCGCGCGCTCGTCGTTGATGAGGGCGTGCTGGAGGCCGAGTGCGCGACAGGCCTCGTAGAAGGGGAGAAGCTGGAAGCCGCCCATGCCGAACATCGGCCCGATGCCCGAGAGCTTGAGCATCTCGGCAAGTGCCTGCCCCCCGGTCATGCGGCGCGTCGAGTTCGGTGTGGGCGTGCTCATGGGAAATGCCTTTCGCGGGAAGGGAAGCCGGAAGATTGCAGAGGCGGGCACGCCTTGTCGACTGCGAGGCGTATTGCGGTGCGAAGTGTCAGTGGCGCGCGTGAGCCGAAGCCGCCAGCATGAGGTCGCAGAACTCCGCGGTGGACTGCCCGATCCGCCCGCCATGCCGCAGCGCCGTGGTGTTGAGCGCACTGATGTAGCCGTCGCGGTACGTGGAAAGTCCATCGCCGATGCGGGCCGAGAACGCGGAGACGCACGCGCCCGCGATCCCCCGCGCATCGAGGGCCGGCAGGCGGCAGATGCCCGCGTCGTCGATGCCCCGCCCGGCATCGTTGTAGACGGCCGAAAAGACGGGGACCTTGATCGCGGTCTCCGGCTTGCCGCCGAGCAGGCCGCCATGCGAGGCCGTCACGACGACGGCACCCGCATCGGACGGCGTCACGAGGCTCGCCGAATCCATGACGATCACCTTCGCGCCGGCATGGACCGCGGAGGCGATCTCGTGCCGCGCCTCGTCGGCAGGCGGGGGCTTCGGCGCGGGCGCCAGGGGCGCTGCCGCCATGTGCTCCAGGGCCTCGCGGCAGCTCATGCCGATGGCGATGCCGAGCGCGGTGGCCGGCGCATTTACCGTCGAGAGAATGCCTCGCGCGACGCCGTCATTGCCGTCGCCGATACGGGCACTGGTGTGCGCAATGGCCGCGCCCGGCACGCGGAGCTCCGCCAGGAAATCGAGCCCTGCAATGCCGGCGCGCTCGCGGCCGATGCCCGCGTCATTGAGGATGACCGCGGCAATGCCCTTGGCGGCAGCATAGGCGGCGGCATAGGCGCCGCCGTGCGAGGCCGCGTAGACGACCGCGCCGTGATGCGCCGCCGCGAGGTGCGTGACGCTGTCGAGCACGATCGTCGGCAGCCGCCTCGAGCTCATGTGCCTGATCCTTCATGCGACAACGCCCAGGCGATGGCCTGGGCGTTGAGGTTCGTGTTCGTTCCGAAGGCGAGCGGCCTACTTCTTGGCGGCGGGCGCCGGCGGGGCCGTCTCGTTCGAAGCATCCGGATCGGCCGGCCGCGGCGGCGGCTCGGGGATCTCGCCACGCATGAGCTTCAGCGCGTACTGGAGCTGCGTGTCCTTCTCCGCCTCGGGGGGCACGTAGGAGTTCGAGCCCGACTCCTCCTTGCCGTCCTTCGTCGCATCGCCCTTGAGATGCCCGCGCAGGCTCGCCTCGCCGCGCGGCTTCTCCTTGCTCATGCGCGCCTTCAGCTCGTCGGGCAGCTCCTGCTCGACGACCACATCGGGATCGATGCCCTTGGCCTGGATCGAGCGGCCCGACGGCGTGTAGTAGCGCGCCGTCGTCAGGCGGATCGCACCGTTCTGGCCGAGGGGGATGATGGTCTGCACAGAGCCCTTGCCGAACGAGCGCGAGCCGATCACGAGCGCGCGGTTATGGTCCTGCAGCGCACCTGCCACGATCTCCGATGCCGAGGCAGAGCCGCCATTGATCAGCACGATGACCCGCTTGCCGTCGGTGAGATCGCCGGCGCGTGCGTTCGAGCGCTGCGTCTCCTCGAGATTGCGGCCCTTCGTCAGCACGATGGCGCCACGCTCGAGGAAGTCGTCCGTCACCGCGATCGCCTGATCGAGCAGACCGCCGGGATTGTTCCTGAGATCGATGATGTAACCCTTGAGACTCGGGCCGATCTCCTTCTTGAGCCGCTCGACGGAGGAGACGAGATTGGCGTGCGTCTGCTCGTTGAAGGTCGTGATGCGGATGTAGGCGACATCCTTCTCCGCACGCGCGCGCACGGCGTTGATCCGGATGCGATCGCGCACGATCTTGAGCTCGAGCGGCTCGTCGTTGCCCTTGCGCTGGATCGTGAGGGTGATCGCGGTGCCGACCTTGCCGCGCATCTTCTCGACGGCCTGCTCGAGTGTCAGCCCGACGATCTGATCGCCATCGAGATGCGTAATGAGATCGTTGGCCATCACGCCGGCGCGGGCCGCAGGCGTATCGTCGATCGGGGCGACGACCTTGACGATGTTGTTCTCCATCGTCACCTCGATCCCGAGGCCGCCGAACTCGCCCCGCGTCTGCACCTGCATGTCGTTGAAGTGCTTGCGGTTGAGGAAGGCCGAATGCGGATCGAGCGAGCTCAGCATGCCGTTGATGGCGCTCTCGATGAGCTTCGTGTCGTCCGGCTTCTCGACGTAGTCGCTGCGGACGCGCTCGAGCACGTCGCCGAACAGGTCGAGCTGCTTGTAGATTTCGCTGTTGCCCGACGTCGCGGAGTACGTGCGCGTGACGTTGAGCACGGTCGTCATCCCGGCCACGGCCGAGAGCGTGACGAAAGTCCAGAATGCGTAGTCAGCTTTGCGCTTCATTCTTGCATCCTCTAAGAGCGTGCAGCCCACCAGGGATCAGGGTCGATTGGTCGATTGTCCTTGCGGAACTCGACATACAGTACTGGAGCATTGCCTTCCGACTTTGCCGACTGCGACTTGGGCGCGGCGCTCATAAGCCCGACGGGCTCGCCTGCGAGGACGAACTGACCGACCTGAACGTCGATCTGAGATAGTCCTGCCAACAAAATATGATAGCCGTCCTCAGCATTAATGATCAAGAGCTGGCCCCAGGTTCGGAAAGGACCTGCCCATAGAACTGAGCCATCACAAGGGGAGCGCACCTGGGCAGAATGTCGCGTCTCCAGCACGACGCCCATGGACTGGGTGCCGAACTGCGTCTTGTCGCCATAGCCGAGCACCCGCTTTCCCTGCGCCGGGAAGGGTAATGAGCCCTTGGTCTGGGCAAAGGGCAGGGCCGGGCGCATGGGGACCGAGCTCAGTGCCGCGAGCTGGCTTGCCGACGGCACCAGCTGGGCCATGGCAGGCCCCGTCTTGGAGGGGTGCTGGGCTTCCGGGCTGTCGGCCCCGGCCGGGCGGGCCGCCGGGGGCTTCTCGGCCGAAAGTAGGGGGGGGATGGTCTGCCCGGGTGCCGGTGCAATACTGCCCGCCTTGGCATCGAGGCTCGCGATAAGCGTGGTCAGGTCCTCGATCCGCTTGGCCGTCTCGGCGGCCTGCCGGCGGGCCGCATCGAGGGCCGGCTGATGCTCGGCGAGGGACTGGCGCCGGTTCTCGATGAGCTGGGCAATGCGCGTGCGCTCGACCTCGTGGCGGGTCGTCTCCGCGCGCAAGATCTCGCTCTGGGCCTTGCTCGCCTCCATGATCTTCACGAGCTCGGCAAGGCGGCTCGCGAGGATCGTCGCCTGCTCGGCAAGCTCGGGGAAGGCGCGCGCCAGAATCATGGCGCTGCGCACCATCTGCAGAGCATCCTCGCGCCGCGTGATCAGGACCGGCGGCGGATTGCGTCCCATGCGCTGCATGGCGGCAAGCAGTACGGTGATCTTGCCCTGTCGCTCCAAGAGCTGGTCGCGGATCTTGCGCTCCTGGCCGGCCAGCGCCGCCTGATGGCGCTCGATCTCGGTGAGCCGTGCCTCGCTGTCGTGGATGATGCGGGCCGTCTCGCGCAGGCTGTCGCTCAGGCGCTCGCGCTCGGCCTGGATGTCGGCGACGCTCTTCTCGAGGCCT